>DATIWK010000065.1:0-17008 GCA_035519395.1 Anaeromyxobacteraceae bacterium | reverse complement strand
TCGAAAGACGGGTCGGTCGAGGCGCTCGCGGTCCGGCTCCTCCGGGCCGGGGAGCGCGTCGACGTGCTCGTGAACTGCGCGGGCGTCTACCCGTCGGCGGACCTGCTCGCCGAGGGGGGCGCGGCCGCGCTCCGCGAGGCGATGGAGGTGAACTTCTGGGGCCCGCTCCGCACCTGCCGCGCCTTCCTCCCGTCCATGAACGCCGCCGGCCATGGACGGGTGGTGAACGTCTCCTCGGGCTCCGGCGCGTTCTCGGACGGCCTGCCCGGCCCGTCGCCCTACGCCGTCTCGAAGGCCGCCCTCAACGCGCTCACGGTGAAGCTCGCCGAGGAGGCGCGCGGCGACGTCAAGGTGAACGCCGCCTGTCCTGGCTGGGTGGCGACGCGCATGGGCGGCCCGGGCGCGCCACGCACGGTGGAGCAGGGCGCGGACGGCATCGTCTGGCTCGCCACGCTCCCCGCGAGCGGGCCCAGCGGTGGCTTCTTCCGCGACCGGCGGCCGATCGCGTGGTGACCCTGCGTCACGCCTTCCTGAGGTCCACCACCCGGCGCGCCTTCCCCGTGGAGCGCTCGATCGACCCGGGCGCCACCAGCTCCACGGTCATGCGGATGCCGGTTACGGAGTAGATCTCGCGGTCGACCCGGTCGCGCAGCTCGATCATCTGCCGCATCTCGTCGGAGAAGCCCGCGGGACGGAGCTCGACCTTTACCACCGCCTCGTCGAGCGCGCCCGGCCGCGAGATCTCGATGAGGTAGTGCGGCGCGGTCCCCTCCACCCGCAGCAGCGCCTCCTCGATCTGCGACGGGAAGACGTTCACGCCGCGGATGATCATCATGTCGTCGGAGCGGCCGACCACGCGGCTCATCCGGACGCCGGTGCGGCCGCACGGGCAGGGGCTCCGGTCGATCGCGGCGAGGTCGCGCGTCCGGTAGCGGACCACGGGCAGCGCCTCCTTGGTGAGCGAGGTGAAGGCCAGCTCGCCCACCTCGCCCTCGGGCACCGGCGCGAGCGTCTCGGGGTCGAGGCACTCGACGAGGAAGTGGTCCTCCTGCACGTGCATGCCGAGCCGCGCCGGGCACTCGCCCGCGACGCCCGGCCCGATCACCTCGGAGAGGCCGTAGTTGTTGAAGGCGAGGAGGCCGAGGGCGCGCTCCAGCTCGGCGCGCATCTCCTCGGTCCAGGGCTCCGCGCCGAAGTGGCCGTAGCGCAGCGCGACGTCGCCGGGCCTCACCCCCTCCGCCGCCATCACCTCCGCGATGTGGAGGGCGTACGAGGGCGTGCAGACGAGCACGTCCGGGTCGAGGTCGCGGATGAGCATCACCTGGCGCGGGGTGTTGCCGCCCGCCGCCGGGACGACCGCGGCGCCGACCCGCTCGATCCCCTGGTGGAGGCCGAAGCCGCCGGTGAAGAGCCCGTAGCCGAAGGCGACGTGGACGGTGTGGCCGGCGCGCACCCCGCCGGCGACGAGGAAGCGCGCCACCAGGCCGGACCAGGTCTCGAGGTCCCTGCGCGTGTAGGCGACGAAGGTGGGCCGGCCGGTGGTGCCCGAGGAGCCGTGCACCCGCGCCACCTGCGCGCGCGGCACCGCCAGGAGGCCGAGCGGGTAGTGGCGGCGCAGGTCGTCCTTCACCGTGAACGGCAGGCGGCGCAGGTCGTCGAGCGAGCGGACGTCGTCCGGGGAGACCCCGGCGGCGGCGAACGCCTCGCGGTAGAACGGCACGCCCGCGCAGCGCGCCACCGTCTCCCGCAGCCGCGAGAGCTGCAGGGCGGCGAGGTCGGCGCGCGGCAGCGTCTCCGCCGGATCGAAGACGGCGTTCTCGACCGGAAACGGCACCGCGCTACACCCCGGCCCGCTCGAACAGCTCCTTCGACGAGACGAGCTTCACGCCGTGCTCGCCGAGGAGCCTCGCGGCGCGGTCGGGGTCCTCCAGGCGGAAGACGAGCGTCGCGAACTTGCCGCGCTCGCGCGAGGCGGCGAAGGCGTACATGTACTCGATCCCCAAGCCGGCCTTCTCGAACGCCTCCAGCGTCGAGGCCAGGCCGCCCGGGCGGTCGGGGACGTCCAGCGCCAGGACGTCGGTGGCGTTCACCACGCACCCGGCCGCCTCCAGCGCCTTCTTGGCGCGCTCGGAGTCCTTCACGATGAGGCGCAGGATCCCGAACTGCTGGGTGTCGGCCAGCGACATGGTGAGGATGTCGATCCCCGCGTCGCCCAGGACCTTGCAGGGGATGCGGAGCTGGCCGGGCCGGTTCTCGAGGAACAGCGACAGCTGCCGGATCTTCATGGGCGTGCCTCCGGGCGCATCGGGTCAGATGCTGCGCTTGTCGAGGACGCGCTTCGCCTTCCCCTCGCTGCGGGCGAGGGTGCGCGGCTCGACGAGGTGGACCTTCACGCGGATGCCGAGGGTGTGCTCGATGGCGCCCTCGAGCCGCTTCTGGAGGGCCTCCAGGGCGCGGATCTGGTCGGAGAAGAACTCGGGCGTGACCTCGACCTGCACCTCCATCTCGTCGAGCCCCTTCTCGCGGGTGAGGACGATCTGGTAGTGCGGGAGGGTCCCCTCCACCGCGAGGAGCGCCGACTCCACCTGCGACGGGAAGACGTTCACGCCGCGGATGATGAACATGTCGTCGGAGCGGCGCCCGATCCGCCGGATGCGGCGCACGGTGCGGCCGCAGGCGCACGGCTCCGGGTGGAGGGAGGTGATGTCGCGCGTCCGGTAGCGGAGCATCGGCATCGCCTGCTTGGAGAGGGTGGTGAGGACCAGCTCGCCCTCGGCGCCGTCGGGGAGCACCTGGCCGGTCTGCGGGTCGATGATCTCCGGGTAGAAGTGGTCCTCGAAGAGGTGGAGCCCGTCCTGCCGGAAGCACTCGATGCCCACGCCCGGGCCGATGATCTCGGAGAGGCCGTAGATGTCGTGCGCCCGGATCCCCGTCTCCGCCTGGATGTGGTGGCGCATCGACTCCGACCACGGCTCGGCGCCGAAGATGCCGACCTTCAGCTTCCCGAACCCGATCTTCGCCTCCTTGGCGCGCTCCACCAGGTGGACGAAGTACGACGGCGTGCAGCAGATGGCGGTGACGCCGAAGTCCTGGAGCACCATGAGCTGCCGGTCGGTGTTCCCGCCGGAGATGGGGATCACCGTGGCGCCCAGCGCCTCGGCGCCGTAGTGCGCCCCCAGGCCGCCGGTGAAGAGGCCGTAGCCGTAGGCGTTCTGGACGACGTCGCCGCGGTGGAGGCCGCAGGCGGCGAAGCTGCGGATCATGACGCTCGTCCAGACCTGCAGGTCGGCGTCGGTGTAGGCGACGACGATGGGCTTCCCGGTCGTGCCGGACGAGGCGTGGAGGCGGACCACCTCCTCCATGGGAGAGGCGAAGAGGCCGAAGGGGTAGGTGTCGCGGAGGTCGGTCTTCACCGTGAACGGCAGCCTTCCGAGGTCGGCGAGCGTCCGGAGGTCCTCGGGGAGGACGTTCCGCGCCTCCATCCGCTCGCGGTAGAGCTTCACCCGCTCGAAGGCGCGGCGCACCGTCGCCTGGAGCCGGCCGAGCTGCAGCGCCTGGAGCTGCGCGCGGGGCAGGAAATCCGGGGCGCTGGCGGGGTGGAAGCCGCCCGGCGCGTCGTTCCACTGCGTGGTCACGGTGCCACCTCCATCTCGCGGTCGGCCTGCGCCGCCGCGCGCTCAGGCGCGGCGCGCCTTGCCCGCCGCGAGGCCGAGCTCGAACGCCGCCTCGTTGACCGCGTGGAGCCGCTCCGGGAGCGCCGCCTTCATCGCCTCGATCCAGAGCGCCTTCGGGACGTCGAGGTGGGCCGCGAGCGCGCCCAGCAGCGCCACGTTCACGCTGCGCTTGTTGGGCAGCCGATCGAGGTCCACCGCCTCGGGCTGGATGAGCACGCCACCCGGCCGGAGCATGGCCCGGTTCACCTCGATCTCCCGCGGCTCGATGACGACGAGGAAGTCCGCCTCGCCGTGCGGCACCATGGGCGAGAGGACCTCGCTCCCGAAGCGGACGTCGGAGGTGACCGAGCCGCCGCGCTGGCTCATGCCGTGGACCTCGGCCTTCTTCACGTCCAGGCCGGCCCGGAAGGCAGCGTCGGCGAGGATGTCGGAGGCCTTGATGACGCCCTGGCCGCCCAGGCCCGCGACCACCACGTTGGTGACGCGCCCGCCTGCCGCGCTAGACATTCTCGGCCTCCGCGCACGCGGCGCAGGCTGCCGCCTTCTCGGCCGCGGCCTTCTCGTACTTCCGGATGTCCGCGGCGGCCAGGATGCAGGGACGCCGCGCCACGATGACCGACAGCTCGCGCCGGCCGAGCCGGTCGCGGAGCAGCTTCTCGAAGGCGCCCGGATCGGCGACCGGGTCCACCACGTCCACGTTCTTCACCCCGGCGGCGCGGGCCAGCCCCTCCAGCGAGAGCTTCCCGGTGGGCTCGTGGAGGAGGGTCCGCCCGGTGCCGGGGTGCTCCTGCTGGCCGGTCATCGCCGTGGTGCCGTTGTCGAGGATGAGGAGCACGTGCCCGGTGCGGGGCGGGTTGTAGACCATCTCGATGAGGCCGTTCACGCCGGAGTGGACGAAGGTCGAGTCGCCGATGAGCGAGACGACCCGGCGGGCCTCGTCGTCCGGGAGCACGTGGCGGAGGCCGAGCCCGACGCCCAGCGAGGCGCCCATCGCCACGCAGGTGTCGAGCCCCTGGTACGGCGGGAGGACGCCCAGCGTGTAGCAGCCGATGTCGCCCGCCACGATGCAGTCGAGCTTGCGGAGCGTGGCGTAGACCGGGTGGTACGGGCAGGCCTCGCACAGCTCGGGCGGCTTCCCCTTGGGCGGCTCGGGCTCGGCGGCGCCGTCCCGGGCGAGGATGCGCCGGACCCGGTCCACCGACAGCTCGCCGAACCGGAAGGCGGCGGCCTTGGACTCGACCGCGATCCCGGCGGCGCGGAGCGCGTCGGCGAGGTACGGGTCGCCCTCCTCGACGACCAGGCAGCGCTCCACGCTCGCGGCGAAGGCGCGGATCTTCTGGAGCGGCAGCGGGTGGACGAGCTTCAGCTCGAGGAAGCTCGCGTCGGGCGCCGCCTCGCGGGCGTGACGGGCCGCGACGCCGGCGGTGACGATGCCGAGGGCCTTCGAGCCGCGCCGCTCCACCGCGAGCGGCGACCCCTCCGCCCAGGCGGCGAGCCCCTCCAGCTTCTGGCGGAGCCGGCGGTGGGCGGGGCGCGCGTAGGCCGGGATCATCACCCGGCCCGCAATGTCGCGCGCGAACCGGGGCGCCTGCGCCTCCACCGGCGCGCGGCGTGTCACGATGGTCTTCGAGTGGCAGACGCGCGTCGTCATCCGGAGGAGGACCGGGAGCTGCCAGCGCGCGCTCATCTCCAGCGCCGCGAGGGCGAGGTCGTAGGCCTCCTGGGAGTCGGAGGGCTCGAGCATGGGGAGCGCGGCCGCCACCGCGTAGTGGCGGTTGTCCTGCTCGTTCTGGGACGAGGCCATCCCCGGGTCGTCGGCGGTCACGACCACGAGCGCGCCGGAGACGCCGGTGTAGGCGGCGGTGAAGAGCGGGTCGGCGGCGACGTTCACACCGACGTGCTTCATGGTGACCAGGGCGCGCGCGCCGCCGAAGGCCGCTCCCAGGCCCACCTCCAGCGCCACCTTCTCGTTGGGCGCCCACTGGGCCCGGCCGCCCAGGGCGCCGAACGCCTCCAGGATCTCGGTGGAGGGCGTGCCGGGGTAGCCGGTACCCAGGTGCACGCCGCCGTCCAGCGCCGCCGCCGCCACCGCCTCATCGCCGCTGAGAAGCCCTCGCGCCATCGCTGTCTGCCGCTCCTCTCGCATCGCCTGCGCCGCCGGACGTGCAGGCCGCGGCGGCATTGGGGTAAAAGGGCCGGACCGACCTGGGCGCGAGCCGAACTGGGGTCGGGCATGATACCGCGAGCCAGCCGATGATGCCCATCCCCACGCTCGATCGCCTGCTCGCCGAGGCGCGCGCGGTGGGGCCGCGCCGGGTCGCGGTGGCGGCCGCGGCCAGCGAGACCGCGCTCGAGGCCGCGGCGGCGGCGCGGCGCCAGCGCATCGCCGATCTGGTCCTGGTGGGCGGCCGCGCCGACATCGAGGCGAAGCTCTCCGCGCTCGGCGAGGACCCGGCCCTCTTCCAGATCGTGGCCGCCGAGGACGACGCCGACGCGGCGCGGCGCGCGGTCGCCATGGTCCGTACCGGCGAGGCGGCGGTGCTGATGAAGGGGAGGCTCCAGACCGCCGAGCTCCTCCGGGCCATCCTCGACCGGAGCACCGGGCTCCGGGGAGAGCGGCTGCTCTCGGACGTGATGATCTCGGAGCACCCGGTCTCGGATCGGCCGCGCCTCATCGGGATCACCGACGGCGGCGTCAACGTGGCCCCCGGGCTGGCGCAGAAGAAGGAGATCGTGGAGAACGCGGTCCACGTCTTCACGCGGCTCGGCTACGCCCGGCCGCGCGTGGCGTGCCTCTGCGCCGTCGAGACCGTCACCGAGACGATGCCGCACACGCGGGACGCCCAGGCGCTCGCCGGCATGAACGCGCGGGGCGAGCTGCGCGGCTGCGTCGTCTCCGGCCCGCTCGCGCTCGACAACGCCCTCTCCGAGGAGGCGGCGCGGGCGAAGGGGATCGATCACCCGGTGGCGGGCCGCGCCGACGTGCTCCTCGTCCCCACCATCGAGGTCGGGAACGCGCTCGGCAAGGCGTTCACCTGGCTCGCCCACCGCGGGGTGGCGCACGTCATCATCGGGGCGCGCGCGCCGGTGCTCATCCCGTCGCGCACCGAGCGCGCGGAGGACAAGCTCTGCTCCATCGCGCTCGGGGTCCTGGCCGCGGGAGGCGAGCGGTGACGCCGGGCCCCTCCGCGCCGCTCGTCCTCGCCGTCAACCCGGGCGCCGGCTCCACCAAGCTCGCTCTCTACCGCGGGGGCGAGGCGCTGCGCGAGGAGAGGCTCGCCCACCCCGACCTGCTGGAACGGCCCCGGGAACGGGTCTGGGACGAGCTCCGGGCGCGGGTGGCAGCGGTCGAGGGGTTCCTCGCCGCGGCCGGGGTCGGGCGACCCCTCCAGCCCAGAGGCCGTGGAGAGTCCGAGGGCCCCCCCCTCCAGCCCGGTGGTCGTGGGGAGTCCGAGGGGACCGCGCTCGCGGCCGTCGCCGGGCGGGGCGGGCTCCTCCCGCCCCTCCCCTCGGGCACGTTCGAGGTGAACGCGGCCATGCTCGCGGATCTCGAGGCCGCCGTGCGCGGCGAGCACGCCTCGAACCTGGGGGCGGCCATCGCCCGCGCCGTCGGCGACGCGCACGGCTGCCCGGCGTTCGTGGTGGACCCGGTCTCGGTGGACGAGCTCGAGCCGGTCGCGCGCGTCACCGGACTCGCCGGCGTCGAGCGGCGCAGCTTCTCCCACGCGCTCAACATGCGGGCGGTGGCGCGGCGGTTCGCGTCCGAGGCGGGCCGGCCGCTCGCCGAGCTGCGGCTCGTGGTCTGCCACATGGGCACGGGCGTCTCGCTCTCGGCGCAGCGGGACGGGCGGATGGTGGACGTCGTGAACCCGCAGGACGAGGGGCCCTTCTCCGGCGATCGCGCCGGCGGCGTCCCCGCCACCGCGCTCGTCGAGCTGTGCTTCGCCGCGGGCGCCGACGCCGCGTCGGTGCGGCGGCGGCTCTTCGGCGACGGCGGCCTCTTCTCGCTCCTCGGGACGCGCGACGCGCGGGAGGCGGTGGCGCGCGCGGGAGCGGGCGACGCGGCGGCCGCGCTCGTCCTCGACGCGATGGCCTACCAGATCGCCAAGGCGGCGGCGGCGATGGCCGCCGCGCTGGAGGGGCGCGTGGACGCCATCCTCCTCACCGGCGGGATGGCGCACCTCGCGCCGGTGGTGGACGCGGTCCGGCGCCGCGTCGCCTGGATCGCGCCGGTGCGGGTCCTCCCCGGGGAGGACGAGCTGCGCGCGCTCGCGGAAGGAGCGCTCCGGGTGCTTCGCGGCGAGGAGCCGGCCAGGCGGTACGCGCCGGGGGCGCGCTAGCGTCCGCCGCGCCGGGGCGGAGGCGCACACCCGGTCACGCGGGCGGCCGTCGTCGGCGGCGCACCACCGCGTAGGCGCCGAGGCCGAGCGCGAGGGCGGCGAGGATGCCGAGCTCCACCAGCCGGATCTCGCGGTGCACCTGACCGAGGTGGCGGGAGAAGAGGAACCCGGCGCCCACCACGAGCGGCACGGACACCAGCGCCGAGAGCCCGTCGGCGAGGAGGAAGGTGGTCGGCCGGACGCCGTGCAGGGCCGCGAGCGCGAACGCGGGGAGGCGGAGGCCCGACGCATGGCGGGCGATCGCGATGGTCCAGAACGCGTGGCGCGCGAAGTGGGCCTCCAGCCAGGCGCGGCGGGTGGGCGTGAGGAGGCGGCGGACGGCGCGGCTCTCCAGCACGCGCCCGCCGTGGCGCCGGGCGAGCGTGTAGAACGCGAAGTCGCCGCCCACGATCCCGAGCCAGCAGGTGACGATCGCAGGGAGGAGCCGCAGCCAGCCCTCGTGCGCCAGGAACCCGGCGGTGAGCTGGGTCAGCTCCTCGGGGATGGGGACGCCGAACCCGGCGAGCCCGAGGAGGGCGAGCACGGCCAGGTAGCCGAACTGCTCGATGAGCCGGGGCACCATCTCGGGTCAGGGTACGCCGCCGGGGAGCGGGCGCCCCGCGGCCCGTCGGGGCGCGGCGCGCCCGGGAGCGCCTAGAAGTACGCGAGGACGGCGAGCACGACCTCGCCGTCCTGCGGTGTGCGCCGGGCCTGGACCGCGAGGGAGAGGTCTCGCCAGGCGTTGAGTCGGAGATCCGCCCCGAGCGACCAGGTGTCGTGCGGCGCCGCCGCCGGCAGCCACCGCCACCCGGCGGAGGCGAGGAGGGCGATGCGCTCGCCGGCCCGGAGCCGCAGCAGCCCGCCCGGCCCGACGCCGACGCGGAAGCCGTGCCCGTCGAGCCCCGAGAGCCCGGGGGCGCCCTCGAGCGACAGGTCGCCGGTGGCGAGGAGGTCGATCGCGCCGGCGAAGCGGACGAGGGCCACGCCGGCGCCTCCCTCGGCGTATCCGGCGAGGCACTGGTCGCAGGCGGCGTCGCGGACCGTCCGCGCGCCCAGGGCGAACCGCCACGAGGGGCGGAGGTCGAAGCGGGAGAGCGGGCTCATGGTGGCGACCCGCACCACCGCGAGGTCGTCGAGCTCGAAGCGGCGGTCGCGAGGCCCCCACCTGGCGCGGAACGGCAGGAACTCGACGGCGGCGAGGTCCGGCTCGCCGGCCGGCGGATCGGCGAAGTCGTGCAGGGCGGAGCGGCCCTCCAGCGTCACCAGGCCGCCGTCGCGCCTCGACCACCCGCCGCCCAGCGCCGCGCGCGACGAGCCGTGGCCTCGCTCCGGCGACCGCTCCACGGGGGTGGGGATGTCGAGCGCGTCGCCCTGCACCAGGAGCGCGCTCCGCCGCTCCAGGAGCCGCTGCCGCGCGGCGGCCGCGTCCGGCGCATTGCCCAGGGCGAGGTCCTTCGCGAACCGGAGGTCGAGGCGGTCGGCGGCGGCGTCGAGCGCCGCGGCCTGCTGGGACGGGGAGAGCGCCGCGGGGAGCGGCGCGGCGGCGTCGCGCCCGAGCGCCTCCACCGCGTCGAGCTGCGGCGGCGAGAGCTTCTCGACACGGGCGTCGAACTGCGACCGGATGGACGGCCGCCAGTGGACCTCGCGGACGAGCCCTGGCTCGGCGAAGAGGGCCTTCACCGTGTCCGAGGGGAGGACGACGAAGCGGCCGACGTGGTCGAGGAGCCGGAGCCTCGGCGCCGCCGCGTCGAGCACCGCCAGCATCATCGAGGCGCAGTTCTCGTCGAGGTACCAGTAGTCGAACCAGGTACCACCCACCTCCCAGAGGTGCGCGGCGAGGAGCGCCGACTCCGCGGGGGTGAGGCCGAGGTCGTACTCCCAGAGGTCGCGAGACTCGTAGTCCGAGTACTCGCGCACCTTGTAGTAGTACGCGTAGTGGGAGAGCTCGCCCTTGAACATGCCCAGGAGCCCCTTCACCGCGTAGAGCACCGCGTTGGAGGTGTCGGGCGTGGCGGCGTAGTTGACGCCGTAGTCGAGCAGCTCGAAGTGCCTCCCGCCGCGCGCCTCCTCCTCCTTGTCGAGCCGGAGCAGGGTGTGGCCGAAGGAGGAGCCGGGGCTGTTCAGGTACCAGGACGAGAAGACCAGGGTGACGGACCTCGGGCGCACCCGTCCGAAGAAGTCCTCGAAGCGCGGGCAACGGCGCCGCGGCAGCCGCGCCGGATCGAAGCCCAGCTTCTCCGAGAGGAACGCGAAGCGCGCCGGGAACCGGCACTGCGCGGCGTCGAGCTCGTCCCGCCTGGGCGCGGCGTCGAAGAAGCCGGCCAGCGTCGCCTCCAGCTCGGCGCGCGGGTCGGTCTGCCCTCCCGGGGAGCGGAAGAACGCTGGGCCGTCCGCCTCGCTCTTCCACCCGCCGAACCAGCGCGGCCGGTAGTGGCCGAGCTCGAGCCAGCCGCGGTCGTCCCAGAGCCGGAGCGCGCGCGCCCTCTCCAGGAGCTCGGGGAGGTAGGCCGGGTCGGGCGCCGGGACCGCGGCCGGGAGTTCCCCCGCGTTGCCAGGGTCGGGCGCGGCGGCGGCCGGGGCCAGCAGCAGCGCCAGGAGGAGCCGTCGCATGGCCGCCCGGAACAGGACGAGGGGAGCCCCGGAGGACTCCCCTCGCGAATGCGCCCGCACCGCCCCGGTCAGCCCTTGGCGCAGCCCAGGGCCTCGTCGGCGTGGAGGGTGTCGAGGAGCGCCCGGGTGACGTCCTCGTTCGACGCCTGCTCCGACGGGAAGATGCGCGAGAAGTTCCGCTGGAGCGTGGCACCCACCGCGCGCGCGTCCTTGCAGCCGTTGATCCAGGAGATGGCGCCGACGGCGTCACCCTCGCCGCGGGAGGCGTCCTTGGCGAGCGCCTCGCGGTTCGCGTCCACGAAGTTCCTGGTGCCCTGCGCCGTCAGGGCCGGCGCGCAGTTGGACGTGCCGCTGCTCATGGCGAAGGTCTGGTTGTAGGTCACCCACTCGTTCGTGGTGGCGGCGAGGATCTGCACGCCGCCCGGCTCGCTGCCGAAGGCGAGCGACCCGAGGCCACACCCGGCCTGTCCGTAGCGGCCGGGGCCCTGGACCGCCTTCTGGTGCGACTTGTCCGCGGCGCCGGCGGCGCCACCGAGGAGGGCGGCGGAGAGCGCGACGATGATCTGGGTTCGCATGGCTCGTTCTCCCCGGGCTAGCCCTTGCCGCAACCGAGGCTGGCGTTGGAGCGGAGCGTGTCGAGGATCGCGTCCGTCACCTGCTCGGTCGGGGCGGACTCGCTGGGGAAGATCTTCCCGAAGTTGCGCTGCAAGGCGGCGCCCACCTCGCGCGAGTCCTTGCACCCATTCATCCAGGTGAGCGCGCCGATCGACTCGCCCTCTCCCCGGGAGATGTCCTTCGCGACCGCCTCCCGGTTGGCGTCCACGTAGTTCTTGGTTCCCTGCGCCATCAGCCCGGGTCCGCAGTTGGAGGTGCCCGTGGTGATGCCGAAGGTCTGGGTCCCGAACAGCCAGTTCGTCGTCGCGGCGAAGATCTGCACCGCGCCCGGCGCGTCGCCGAAGGCCAGCGAGCCGAGGCCACACCCGGCGGTGCCGTACCTGCCGGTCCCCTTGAGGGCCTGCTCCGACGACGTGCCCTGCGCCGACGCCGTGCCGCCGGCGAGCAGCACGGCCAGGGCCACGGTGATGGGGGTGCGCATCGTGACGCTCCTTCCTGGAAGTTCACCGGGAGGCGATCCACCCGGATCGCAGGCCCCCCGAATAATCCGGGAGCGGACGGAGCGGGGCCACGATCGTTCCTCCCGGTTGGGGCTGCGGGCCCCGTCCGGAATTCGGTTGCGGCCCCCTGGCGCGCTGCGCAATATTCACCCGCTCGGATTGACTCGGAAATCGGAGCGTCCATGCCCATCAAGATCCTGGTGACCGCGAAGCGCGTGGAGGACCCGGAGTCGAAGATCCGGGTGAAACCGGACGGCAGCGGCATCGTGACGGAGGGGGTGAACTACAAGATGAACCCCTTCGACGAGATCGCCGTCGAGGAGGCGCTGCGCCTCAGGGAGAAGCACGGCGGCGAGGTGCTGGTCGCGTCCATCGGCGGCGATCGGTCGATGACCGAGATCCGGGCGGCGCTCGCCATGGGCGCCGACCGCGGCGTGCTGGTGAAGCACGAGGGCGCGCTCGACCCGGTCGTGGTCTCCGCCATCCTCGCCAAGGTGTTCGAGCAGGAGAAGCCGGACCTCGTCCTCCTCGGGAAGCAGTCGATCGACGACGACCAGAACCAGGTCGGGCAGTACCTCGCGGAGCGCCTGGGCCTGGCGCAGGCGACCTTCGCCTCGAAGACGGAGAGCCTGGAGAGCGAGTCGGAGCAGAAGAAGCAGCCAGGGCTCCTCCTCTCCAGCGACGGCAAGCGGATCGGCGTGGTGCGGGAGGTGGACGGCGGCGTCGAGACGCTCGACCTCTCGCTGCCGGCGGTGGTGACCACCGACCTGAGGCTCAACAAGCCGCGCTTCGCCTCCCTGCCGGGCATCATGAAGGCGAAGAAGAAGGAGGTCCGCGAGCTCCCCGCCGCGTCCCTGGGCGTGGACCTGGCGCCGCGGGTGGTGGTGAGGAGGCTCGAGGAGCCGCCGCGCCGGAAAGGCGGGGTCAAGGTCGCGGACGTCGAGGAGCTCTGGAAGAAGCTCCACGACGAGGCGAAGGTCGTGTAGGGCCCCGGGCGCGGCCCGATGCGCGGGGCGTGTCCCGGGCGAACGAGCGAAGCCGGAGGTTGCCGATGGCGAACGTCCTCATCGTGGCGGAGCAAGGCGGAGGACACCTCCGCAAGGCGACCTTCCACGCCATCGCGGCGGGGCGGGAGGTGGCGCGGAGGACGGGCGGGAAGCTCCACCTGGCGCTGCTCGGGAAGGGCATCGGTCCGCTCGCCCAGGAGCTCGCGGCCTGCGGCGCCGAGGTCCACGCGGCCGACGCGGAGGTGCTGGAGCACTACCTCGCCGAGGCGCACGCGCCGGTGGTGGCCGGGATCGCGAAGGCCTGCGACGCGACCTTCGTGGGGGCGGCCGCGACGGCCCAGGGGAAGGACCTCCTGCCGCGCGTCGCCGCCAAGCTCGGCGCCGGCATGGCCACCGAGGTCGTCGCCTTCGGGGGCGACGGCGCGAACGTGACCTTCCGCCGGCCCATGTGGGCGGGGAACGTGCTCGCCGAGGTGGAGATCGCGTCGCAGGTGAAGGTGTTCACGGTGCGTGCCACCGAGTTCGGCGTCGCGGCCAGGGAGGGCGGCGGGAGCGTCACCGCCGTGCCGGTCGCGATCGACGCGGCGGGGCTCAGGACCCGGTTCGTCGAGTTTCGCGAGGTGAAGAGCGCGCGCCCCGAGCTGACCGAGGCGCGGGTGGTGGTCTCGGGCGGCCGCGGCACCAAGGGCGACTTCAAGCCGGTGGAGGCCCTCGCCGACGAGCTGGGGGCGGCGGTGGGCGCCAGCCGCGCCGCCGTCGACGCCGGCTGGGTGCCGAACGACTGGCAGGTGGGCCAGACCGGGAAGGTGGTCGCGCCCGAGCTGTACGTCGCGGCGGGGATCTCCGGCGCCATCCAGCACCTCGCCGGGATGAAGGGGTCGAAGGTGATCGTGGCGGTGAACAAGGACGCCGACGCCCCCATCTTCCAGATCGCGGACTACGGGCTCGTGGCGGACCTGTTCCAGGCGCTCCCGGCCCTGCAGGCGAAGGTGAAGGCGAACAAGTGACGGCGGGCGGAGCTCGCCGCCCTCCGCGAGGCGGGGGAGCGAGGCGCGGCCGCGGGGCGGTGGCGCGGTGACCGAAGCCGACCTGAAGGACCTCGGGATCCACCGCATCCCCGTGCCGATCCCGTTCCCGCAGGCCGGCGGACCGGTCAACGTCTACCTGGTGGACGAGCCGGGCGGAGGGCTCTTCCTCTTCGACGCCGGCCTCGGGACCGAGGTCGCCCAGGCCGCCATCGAGGAGGGGTTCGCGAGGCACGGGAAGCGCTTCCGGGACGTCACGCGGATCGTGGTGTCCCACGGGCACGTCGATCACTACGGGGCGGCGCGGTTCGTCCAGGAGCGGCACGGCGGCGAGCTTCCGGTCCACGTCCACCCGGCGGACCGGGACAAGATCGTGGAGGGCGGCCCCAGCTGGAAGGACCGGGCGCCCCGCTACGGGAGGTACCTCGCCCGGCTGGGCGTGCCACCGGACGTCCTCGCCGGCGTGGCGCGCTCCGGCGAGGCGAGCTTCTCGCTCGCACGGCGGGTGCCGGAGGCGAGGGCGCTGGCGCAGGGCGAGGTCCTGCGCGGCGCGCACGTGTCGCTGGAGGTCCTCCACATGCCCGGCCACACGCCCGGGCTGGTGGTCCTCTACGACCGGGAGCGCCGGCTCGTCCTCTCCGACGATCACCTGCTCGAGAAGGTCTCGCCCAACCCGCTCATCGAGCTCGGACCCGGCGGCGAGGAGGGCGTCTTCAAGCCGCTCCTCGCCTACCTCGACAGCATCGGCCGGCTCCACCGGCTGGAGGTGGATCTGGTGCTCCCCGGCCACGGGCCGCCCTTCTCCGGCCACCGCCGCGTCATCGACTCGCTCGTCCAGTTCTACGGCAAGCGCCAGGCGAAGATCCGCGAGGTGCTCGCGGGCGGGCCGAGGACGGGCTACGAGGTCTCCCAGGCGCTCTTCCCGTGGGCGAAGGCGGGGGACGTCTTCCTCACGCTCTCCGAGACCGTCGCGAACCTCGAGGTCCTCGAGGCGCGCGGCGAGGTAGCGCGCGAGGACGACGGGA
The DNA here is from genome assembly GCA_035519395.1 of Anaeromyxobacteraceae bacterium. Taxonomy (GTDB): domain Bacteria; phylum Myxococcota; class Myxococcia; order Myxococcales; family Anaeromyxobacteraceae; genus Anaeromyxobacter. The sequence continues at coordinate 2,173 of DATIWK010000065.1, read as the reverse complement.
CCATCCGGTTCCGCCTGACGCCGGCCGCGCCGCGCCAGCTCGCGCAGACACCGCCGCCGTGAAGCTCCCGCGCCTGTCGCCGCTCGACGCGCTGCTCGTCTGCGTGCCCGCCACGCTCGCGGCCCGCTGGATCTGGCCCGACCGCCCGGTCCTGTCCTTCGCCAGCTCCTGCCTCGCCGTCGTCCCGCTCGCCGGCCTCATGGGCCGCGCCACCGAGGCGCTCGCCGCGCGCGTCGGCACGGCGGTGGGCGGGTTCCTCTCCGCCACCGTCGGGAACGCGGCGGAGCTGATCCTCGGTCTCGCCGCGCTGCGGGCGGGTGAGCTGGCGGTGGTGAAGGCGTCCATCACGGGTGCGATCGTCGGAAACCTGCTGCTGGTGTTCGGGGCGGCGGCCTTCGCGGGCGGGCTGCGCCGCGAGAAGCAGACCTTCAACGCGACCGCCGCCGGGGCCGGGGTCGCCACGCTCTTCCTCGCCTCGGTCGCCCTGCTCGTGCCGGCGCTCCTCCACCACGGGGCCGATCCGCATCCGGAGAAGCGGGTGCCGTTCTCGGTCGCGATCTCCCTCGTGCTCCTCGCCACCTACGCCCTCTCGCTCCGCTTCTCCCTCGGGACGCACGCCCACCTCTACGACGTGGAGGTCGACGAGGCCGCGGCCGGCGTCTCGGGCCCCCGGTGGTCCGTCCGGCGCGCGCTGGGGGTGCTGGTCGGGGCGACGGTGGCGGTGGCGGTGATGTCGGAGATCCTGGTGGGGAGCATCGAGGGCGCGGCGCATGCCCTCGGGCTCTCCCGCGTGTTCGTCGGCGTGGTGGTGGTCGCGATCGTCGGCAACGCGGCGGAGCACTCCACCGCCGTCCTGATGGCGCTGCGCGATCGCATGGACCTCGCCCTCCACATCGCGGTCGAGTCGTCGAAGCAGGTGGCGCTCCTCGTCGCGCCCGCGCTCGTCCTGGCCGGGCTGGCGCTGGGCCGGCCCATGGACCTGGTCTTCACGCCGCTCGAGGTGGTGGCAGTGGGAGCGGCGACCGGCGCCATCACCCTCGTCGCGCTCGACGGCGAGTCCAACTGGCTCGAGGGCGCCATGCTCGTCGCCGTCTACGCGGTGCTGGGCGTCGCCTTCTACTTCGCCTGATCCACGCGGGGCACCCGCGGCGCGGCGGCGCTGGCGCGGCGCCCGCGTTCTGGTAGAAGGACGCGCCGTGGCCGATCTCGCGCTCCTGGCGCTGACGCTCCTGTGGGGAACGACCTTCACCTTCGTGAAGGGCGTCCTCGAGATCGCGTCCACGGGCGTGTTCCTCTCGGCGCGGTTCGGCCTGGCCACCGCCGTGCTCGCGGCGCTCTGGCTCGCCCGGCGCGACCGCGCCTCCCCCGGGCTGGCCCGCGACGGCGTGCTGCTGGGCGGGTTCATCCTGGTGGGCTTCGTGCTCCAGACGCTGGGCCTGGGGTCCACCACCCCCGCCCGCTCCGGCTTCATCACCGGCCTCGCCACCCTGATCGTCCCGTTCGTCGCCCGCTTCCTGCTCCACCGGCGCGTGCGTGCGGCGTACTGGGCGGGGACGGCGCTCGCCGTGCTCGGGCTGTCGCTCCTGACACGGCCGTTCGGCGACGGCATCGCCGCCGAGGTCCGCTGGGGCGACCTCCTCACGCTCGGGTGCGCCTTCGCGTTCGCCCTCCAGATCGTCTTCACCTCGGAGTGGTCGCCGCGCCACCCGCTGGTGCCGTTCGTCACCCTCCAGATCGCGACCACGTTCGCGGGCGCGCTCCTCTGGACGGGGGTGGAGGGGGCGCGGCTCGAGCCCGCAGGACGCCTGCACTTCGGCGCCGTGGTGGCCTTCACCGGGCTCGTCATGACCGCCGGCGCCTTCTTCGTCATGAACTGGGCGCAGCGGCGCACCACCGCGGTGCGGGCGGCGCTCATCTTCGCCCTGGAGCCGGTCGCGGCCGCGCTCTTCTCGCACTGGTACGGGGGCGAGCCGCTCGGACCCATGGACTGGCTGGGCGGATCGCTCATCGTGCTCGGCGTCGTCGCGGGCGAGGTGGGCGGCGCGCTCGAGGCGCGGGCGACGTCGCCCGGCTGAGGCGAGCGACCGCGGGCCGTTCGGTACGAGGTCTGCAAACGACGTTTCAGCATCGACGGGCCTTGCCGCCTCGCGTGTACCCTTATAGGCTCTCTCCG
>DATIWK010000064.1:0-13103 GCA_035519395.1 Anaeromyxobacteraceae bacterium | reverse complement strand
TCTCCCACCGATTCTCGACGGTGCGCATCGCTGACCGGATCGCCGTGCTCCACGGCGGCCGCCTGGAGGAGCTGGGGACCCACCGCGAGCTCGTCGCGAAGGGCGGCCGCTACGCCCACCTCTTCAGCCTCCAGGCGCAGGGCTACCTGGACTGAGGGGCGCCGCTACCGCGCCTCGACGGCGAGCGGCTCGGGCGCCGCCGTCGTGGGCGGCGCGGCGCTCGCCCAGGCGAGGTCGTCCGAGAGCATCTGCTCCATCCAGGCGGGGAGCCCCGGCGGCGGCGTCGCGATCGCCGACGGGTCGGGCACCAGCATCGGGTGCTCCGTCCCGGAGGCGTAGAAGTACGCCGCCGTGGTGCTGGGCGGGGCCAGGTTCGCCGCGCCGAGCGCGCGGAGCGCGGCCTCGAACGCCCCGGCGTCCATGGGCACGAGCGCCGGAGCCGGCGCCAGCGTGAGGGTCCCGAAGAAGGTCCGGATGGTCTCGTCCTGCAGGTGGGAGAGGAGCGCCTTGCGGTCGGCGGGGTACCGCTGGTTCAGCTCGCGGATCCCGGCGGACATGTCGTTCGGGCAGTCGGGGCAGAAGGCGCCCAGCGAGGCGCCGAGGTTCCAGCTCGCGTACCAGGCCGCGCGCGACGACGCCGGGATGGCGTTCCCGGCGAGCGGTGGGCCCGAGTCGTCCACCAGGTACGCCTTCGCGTCCGGCCAGTACCACCGGAACGCGGGGTAGTTGGCGAGCGCGCCGAAGCCGCCGGCCGAGGACCCGGCGACCACCAGCCGGTCCTCGGGCCCCAGCGCGAAGGTCGCCCCGAGCCGTTTCAGGAACGCCATGACGTTCTCGTGCCCACGGTGGCGCCAGGTGACGGGGGGCAGGGACAGCCCCGGATATGGCGGCTGACGGTAGGTGGTGTCGCGCGCTCCGCCGTGCACGTCGCCCGTGCAGTACGGGACGAACACCACCGTCGCGTGCGCCAGCGCGGCGGGCAGGTTGACGCGCCGGATCCAGGACCCCGGGTAGGCCGCGTAGAAGTTGGCCTGGAACTCCGCCGGGCCGGAGGGACCCGTCGTGGCAACGGGCGCGAGGGCCGCGTCCAGGCTCGCCGCGCCCCCGCAGGTGATGAAGTCCCAGCACGCCCCGCCGCCCTGGAGGAAGACGACGACGTCGTTCCCGTCGCCCCAGTCGATGGCGAGCCCGGTCGAGCCGGACGAGAACGTGTAGCTGCCGTCCCCGTTCTTCACCGCGTCGGTGCAGACCGAGTCCGGGAACGGGATCCAGCGCCACTCCTCCGCCCCTGGGATGGGGTCGCCATCGGACCGGGCGATGGGGGCCCCGAGGGGCGGCGGGCCGGAGTACTGCGGCGGCTCCGGCTTCGACCCTCCACCGCACGCCGCGGCCGCGAACGCCGTGGCCGCCAGCGCCGATCGGAGCGCGCGCGACATGGTCCGCGATCTTGCCGCTCGCCAGGGCGGCGCGCAACGCGCAGCCCGACGGCGCCCCGTCCAGGCGCCGGGGCGCGGCGCCGCGGGAAATCCGCTACCGGACCGGCGGGGCGCCGGATAGCGTAGCCCAGGCAGATGGTCCTCCGATCGCTCGTGCGCCCGTGCGCCCTGGCCGCCGCGGCCGCGCTCGCGGCCGTGGCGCGGGCGGACGCCCCCCCTCCTGCGCCGGTGCCCGCGGCGCTCGCGCCACCCGAGGCGCTGCCGCCGCTGCCCGCTCCCGCGGCGGAGCTCGTCGCCCCGGCCGCGCCGGCGCCGCCGGCCGAGCCCTTCCCCGGCGAGCACACCTGGCTCGACCGCGGCCACGCCCTGCTCAACTCGGCGCTGGGCGGCGCGCTGCAGGTGGACCGCTTCTTCTCGGACGAGCTGGATCTCGACGCGGAGCGCGGCCGCTCCTTCGTGCGGTGGCGCAACGACTTCCGCTACGGAACCGACACCCATGCCACCTACCGCACCAGCCTCGTCGCCAACCTCAGGTTTCCGGGGCTCAACCGGTGGCTGGGCCGCGCCAGCATCCTGGTCGCGGGCGAGAACGACGCCTCGGCCCCGATCCTGCGGGAGGCACCGGGCGCCGCGGTCTCGCAGCCACCGCCGCCCGGCCCCCTCACGCAACCGGGGCGTCTGGCAACGGAGCTGCGCTACGCGCTCTTCGAGACCTTCCGGGTGAAGGCGGACGTCGGGGCGGGCGTCCTGTTCCAGCTGCCGCCCGGCGTGCTGGGCCGAGTCCGCCTCCGCTACGCCGAGCCCGTCGGATCGCTCTTCCTCCTGCGCCTCGGTTACACGGTCTTCTGGCGTTCCGACCTGCACCTGGGCAACACCTTCGACGTGAGCCTGGAGCGCCCGATCGCGCCCCGGACGATCCTGCGCCTCGCGAGCGGAGCCACCGCGAACCAGGTGGAATGGGTCAAGGGGATGCAATGGGCCTCCGAGCTGGCCGTCGTGCACGCGCTCTCGACGCTCTCGGCCGTCTCGGCCGCGGCGGCGGCGACCGGGGTCACGCGCCCCACGCAGCGCGCCGAGCTCTACCGGACCTACCTGCGCTACCGCCGGGACTTCTACCGCCGCTGGATCTTCTTCGAGCTGGAGCCGGAGCTGGCGTGGCCCCTCGACCCGCTGCTCGACCGCCGCACCCGCGTCACCGCCTTCACGCTTCGCCTCGAGGTGCAGTTCGACGGCGAGACCCGCAGGGCCCCGCCGCGGCCCGCGCCCGAACCCGGCGATCCGGGGTGACCCGCCATGCCTGGTACGGCGGCGGCCGCGACCCCGGCGCTTTCGTGGATTCCCCGGCGGCGCTACGATCGGCGCGTGCGACTCGTGTCAGGCGCGGGCGCGGCGGCCGCTCTGCTCGCGGCCGGCTGCGTCACGGCCGGCCGGCCCTTCCAGTGCCCTGCCTCGGGAGGCCCGCCGTGGCGCGACCTCGCCAGCGAGCACTTCGTGGTGCGGACCGATCTGACCCGTGCGGATGCGGTCGCGCTGGCCGGCCGCCTCGAGCAGCTCCGGGCCGCGGTCGCCTCCACGCTCTTCGAGGGGGCACCCGAGGCGCCCGGGCGCGTCGAGGTGGTCGCCTTCCGCGACGGCGCGGAGTACCGGGAGTTCGCGCCGGCGGGCGTGGACGCCTACTACCTGCGCTACGTGGGCGGTCCGCCGCGCATCGTCCTCTCCGGCGAGCTGGGCGGGACGCAGCGCGCCCTTCTCGCCCACGAGCTCGCCCACCACTTCCTCGCCGGCGTCTTCCCGCGCGGGCCCCGCTGGCTGGTGGAGGGCATCGCCGTCTACGTCGAGACCCTGCGCGACGCCGACGACGGCAAGACCGTGCTCGCGGGGACCCCCTCCCCGGCTCGGCTCGAGCGCGTCCGCCGCGAGCCGGTGGACGTGCGCGACCTCTTCCGGTGGAGGAGCGGGACGCCGCCGCGGTCGTCGCTGCGCGAGTACGCCACGAGCTGGCTCCTGGTGCACTTCCTCGCGCAGCGGCGCCCCGCCGAGTTTCGCGACTACCAGATGCGGCTGGTCCGGAACGAGGAGCCGGAGGCGGCCTGGCGGGCCGCCTTCCCGGAGTGGGACCCCGCCACGCCGGCGCTCGAGGGGCTCGACCGGCTCCTCGCGATCTACGCGCGGTCGGAGGTGGCCTCCCGGCGCGTCGAGGTGCCCCTGACCTCCCCGGCGGGCATGCTGGAGCAGCCCATCCCGCCGCCGGAGGTGCACGCGATCCGGCTGGGCCTCTGGCCGCAGCGGGCCGCGCACGATCCGGCGGAGCTGCGGGCGGAGGTGGACGAGACCTTGCGGGAGGATCCCGCGCACCCGCTGGCGCTGCAGGCCCGGGCGGCGCTGGAGGGGACCGACCCGCTTCCGCCGGCGCGCGCCTCGGTCGCGGCCCACCCCGACGATCCCCGGGCCTGGACGTTCCTGGCGCTCTCGCTCCGCGACGCCTCGGCCGCCGCCGAGCGCGAGGGCGCGTACCGCCAGGCGGCGGCGCTGGCACCGGACAACGCCGCCGCGCTCCACAACCTCGCCGGCGAGCTGCTCGACCAGGGCCGGAGCGGCGAGGCGCTCCCGCTGGCCCGCCAGGCCGCGCTGCTCGCTCCCTGGAGCCCCCCGCTGCTGGAGACGTACGCGGCGGTCCTCTCGGACCTCGGCCGCTGCGCCGAGGCGGCCGCGATCCAGCAGCGCGCGCTGGACGCGCTCCCCGACGGCGCCGGCGCGGAGACGCGCGCGGCCTCCGGGACCAGGCTCGCGGCGTACGCGGTGCAGTGTGGGACTGCCGCACCGGCGCGTGGCGTCGAGCGCGCGACCCCCCTCCCCGCGCGGCCGGTGGCTCCGTGATTCCCGACCCCGCCCTGCGGGGCTGACGATTCATCACTTCTCTGCCGGGATCAGGTGGCGGAGTCGTGGAACGCCCTGGCGGCGGGAGGGGGATGGCGGGGCAGGCGGCAACACACGCGGTTCGCGCCGTTCGCCAGGGGCCGTAGCGACGAGGGCGGTCTGGGGAACGGCACCGCGCGCGGGAGGCGGCACCGCGTGACCGGCTCACGGTTGGTGTACCCGATTTCCCGCACTCGACGCTTGACGCGTTCTTGCTCGAATCGAGTTGACGGTGAGCGAATGCTCCGGAAACGCCTCGCTGGCGCGCGGAGAGGGTCGCTCTACCGCGCCGCGAGGCGCCGAGGGCTCCCGCGGCCCCTTCCTCCGCTGCGTGCACACCGACATCAAGCCGGCGCCCGTCCATCCCGCCCCTGTGCCGCCCCGCGACTCGGCCGTCCCGCTCACTGCCGACCTGCGCCGGGTTCACTACACGGTCTCGAAGCGTTTTCTCGACAAGCTCGACCGCGCCCGCGACGCCCTCTCCCACTCCGACCCGGGGGCGTCCGTCGAGCAGTTCCTGGAGAAGGGCAGGTTCACGCGCCGGAAGAGGAGGCGCCCCCGCGAGCGCGCAGCGGACGCGACTCTGACCACCCCAACACGGCCCGGGAGCCTGGCTCCACCCGGGTGAACCCTTCCGCGTTCGTGAGCCGGACGACGCGGTGACGGCCCGGACGCGTGGGGGCGCCGCGGGGCCGGCCCGCCTTCGTGAGCAGGGGGCCGTCCTTGGCAGGGTCCCGGGGCGTTGAGATGTGACGAGTTTTGAGCCTGCGGGGCAAGGGGAAATGCTTGCCGCGTCGCCACCGCAGGGAGAGGGGCTCACCGCACCTCGCCGCGCAGGATCTCGATCCCGCGGCGGAGGTCCGCGGGGATGGGCGCCTCGAAGGAGACGCGCCGGCCCGTCCGCGGGTGGTCGAAGGCGAGCTTCCAGGCGTGCAACGCCTGCCGGCCGACGGCCTCGGCCGCTCGCCGCGCGACGTGCTGGGGCGGAAGGCGCGCCTCCCGCCGCGTGCCGCCGTAGGTCGCGTCCCCGAGCAGCGGGTGCCCGTGCTCCGAGAGGTGGACGCGGATCTGGTGCGTCCGCCCGGTGTGGAGCACCACCTCGGCGAGGGTGGCGGCCTCTCCGAACCGCTCCCGGACGCGCCAGGCGGTGACGGCGCGGCGCGAGGCCTCGCGGAGCCGCGCCGTGTAGCGGGTGCGGTCCTTCGGATGCCGGCCGTAGGGAGTGTCGAGCCGGCCTTCGGGCGCGAGCGCCCCGTGGCAGAGCGCGAGGTACGTCTTGTCCACGCTGCGCCCCTTGAACTGGGCCTGGAGCGCGGCGAGCGCGGCCTCGGTCCGGGCCACCACCAGGCAGCCGGAGGTCTCCTTGTCGAGCCGGTGGACGAGGCCGAGGCGCGCGATCCCCCCGGGCGACGGCTCCGACCAGCGGTGGAGCAGCGCGTTCACCACGGTCGAGTGCGGTGCGCCGCGGGCCGGGTGCACCACCATGCCGGCCGCCTTGTCGAGGACCAGCAGGTCGCGGTCCTCGTGGAGGACCGCCAGCGGCAGGTCCTGCGCCACCAGCCCGGAGGGCTCGGGCGGCGGGAGCTCCACCTCCAGCGCCTCGCCGCCGCGGAGCCGCGCCGAGGCCTTGGCGGGGCGGCCGTCCACCCGGACGCGCCCCTCGGCCACGAGCCGCTGCACCCGCGCCCGCGACAGGTCGGGCGCGAGACGCACCAGCGCCAGGTCGAGACGGACGCCCGCCAGCTCGGCGGGGGCAGTGAGCGACCGGCGCTCCGACAGTCGCCCTCCGGCGCGCTACCAGATCCGCGACTTCACGTGTCCCTTCGACTTCAGGATCACGTCGACGATGGCGCGGTCGTAGAAGTTCGTCCGGGCGTAGAGGTCCGGAGAGACGCGCGACCGGTACAGCTCCCGCCCCTCCTCCAGCTCGTCGCGCAGCGCGTCGAAGAAGGTGTCCTGCTCGATGCCGCGGACGATCTTGTCCTCGTTGTAGAGCGACACGTCGGAGCAGATCGCGCGCGCCAGGCGCATGGCTTGCTCGGGGGCTTCGATGAGCGGCATGGCGGCCGAATGGTATGTGAGGGTGGGTCGCCGGTCAACGAACCGGCCGGCGCCGTCTCAGCGCTTCGGGCCGGGGGGCGCGCTGCCTCCGCCGAGCCGATCCAGGTAGCTGCTCGCCACCTTCTGGCCGTCGAGCCGCAGCTCGCGCGCCAGCGCCAGGAGGATGCCCCTCAGGTAGACCGGGGCGGGCAGCAGCCCGAACCGCTCGCCCTCGATGTTCTCGATGTGGTGCCGGGTGACCTTGGTCCGCTCGGAGATCTGCGAGATGGAGATGCCGCGCGCCTCGCGCACCCGGCGGAGGATGTCACCCGACCAGGCGGCGCCGTCGGGGATGAGGAGGTCCCTGGGGCCGGCCGCAGCTGCGGCCGGCGTTCCCACCTGCCGCTCCAGCCGGATGGGCGGACGCGGCGACGGGGCGGCAGGGGCGGCTGCGGCCGTCTGGGAGAGCAGGATGGCGGGCGCCCCCGGAGGCTGCGCCGCCGCAGGGTCCCCGGCGGCGGCGAGCGGCTCGCGCGCGGGTTCCGGAGGAACGGCGGCCGGCTCCGATCGTTCGCGCTCCGGAGGAGGCGGCGGCGGCTCGAGGGGGGCGCCCACCGGTTCGGCGGCGACTTGCACCGATGGTGCGGGCGGTGCAGAGGCCGCGACCGACGCCGCGGGCGCGGGGGCGGCCTCCGATGCGGGCGCGCCACGCTCGCCCGCGCTCGTCTCGGGGTTCGCCCGGGGCGGCGCCAGCGCCGGGATGACCGGCGGGAGCGCGCGCGCGTCGGACCACGGGGCCACGGTCGACGCACCGTTGGGGCCCTCCGGGCGCGCGCCGTTGGCGGGGGCGGCCGCCGGGCGGGGCGCGCCGAGCGAGGCGTCGTAGCGCTGCCGCGCCGCCGGGTCGAGCAGGACCGACCTCGCCTCCTCGATGCGGGTGGTCAGCAGCGCCGCGTCCTCCGGCGACATGAGCGTGTAGGTGGCGAGCGAGCCGGGCCCGTAGAGCGCGCGGACCCGTTCGTAGGCGCGCTCGATGTCGGTGGCCGGGGCGTCGGCGCCGACCTCCAGGATCTCGTAGAGCGTCTGGTCGGCGAACCGCTTCACGTCGGGAGCTCCCCGGCGCGCGGACCCGCGTCGAGCGCCAGCAGCGCGTCGACGATGGCGCCGAACGCGCGGGCGGAAGGGACGTCCGGGCGCTCGACCAGCAGCGGGCGGCGCGCGCGGACGGCGCGCCACATCTCGTCGTCGTAGTCGATGTGCCCGAGGTAGTCCATCTCCAGCCCGAAGTACTTGCGCCAGGCGGCCACCACCGCGAGCCCGATCTCGGCGTCCTGCGGCGTGCGCGACTGGTTCACCACCAGCCGAGGGCGGAAGCCGGCGAGCTGCCGCGCCAGGTTGGCGCCTGCGTCCGGATCCCGCTCGGTGACCGTCGCCACCAGCTCCACCGGGCTCTTGAAGGACCCGGAGCCCATCACCGAGCGCAGCAGCGCGTCGTAGCCGAAGACCTGGGCGACGTTCTTCATCCGCCGCCAGAAGGCGGCCTTCACGAACCGGTAGGCGTTCTCGACCGCGGTGGGCTCCGGGACGAGCACCAGCACCCCGTGGTCGGAGACGAGGAAGAAGTCGAGGACGTTGGTGTGCGTGCCCGCGCCCAGGTCGAGGATGGCGTAGTCCACGTCCATCTGCTGCACGTGGCGGAGCAGCCGCATCTTCTGGGCGTAGCGGGGGTTGGCGGCGTCGAGGTGGTCGAGCGCACCCGAGACCAGGCCGAGGTTCTCGATCCCGGTGGGGGTGACCACGTCCTCGATCCGCTCCACCCGGCGCTCGATGAAGTCCGAGAGCGTCCGCCTGGGGAGGTCGAGGCCGAGGGTGGTGTGCAGGTTGGCGCCGCCCAGGTCGGCGTCCACGAGCACCACCCTCTTGCCGCGGCGCGCCAGCGCGATCCCGAGGTTCGCCGCGATGAGGCTCTTGCCGATCCCGCCCTTCCCGCCGCCGATCGACACGACGCGCCGGGTGTTGACCCAGCCGCGGACGTGGCCGCGCACCGCCGGGCGGCGCGGCTCGGGCACGGGGGTGACCAGCTTGAGCGGCGCGTCGCCCATCCGACCCATCCTAAGCCAACCGGGCGTGCGATCCAAAAGCCCGGCGGCGCCGGCCTAGTCGAGGAGCTCGGCGTTCCAGTAGGCCGCGTCGGCGAAGGAGAGGAAGGGCCGCCATTCGCGGTAGAAGGCGCGGCGCGTCGCGCTGCGGAACATGGGCGTCCAGCGGGGGCGGACGGGGTGCTTGAGGAGGCGCATCCCCGCCTCTTCCGGCGTGCGTCCACCCTTCCTCAGGTTGCAGGCGACGCAGGAGCAGACCACGTTCTCCCAGGTGGTGCTCCCGCCTCGCGACCGCGGGACGACGTGGTCGAGGTTCAGCTCGGTGCGGCGGTGCTTCCGGCCGCAGTACTGGCAGGTGTTCTCGTCCCGCGCGTAGATGTTGAACCGCGAGAACCGGACCCGCGTCCTGGGTAGGTGCTCGTAGGCGAGCAGCACGATCACGCGCGGGACCCGGATGCGGCGGCTGACGGTCGCGATCGAGTCGTGGCTCGCGGCGGAGAGCGCGGCCCAGCTGTCGAAGTCGAAGAGCTGGAACTGCTCGTCGATGGCCCTGGCCACGCCCTGGTACAGCAACGCGAAGGCCCGCCGCACCGATGTGATGTGCACCGGCTGGTAGACCCGGTTGAGGACGAGCACCCCGGTGTCGAGCATCCTGCCCGCCAATATAGCGCGGGACGGACCCCCTCGCGAGGCCGGGGCGCGTCAGGACCTGGGGAGCGGCAGGCGCAGGTCCAGCGCCTCCTCGGCGGCCGCGCCGTACAGGAGCCGGTACGCGGCGTAGGAGCGGAGGACGCGCTTCACGTAGCCGCGCGTCTCCTCGATGGGGATCTCCTCCACGAACTCGTCGAGATCCAGGCCGCCCCGCTCGGCGAGCCAGTGCGCCACCGCGTTCGGGCCGGCGTTGTAGGACGCGAGGGCGAGGGAGACCGACCCGTCGAACCGCCGGATGAGGTCGCCGAGGAGCCGGGCGCCGATGCGGATGGAGATCGCCGGGGCCGTGAGATCGCCGCGCGTCGGCCGGGGGAGGCCGAGGCTGCGGGCCACCTGGCGCGCGGTGGGGAGCATGAGCTGGGTGAGCCCCACCGCCCCCGCCGGCGAGACGGCGCGCGGGTCGAGCGCGCTCTCCTCGCGCATCAGCGCCTGCAGCAGGTCCACCGGGACCCTGGCCGGCGGCGCCCAGCGCTCCACCTGCTCGCGGTAGGCCTTCGGGTAGGCGATGTGCCAGACGCGGAGGTTCTGGCCCTCGGGCGGCTTGCGCAGCGCGCCGCGGGCCAGGCTCCGCAGCAGGGCGGAGGACGCCCTCGCGTCCCCGGCGCGGTCGAGGAGGTCGGCGAGGAGCAGCACCGGATCCGCGACGTCGGGGCGGAGCCGCGACTGGTCCACGGCGTTCAGCTCGTCGGCGGCGAGGTGCGCCAGGCCGATGCGGAGCAGCGTCACGCCGGCGCGGAAGTGCCGGTCCTCGGGGAGGGGGCCTGGATCGTAGCGCGCCTCCTCGGGAGGAGGCGCCGTGACCGGCGGCGGCAGCCCGTCGCCGTCCCCGCCGGCCAGCTCCGCGAGCCGGGCCCGCGAGACGAGGCCGTAGTAGTCGGCCGGGTACCGCGCCGCCAGCTCCGACCAGATGGCGCGCGCCGCCCCTCGCCCCGCCTCGCCCCGCGTCGAGAGCAGGCGGGCGCGCCAGTAGCCGGCCCGGGCGTGCTCGTAGGGATCGCGGTCGCGCGCGTCCTCCTCGATGGCCAGGAGCTGCGCCACCGCGGCGTCCACCTCGCCCTGCCGCTTCGCGAGCCAGGCCAGCCGGAAGCGCGCCTCGTCGCGCCGATCGCCGTCGGCGTAGTCACGCGCGATCGCGCCGAACGCCTCGCCGGCCTGGGCCACCTCGCCGTCGCGGGCGAGCAGGTCGGCCGCCGCGAAGAGGGCGTCGTCGGCGAGCGCGTGGGCCGGGAACTGCCGCGCCAGCCGGCGGTAGAGGGCGATGGCCTCCGATCGCTCGCCGGCCGCCGCGACCGCGCCGGCGAGCACGAAGAGCGCGCGCGCCCGGACCGTGGGGTCCTGGCAGCGGTCCGCCACCGGCCGGAGCAGCTCGATCGACTTCCCGAACATCCGCTCCCGGCGGTAGGCGCGGCCCAGCGCCGAGCGGACCCGGCACGCGAACGGCTCGTCGGCGCCGGCCTCGGGAAGCCCGGGGAGCAGCGTCCTGAGCTGGGCGACCGCCAGGTCCGCGCGGTTGTAGTCGAGCAGCGCCTCGGCGCGGGGAAGCACGTCCTGCGGCGCCGGCCGCTCGCCGTCCTTGCCGGGCAGCGCCCGCGCCGCCACGTAGCAGTCGCCGGCCTCGGGCGCCATGGGGTGTCCGGTCCAGCACGCGAGGAACGCGGCGCGCGCGCCGGCGCCGTCCGCCGGCCTCCCCGCCGCGCGGAGGCGCCCGGCGAGCAGGAGAGCCTCCGCGGTGGGATCGGGCCTCGACAGGTCGAGCGGTGCGGGGATGGAGAGGAGCGGCGCGAGCGCGTCCAGCGCCGCGGCCCGGTCGCCGGCCTGGAGGAGCCGCGCCCGGGCGAGGCGCGCCTGCGGGGCGAGGAGCGAGCCGTCCGGCACCGCGGCGTACGCCGCCGCCGCCTCGGCGTGCCGCCCCACCGCGTCGAGCGCCTGTGCGCGCAGGAAGCACACCCGATCGGCCAGATCGGGGAGCGCCACCTCGAGGCCCCTCGCCGCCTCGACCGCCTCGGCGCGCCTCCCCGCCTCGGCCAGCGCCAGCGCCCGCAGGAAGCGCGCCTCGGGCCGCGCGTCCCGGGCGAGCCTGGAGGCCGCCTCTTCGTAGCGGCGCTCCTGGAAGGCGGCGGCACCCTCCGCCGCGGAACCCTCGAGCAGCGGCGCGAGATCGGCCTCGGTGACCAGGCGCGGTGCGGCAGCGAGCAGGGCGGCGGCGAGCGGGGCGTACGTCATGTCCGGACGGTCCAGAGTGCGGCGGGGCACGGGGCGGGGTCAAGTGACCGGCCTCGCTGGAACGGAGGCGACGCGGATGAGCCTCCCCCCCCCCCAGCTCGATCCTCCCCCACGCCGGCCGCCCGCCGGGCATTCCGCAATGCGGTCCGCGGGTCGAAATCGGTTTAGGATCGCTGCCGTGGACATCCGGACCCAGGCCGCCCTCCTCGCCGCGATCGTGACGCTCGCGCTCGCGATCGCGGCCCTGCTCCGCGACAACCGCGGCCGGGTCTTCACGCTCTTCGCGCTCTTCTCGCTCGACCTGTTCGTCTTCGAGCTGGCGAGCTTCCTGCTCCGCTGGCACCGGACCGACTTCGGCGGCGTCTGGTGGGAGCGGGTGGCCACGGCGGCCGGCGCGCTCGTCCCGGCGGCGGCGCTCGCTTTCTTCCTCGAGTTCCTCGGCGTCGCGCGCCGTCCCGCCCGGCGTGCGCGCAACTCGATGCTGACCGGCTCCCTCACCGGCCTGGCCGTCGCCGTCACGCCCCTCGTCCACCTCAAGCCCGCCAAGCTGGTGGTCGCCGCCTACGTGGTGGGCGGTCTCGCCGCGGTGCTCTCGGTCCTGTGGGGCAAGATGCACGCCTCGCAGACCCGGGTGGAGCGCGCGCGCCTGGAGTACCTGTTCATCGGCGCGCTGTTCGCGGTCTCGCTGTCGACCCTCGACATGCTCCCGCGGTTCGGGGTCCCCTATCCGCTCGAGGGGCTCGGCTCGATCACCCTCACCCTCTTCATGTTCTTCCTGTCGCAGACGCTGCAGCGCCACCGGCTGCTCGACCTGCACGAGTTCCTGGGGAAGATCGTGGTGGTGACGGCGCTCGGCCTGGTGCTCGTCGGCATCTACGGCGGCCTCGTCTCCTGGGTCGGCGACCGGCCCGAGTTGTTCTACTTCAACACCGTGGTCGCCTCCTTCGTGATCCTCTCGCTGTTCGAGCCGCTGCGCGAGCGCGTCGAGGAGTGGGTGGTGGCGACGCTGTTCCACGAGCGGTACGAGCTGGTGCGCCGGCTGGAGGCGCTGCGCGACCGGACCGGCAACGTGATCGACCCGGGCGGCCTCGCCAAGGTGGTGCTCGACGGGCTGGTCGAGACGCGCCGGGTCACGCACTGCTCGCTCTGGCTCGTCGCCGACGACCGCCCCGGCTACCGGCTCCTGGAGAGCCGCGGCCCGCCGCCGGCGGCCTTCCTCGAGCCCGCCTCGGCGCGCGCGCTCCTCGCCGCGTCGTCGTCGGGCCAGAAGGCCATCCTGCTCGAGAACCTCGACCGGCGCGTGGCCGAGCTGCGCGCCCTGCTCCCCCCCGGCCCCACCGACCACGAGAGCCGCAGCGGCCGGGGGGCGCCCGCCGCCATCGCCGAGGAGCTGAAGCGGCTCAACGACGCGCGGGCGGTGATGGCGTCGATGAAGGCCGGGATCTGCATGTCCCTCCTGGCCGGCGACCGCGTGGTCGGCTTCCTGGGGTGCTGGGACGAGCGGGTGCCGGAGGCGTTCGCCTCCGACGAGATCGCTGCGCTCCTCGAGGTGGCGGATCGCTGCGCCCTCGTCATCGAGAACTCGAAGCTCTACCAGCAGATGAAGGAGCGCGACCGGCTCGCCACCCTGGGCGAGATGTCGGCCGGCCTGGCCCACGAGATCCGCAACCCGCTCGCC
>DATIWK010000063.1:0-9362 GCA_035519395.1 Anaeromyxobacteraceae bacterium | reverse complement strand
CGGGACCGATCCCAACCGCGCCGCGGTGAACAGCGGCGCCGTCTCCCGGTACTTCGGCGAGCAGGCCCAGGCCTCGGCCCGGGAGCGGATCTCGGCGCGCGGCGGGCGGCCGCCCGCCGAGGTGACGCTGGTCCCGCGCGTCGTCTTCAACCCGCGCCTCAAGACCGCCCCGTTCATGGTGCCGGGCATCGCGGCGATGCTGCTCGTCATCGTGACGGCGTTCACCTCGGCCATGGGCCTCGCCCGCGAGCGCGAGATGGGGACGCTCGAGCAGGTGCTGGTGACGCCGGTCCGGCCGGTGCTGCTCCTCGTCGGGAAGATGGCGCCCTTCGTCGTGATCGGCCTGGTGGACGTGACGCTGCTCGTGGGCGTGGGGACCTGGCTCTTCGACATCCCCATCCGCGGCTCGGTCCCCCTCCTCTACCTCGGGACCGCGCTCTACCTCATGACGACGCTCGGGACGGGGCTCCTCATCTCCACCGCCTCCGCCAACCAGCAGCAGGCCTTCCTGGGCGGCTTCCTCTTCGCGATCCCCGCCATCCTCCTGTCCGGGCTCATCACGCCCATCCGCGGCATGCCCGCCTGGCTCCGCGCGGTCACCTACCTGAACCCGATCCGCTACTACGCCGAGGTGATGCGCGGGCTCCTGCTCCGCGGCGCCGGCGCGGCGGACCTGTGGCCGCAGCTCCTCGCCTTGCTCGCCATCGGCCTCGCCATCCTCGGCCTCGCCACGAAGCGCTTCCACCGGCGGCTCGGCTGACGGCGCTCCGGCGCTTCGTGCCCGCCCCCGCGCCGTGGGTTACACTCCGCCGACCGATGGAACCCGTCGTCTCGATCCGCGGCGTCTCCAAGCGCTACGGGAACCTCGCCGCGCTCGAGTCGATCGACCTCGAGATCCGCCCGGGCGAGATCTTCGCGCTGCTGGGGCCGAACGGCGCGGGGAAGACGACGCTCATCTCCATCGTCGCCGGGCTCGTGCGGGCCACGGCGGGCGAGGTCCGGGTCCTGGGGCACGACGTGGTGCGCGACTACCGGGCCACCCGGCGCGCCATCGGGCTCGTCCCCCAGGAGATCAACTTCGACCCGTTCTTCACCGTGGAGGAGACGCTGCGCATCCAGGCGGGCTACTTCGGCCGCCGGCTGGAGGAGGAGCGGCTCCGGGAGATCCTGCGCGCCCTCGACCTCGAGGCGAAGCGCAACACCAACAGCCGCGCCCTCTCGGGCGGCATGAAGCGCCGGCTCCTCATCGGGAAGGCGCTGGTGCACGAGCCGCGGGTGCTCTTCCTCGACGAGCCCACCGCGGGCGTCGACGTGGAGCTGCGGCGATCGCTCTGGAGCTACGTGCGGACGCTGCGCGACCGCGGGACCACCATCGTGCTCACCACGCACTACCTGGAGGAGGCCGAGGAGCTCGCCGACCGCGTCGGCGTCATCGACCGCGGCCGCCTGGTGGTGGTGGAGGAGAAGGCCGCGCTCCTCGCCCGCCACGGCGGGCGCACCCTGCGGATCGCCGTGGCCGGCCGGCTGGAGCGGCTGCCCGCGCCCCTCGCCGCCTTCGGCGCCCGCCTCGAGGACGGCGGGGCCGTGGTCGCGATCGAGGCCGGTGTGGACGGCACCATGGGCCCGGCGCTCTCCGCCGTGGCCGCCGCGGGCGTTCCGGTGAAGGACGTCGAGACCGTCCGCACCCGCCTCGAGGACGTCTTCGTGCGGCTGGTGGCGAGCGGGCGCGAGGCGGACGCGTGATCTCCTACGGCGTCCGCACGCTGTTCGCGAAGGAGGTCCGGCGCTTCATGCGGGTGCCGGGCCAGACGCTGCTCTCGCCGCTCGTCACCACGGTGCTGTACTTCGCGGTGTTCGGGTGGTCGCTGGGGAGCCGCCTGCGCGAGGTGGAGGGCGTCCCCTACGCGCGCTTCATCGTGCCCGGCCTGGTCGCGCTGGGCGTGGTCTCGAACGCCTACCTCAACACCGCCTCCTCGCTCTTCGTGATGAAGCTCCAGGGGACGATCATCGACCTGCTGGTCTCGCCCCTCTCCTACGGCGAGATCCTGGCCGGCTTCGTCGCCGCCGCCGTGCTGCGCGCCCTGCTGGTGGGCGGCGTGATGTGGGTGGTCGCCGGCTTCTTCGCCGGGTTCGAGCTGGCCCATCCCGCCACGGCCGTCCTCCTCCTCGTCCTGGTCGCCGTCGCGTTCGCGGCCCTCGGGTTCATCACCGCCGTCTGGGCGACCACCTTCGAGCAGGTGAACTTCTTCCCCACCTTCTTCATCACGCCGCTCACGTTCCTCGGCGGCGTCTTCTACTCGGTCAAGATGCTGCCGCCGGCGATGCGCGGGTTCACGCTCGTGAACCCGGTCTTCTACATGGTCGACAGCCTGCGGTACGGGATGCTCGGCATCGCGGACGCGCCGCCCGCCGCCGGGATCGCCCTGCTCGCGGCGCTGGCCGCCGGATCGCTGGCGGTCGCCTCCGCGATGCTTCGATCGGGCTACAAGCTGCGCGGGTGACCGGGCGACGGCCCGGGCGCGACAGCACGCCGCGGGCTCGGATGGAGACCGCCACGCCCGCCTCCGGGATCCGGCGCAAATCCTGCCGCGCCGGGCGGGACTTGCCTCGACTTTTGGGGATCCAATTCGACCCGAGATGGGTTTATGCTACGGCCCCTTTCGGAACCGGAACCCCGCGAACTTCTCGCGAATCGGAGGAAGAGTCCATGCGTCGTCTGTCCGTCGTCCTGCTCGTCGCGCTCGCCGTGGCGGGCTGCAAGAAGTCCAGCTCGCCCGTGCCGCCGCCGCCGGGCGCCGCCGGAAGCTCCGGCGCGGATGCCGCCCAGACCATGACCGTCCAGGGCAAGGTCCTCGAGCGCCTCGACGCGCCGCCGTACAGCTACCTGCGGATCAAGACGGCCCAGGGCGAGTCCTGGGCGGCCGTCCCGAAGACCGAGATCGCCACCGGCGCCGAGGTCACCATCGCCGGCGCGATGCCCATGACGGATTTCGAGTCCAAGACCCTGAAGCGCAAGTTCGACCTCGTCTACTTCGGCACGCTGGGAGGCTCCGCGGCTGCTCCGGCGCCCGCCCCGGCCGCCGGCGCGCCCGGCCCCATGGGCGGCGCGCCCGGCCCGATGGGCGGCGGGGAGTCCCCGGCGGCCATGGCCGCGCAGCACGCCGCTGCCGCCACCGGCCCCGCGGACGTGGGCGACGTGAAGGTCGAGAAGGCGAAGGGCGCGGACGCCCGCACCGTCGCCGAGGTCCACGCCCAGCGCTCGACGCTCAAGGAGAAGAGCGTCACGGTCCACGGCAAGGTGGTCAAGTTCAACGAGAACATCATGGGGAAGAACTGGGTGCACGTGCGCGACGGCTCGGGGACGGCGGGCAAGGACAACGACCTCACCGTCACCACGGGTGACAAGGCCAGCGTGGGCGACGTCGTCACCGTCAAGGGCACCGTCCGGATCGACAAGGACTTCGGCGCGGGCTACGCCTACCCGGTGATCATCGAGGACGCGAAGATCGCGCCGAAGTAGCGGCTCGCCACGCGTGGCCCGGTCGGGCGCGGTCCGGTGGGCCGCGCCCGATTCCGTTCCCGGGCCCGCTCGCCCGCGCCGGGCGAGCCTCGCCGCGGCGTCGTCCCGCGGTGCTAGAGTGCGCGCCTCCATGGCGGACGCGGGGCGCGAGGTCGAGGTCGAGGACGAGGCGGCGGCGCTGGCGCGGGCCTGGGCGGGCGGCGATCCGGCGGACGCCGCACACCGCGCCGCCTGCGCCGCCAGGCTCGAGGCGCTCCGCCACCGGTTCCGCGAGGCCCCGGGGCTGTTCGGCCCGGCCGCGGTGGACCGGCTCCGCGCGGTGGCCGACGCGCTCCGCTCCGCGCCCCCGCCGGCGGGCAGGCCCACGCCGCGCGCGCTCCTCCGCGACGTCTTCGGCCACGCGGCGTTCCGGCCGGGGCAGGAGGAGATCGTCTCGGCCGTGCTGGCCGGGCGCGACTGCGTGGGCGTCATGCCCACCGGGGCGGGGAAGTCGCTCACCTACCAGATCCCGGCGCGGCTGCTGGGCGGCACGACGCTGGTCGTGTCGCCGCTCATCGCGCTGATGAAGGACCAGGTCGACGCCATGGCACGCGTGGGCCTCCGCGCCACCTTCCTCAACTCCAGCCTCTCGGCGGACGAGCGCCGCGCCCGGGTGGAGCGGCTGCGCCGCGGCGAGCTCGAGCTCGTCTACGCGGCGCCGGAGGGGCTCGAGGCCTCGGTGGGCGCGGCCCTCGGCGGCGTCCCGCTCGCGCTCATCGCGGTGGACGAGGCCCATTGCATCAGCCACTGGGGCCACGACTTCCGCCCCGCCTACCGCAACCTCGCCGGCCTCAAGGACCGCTTCCGGGCGCCGGTGCTGGCGCTCACCGCCACCGCCACGCGCGAGGTGACGCGCGACATCGCCGCTCAGCTCGGGATGCGCGAGCCGCTCCTGGTGCGCGGCTCCTTCTTCCGGCGCAACCTGCGCATCCACGCGCTCAAGAAGGGGGAGCGGCTGCGCGGGCGCGACGCCATCCTGCGCCTGGTGCGGGCGCGGCGCGGCGAGAGCGGGATCGTCTACGCCATGTCGCGGAAGGCGGTCGAGGACACCGCCGAGTCGCTGCGGCGCCACGGCGTCCGCGCCGCGGCGTACCACGCCGGGCTCGACGCGGAGACGCGCACGCGGGTCCAGGACGCCTTCCAGGCCGACGCGGTGGACGTGGTGGTGGCGACCGTCGCCTTCGGGATGGGCATCGACAAGCCGGACATCCGCTTCGTGGTCCACCGCGACCTCCCGCGGTCGATCGAGGCGTACTACCAGGAGATCGGCCGCGCCGGACGCGACGGGGCGCCGAGCGACTGCGTCCTGCTCTACTCGTGGGCCGACGTGCTCTCCTGGGATCGCATGCTGGAGGAGGCCGACGCGGACGTCGCCGCCTGGCAGCGCCGACAGGTGCGGACCATGTTCCGCTTCGCCGACGGCGAGGGCTGCCGGCACGAGCGGCTGGTCGGGTACTTCGGGGAGGCGATCGACGCCTGCCGCGACGCGTGCGACCGGTGCGGGGGCGCCGGCGTGCTCGACGCGCGCGCCGCCGCGCCGGCGCGCGAGCCCTCCCGGCGCACGCGTGCGCCCCGCCGCCGCGGCGATCTCCCGGTGGAGGGCGCAGCGGCCGGGGAGGGCGCGCCCGATCCCGGGATCGTCGCGGCGCTCCGCGCGCTCCGCACGCGCCTGGCGCGGGCGCGCGGCGTCCCGGCCTTCGTCATCTTCTCCGACGCGACGCTCGCGGCCATCGCCGCGGCGCGGCCGGGGACCCCGGAGGAGCTCATCGCGCTGAAGGGGATCGGGCCGCGCAAGCTCGCCGAGCACGGCGACGCCATCCTGGCCGCGGTGGGCGGGGGATCGCAGGGGCAAGTGGACGAGCCTGCCCCGGAGTGAGCGGGGAGGAGCGGCGCGAGGGCGCAGCGACTCCGGACGGTGGGGAGCGAGCGCCCCCGGATCAGAGTCCGGCGAGCTTCCCGTAGTCGATCTTCACCTTGAGGTAGAAGTCGCTGGTGACGTCGGCGGTGAAGTCGGGTGTCCCGGCGTCGACCACCATCTCGGAGGCGATGGTGAGCTTCCCCGCCTCGAGGTAGGGCGCGAGGTCGACGTTCGAGTTCCCGGCCACCGAGATCGCGTGCGGGTTCGGATCGGCGGCGCTCCGGTGGTAGCTCGCCACCGTCACGCCGGGGAGCGCCGTGCCGTCGGGCGCCAGCACCGACATGGTGATGGACGCGATCCCGCCGAAGTCGGCGAGCGCCGAGCCCGCGGTCAGGTCCACGGCGAGGGAGGTGAGGCGGATCTGCGACGTGACGTTCTTGTCGTCGAGGACGCTCACCTGCGAGCCGAGGTCGTAGGAGAAGGTCTGGTAGACGCAGCCGGTCTGCGGTGTCGGGCACTGGTTCACGGGGAGCGGCGCCGCGGCCGGGAACGACTGGCTGGGCAGCTTCACCTGGACCGAGGGGATCTCCAGCTCCGCGTAGAGCACCGGGCCGCAGGCGGTGGCGAGGAGGGCGGCGGCGAGCGCGAGGGTGCGCATGTTCGTCCTCCTAGAAGAAGTACTGCATGCCGAGCTGCAGGGACGGCAGCGTGGCCCGGACACGCGGGTCGGTGAGCGTCACCAGCGCGTCGTTCGCGCCGGCGGTGCCGCCGCTGGTCGTGGTGGTGCCCGAGCCGCGGGCCTCGAGCGAGAAGTAGGCGAGCCCGCCGCGGAGGAAGAACGCCAGCCCGCTCTGCGAGCCGAACTCGAAGCCCACCATCGCCGCGGCGTAGCCGTAGCCGACCCGCTGCATGAGGGGCTTCGCGCCGTCCGGGATGCCGTTCGCGTTCCTGACGAAGCGTGACAGGTCGGCGTCGAAGAAGCGGCCCACCTCGACGCCGAGCGTCGGCGTGATGCCCCAGCTCCAGGGCGCCAGGGTGACGCCGCCCTGGATCCCCCAGGCCGCGTAGTTCCACGCCGGGCCGGCGGTCACCCGGAGCGCGCGCGTCGGCCGGAACATCGCCGAGATGCCCACGCCGGAGGGGACGCCCGTGGCGAACAGGATCCCGAAGTGCGGCAGCAGGCTGCCGGGAACGATGCCCGGCGTGGCCTGCGGGGCGACGACGCTCGCGCCCGGGACGCCGGGCGCCGCGGCCGGGGACGGCGCGCCGGAGAGGGCGACCGCGCTCGCCTGGACGGCGGCGGGTCCGGGATCCTCCCCTTGCCGGGCGGGCGCGGCGAGGGGGGAGCTTCCGTCCGCCGGCGTCTCCTGCGGCGCCGCAGGCGAGGCCAGCGCGAGAGCGACGATCGCGACGAATGCGGGGGGGACGAGGTGCATCGAA
Organism: Anaeromyxobacteraceae bacterium; assembly: GCA_035519395.1. Classification (GTDB taxonomy): domain Bacteria; phylum Myxococcota; class Myxococcia; order Myxococcales; family Anaeromyxobacteraceae; genus Anaeromyxobacter. The sequence continues at coordinate 2,505 of DATIWK010000063.1, read as the reverse complement.
CCTCCAGACCGGTCTCCGGCCAGGGCGATCGCCAGGATACGGGGGCGGTCGGCCAGGGCGAAAGACCCGGTGGACGGTACTCTTGGAGCGAAGGGCGAGGCGGATGAGCCTCGCGCCGAGCGACCAGGGGGTCTGGGGGGGCGGTACGCCCACCCGGTGGACGGTTTTCTGGAGCGAAGGGCGAGGCGGATGAGCCTCGCGCCGAGCGACCAGGGGGTCTGGGGGGGCGGTACGCCCACCCAGTAGGATCGGATGGCGCGGACGGCGCGGATGAGCGATGACGGCGTACATGGCCCTCCCTTCGGTGCTGCACCGGTTCGACCTCTCGCTCGCGCAGGTGGACCGCGGCGTCGACAGGGCCATCCAGATCTCGCTGGCCCGGCATCCCTCGGAGACGGTCGAGCGGCTCTGGCTGCGAGTCCTCGCCTACTGCTGGCAGTGGCAGGAGGGGATCGCCTTCGGACCGGGGCTGTGCGAGCCGGAGGCGCCCGACGTGCTCGCGCCCGGGCCGCACGGCCTTTCGCTCGTCGTCCGCGTCGGCGCGCCGGGCGCGGACCGGGTGGAGCGGGACGTCCGCCAGAACGCGGGCGCGCGCGTGGCGGTCCTCTTCGAGGGCCCGCGCCGCCTGCGGGCCTTCGCCGACGAGCTCGTCGAAGGACGCTTCGCCCGCGCACGGAGGGCGGAGGTGGCCGCGGTCGAGCCCGCGGTGCTGGGGGCGCTCGCCGGGCTGGAAGCGCGGAGGTTCGCGGGGTCGGTCACCTTCGTGGAGGACCACGTCTACCTCGACGTCGGCGGCCAGACCGTCGACGGCCCGCTACATCGCATTGGAACTACAGGAGATTGACCGCGCGCCGCACCCTGATAGCCCCGAACGGGTCCTCTCGCGCGCCGTTCGCCGTGCAATCGGCGGAGCCCCCCTTAGACTAACTTCCGTATCTGGACTGTTTCGGTCCATGATGTCCCCCGCGCAGCCCGGGCTGGTACGGAGGCGGACGAATGATCCGGATGAGCAAGCTCACCGACTACGCGGTCGTGCTCCTCGCGCACCTCGCGCGTGGTGGGGGCACGCTCACCGCGCAGGAGCTGGCCTCCTGTTCCAGGGTGCCCCTCCCCACCGTCTCGAAGCTCTGCAAGGAGCTGTCGAAGTCGCGCATCCTGATCTCCCACCGGGGCAGGCGCGGGGGGTACGGCCTCGCGCGCCCGCCGGACCGCATCTCGGTCGCCGAGGTGGTCGAGGCGCTGGAGGGACCCATCGCCCTCACCGAGTGCGTGACGCCGGGCGCGCACGAGTGCGACCTCGAGGCGACCTGCCCGGCCAAGGCGACCATGGACCCGGTGAGCCGCGCCATCCACGGCGCCCTCCAGAACGTCCCCCTGTCCTCCCTCGCCCCCTTCCGCGCCGCCGCTCCGGCGGCGCCCCTGCCCGTCGTGGAGTGAACCGAGATGCCGTCGACCGCGGACCAGCTGAAGGAGCTGACCGAGACGAAGTACCGGTATGGCTTCGTCACCGACATCGAGGAGGACCGCGTCCCGCGCGGCCTCTCCGAGGAGATCGTCCGCCTCATCTCGGAGAAGAAGGGCGAGCCCCGGTTCATGCTGGAGTGGCGGCTCCGGTCGTTCCGGCACTGGCTCACCCTGGAGGAGCCGACCTGGGCGAACGTCCACTACCCGAGGATTGACTACCAGTCGCTCTACTACTACTCCGCGCCCAAGCAGAAGAAGGCGCTCGGCTCGATGGACGAGGTCGACCCGGAGCTGAAGCGCGCCTTCGAGAAGCTCGGCATCCCGCTCGCGGAGCAGCAGCGCCTGTCCGGCGTGGCGGTCGACGCGGTCTTCGACTCGGTCTCGGTCGCGACCACCTACAAGAAGAAGCTCGCCGATCTCGGCATCGTCTTCTGCTCGTTCTCCGAGGCGATCCGGGAGCACCCGGCGCTGGTGGAGCGGTGGCTCGGCTCGGTGGTCCCGCACACCGACAACTTCTTCGCCGCCCTCAACGCCGCGGTCTTCTCCGACGGCAGCTTCGTCTACGTCCCCAGGGGCGTCCGCTGCCCCATGGAGCTCTCCACCTACTTCCGCATCAACGCCAAGGACACCGGCCAGTTCGAGCGGACGCTGGTCGTCGCCGACGAGGGCGCGTACGTCTCGTACCTGGAGGGCTGCACCGCGCCCCAGCGCGACGAGAACCAGCTCCACGCCGCGGTGGTGGAGCTCGTCGCGCTGGAGGGCGCCCAGATCAAGTACTCCACCGTGCAGAACTGGTACCCGGGCGACGCCGAGGGGAAGGGCGGCATCTACAACTTCGTCACCAAGCGCGGCAAGGCCATGCGCAAGGCCAAGATCAGCTGGACGCAGGTGGAGACCGGGTCGGCCATCACCTGGAAGTACCCGTCCTGCATCCTCCAGGGCGACGACGCGGTGGGCGAGTTCTACTCGGTCGCGCTCACCAACCACCGCCAGCAGGCCGACACCGGCACCAAGATGATCCACATCGGGAAGAACACCCGG
>DATIWK010000062.1:0-13694 GCA_035519395.1 Anaeromyxobacteraceae bacterium | reverse complement strand
TCTCGGAGGTCCACGCATGCGCGCCCGCCTCGCCCTGCTCGTCGCCGTCCTGGCCGTTCCCGCCGCCACGCTCGCCCAGGCGCCGTACTACTACCCTCCGCCGCGGGCCGATCGGGGGCTCAACCTGGGGGCGCGGATCGGCTACGGGGCGCCGTTCGGCGACCTCTCGTCGGACACCCAGTCGGTCGGCTCCTATGTGCCGGGCAAGCTCCCCATCTGGCTCGAGCTCGGCTACCGGATGAACCGGGTGTTCATCCTGAACCTCTTCACCGAGCTGTCGCCCGCCTGGGTCGATTCGTCGTTCTGCACGCCCGGGACCTCGTGCAGCGCTTCCGACTACCGGATCGGCGTCGACGGCCAGTTCCACTTCGCCGCTCACTCGCCGATCGACCCGTGGTTCGGCGTCGGGATCGGGGTCGAGTGGCTCAACACCCATACCTTCGACGGACAGAACGGCGTGATGGTCCACCAGACGTGGAGCGGCTGGGAGTTCCCGATCCTCGAGGGCGGCCTCGACCTCGCCGCCTCGCCGAACTTCACCTTCGGCCCGTTCGTGTCGCTCAGCTTCGGGCAGTACACGCACCTGCAGGACTCGGAGCTCGGGTCGACCAGCCTCTCCACGGCATCGCACGGCTGGCTCGAGATCGGCGTGAAGGGGACGTTCAAGCTGTAGCGTCTGGGCCGCGGCGACCGGCGAGCCGACGCCACAGCAGGGTCACGCCCGCCACCATCGCGATGGCGGCCGCGAGCGCCCACGGGTTGCCGGGGGACTCGCGGACGCGGAGCGCCACGGCCGGCTCGGGCGCGATCGCCTCGACCTCGAGCGGCCGTCCGCCGCGAAGCGCGACCAGGCCGCCGGCCGTCGCCGCGCGCTCCTCCTCGGCTCCCGACACACCCCGCACCCGCAGCAGCGCCGCGGCCCCGCCGCCGTCGCCGGGCGCGAAGCCCACCAGCGTCACCCGCTCGGCCCCGATGCGGCACCCCTGCCCCACCGCGAGCGCGCACCCGTCGGCGCCGGAGGCGACGCGCGCGACCCAGGCGCGGCCCCAGTCGCCGAGGAGCGCCACCCGCGCGCCCAGACCCCTCGACAGCGGCGCGTTGTAGCCGGCGGTCGCGCTCGACAGGCGCCCCGCCGCGTCGCGCAGCTCGAGCCGCGCCTCCGCCCGGCGCGGCATGCCGTCGGGGAGGGCGTCCACCTCGAGCGCGACGAGCCGCACGTCGCCGAAGCCCGGCAGCTCCTGCCAGCCGCGCGTGAGCACGAACTGCGCCGGATCGCTTCCCAGGAACCCGCCCACCGCGTGCGCGGCGAGCCCGAGGAGGAAGGCGACGTGGATCACCGAGGCCGCATAGGCCGACGGCGCGCGAACGCCGGCACGCCAGCGGCGGCTCACGGTGTCCCAGGTGGCGAGCGAGGCGTTCAGCGCGTACAGCCCGGCCACGGCGAGGAGCAGGTAGAGCCAGAGGTGAGCCCACGAGGGCGGCGAGAAGAAGCCGCGGAGGTCGTCGAGGCCGACGGCGGCGGAGGCGCCGTCGCGCGTCGCCGCGATGACGACGGACCCCACCGCGAGAAGGAGCACCGTGGCGAACCCGCAGAGGATGCCCAGCCCCTGCGAGCGGAGCCAGGCCCAGCGGGGCGCGACCGCGGCCACGGTCGCGGTCGGCGTCGCGGTCGGAGTCGCGGTCGGAGTCGGGGGCGAGGTCGGGCGCGAGGTCGGGCGCGAGGTCGGGGTCGAGGTCGGGGTCGAGGTCGGGGTCGAGGTCGCGGTCGAGGTCGCGGTCGGAGTCGAGGTCGAAGGCGCGGGTGAAGCGGGGGCCGTCGCGTCGCTGCGCTCAGCCGAAGGCATGCGTCGACCTCCCGAAGAAGAACGAGGTGCCGACGTACGCGACGAGGACGAACCCGAACCCGACCGCGGCGAGCGCCGGCCGCGCCCCCGGCCGTGGCTGGAGCGACGGGGTCAACTTCAGATGCACGAACGCGGCGTAGTGGAACCAGAGGATGACCGACCAGATCACCTTCGGGTCCCACATGAACCACGCGCCCCAGGCCACGACGCCCCAGACCCCGCCGGTCACCATGGCGACCGACCAGAGCGCGAGCCCCCAGAGCGCCAGCCGGTCCACCAGCGCGAGCCAGGCGCCGTCGCGGCCCGACGCGAGCCACGCCAAGGCCGCGGCCGCGGCCGCCGCCCAGGTGCCGTAGGCGAGGAACGAGAGCGGGACGTGGAGCGGGTACCAGATGGTGCGCATGAGCGGCGGCGGCCAGCGAAGGTCGAACGGCGCGGCCAGCGCCGCGGCCATCGCGGCGCAGACCAGCGCCAGCAGCGGAACCGCGTACGCCCGCGGGCGCCGCCACGCGATCGCGGTGACGAGCGCGAGCGCCAGCGCGGACGCCGAGAACGACTCCATCTTGTTGGTGAGCGGGAAGAAGCCGATGGCGGCGCCCCGCCCCGCGGTCGCGGCGAGGTGCACCGCGACGCCCGCGCCGAGCGGCCCGCGCGCCCACGCCGGCCGCGCCAGGGCCGCTGCGAGGGCCGCGGCGTACAGCCCGCCGGCGATCCAGAAGAGCGCAGCCAGGATCGGGTGGCTCGCGGCCTGGAGCTCGACGGGGACGGGCGGCATCGGGCGCGGAGTATCGAACGCGAGGGGCGGCCGCGTCGAGGGGCAGGAGAAGCGGCGAGCGAGCGCAAGGGGCGCGGCGGAGGGCGAGGTCGGGGGCGCGGGCACGGTTCGATCGGGCTCGCGGTGAACACCGTGCGTCCAGAGCGCCGGGGAGCGGCCCTGTCCCGAGGAGCGGAGCGCATGCGAGGGCTTGCCGCCTCCAGATCGGCCCGCGCAGGAAGGAGTCCGGCCCGGCAGCGACCACCGCGCGAGTGCCGGCGGAGCCCCCTGCAGCGGTTCCGGGTGCTCGCGACGGTTCCGGGCGTCGGAGACGATCCCCACGCATCGCGCGGAGCGACGAGGGACAGGGCCGTCCCCGGCGCGAGCGCGCCCGGACCGTCCCCGACGCGAGCGCAGCTCGGGCCGTTCCCGACGCGAGCGCGCTCGGGGCGCCTCCGGCGCGAGCGCGCCCGGGCCACCCCAGACGCGAGCGCAGCTCGTACGATCAGGAGGCGGGAGCGCCCCCGCCTACCACCCCGCCGGACGCTCGCGATACGCCGTCGGCCGGTGGCCCGCCTCGAACACGAACGCCCAGGTCCCCAGGCGGATCAGGCCCTGCTCGTCGATGATCCCGCGCGGTGGGTTGGGGAACGGCGCGGCGTCACGCACGGCGCGCAGCGCCTCCCGGTCGAGGAACTCGAGGCCGCTGCCCGACACCATCCTCAGGTCCTTCACCTGGCCCTGCTCGTCGAGGACGATGTCGACGCGGGTGACGTAATCCCTGCTGCCGTAGGTCGTTCCGTCGGGATCGCGCACCCGGAACACGCCGGTCGGATTCCAGGTCGCCGCGACCGCGGCGTAGAACTGGCTGTAGTACGTCGCGTACTTGAAGCGCCGGGTGTTGAGCGACGTGCTGTCGCCTTCCTCGAGATCCTTGATCCCGTAGCTGCGCGGACCGCCCTGCAGGCTGGCGTAGGTGTCGGCGGTGGGCATGAGCCGCGCGTCCATGGCGCCCTGCGCGCGCTGTCCGCCCTCGCCGTCGCCCGGGAGGGCCAGCCCCGGCGCGCCGCCCTCGATGGCCGGGAGCTGCTCGCGCTTCCGCACCGACTCGCCCTCGGTCACGGGCGGCGAGGCCATCGCCACCTGCGGCTGCTGCTGCGGGAGGGCGAGCTGCTCGGCCTTGCCAGTCCCCTGCTTCGGCGCCTTCCCGACCGCCCCCTCCGACGAGGTCTTGTCCTTGCCGCCGTCGCCGATCGCGGGCGGCCTGTCCTTGGCGCGGACGCCGCTCGAAGGCGCGGGGAGCGACGTGGACCACTTCTCCGCGCCCGAGTACCGCGAGACGGTCTCCTTCTCCACCTGGTGGTCGCGGTCCGCGTCGAAGCGCGGCTCGGTCCGCTTCGCGACCTTCGCGTCGGGCTCGTGCTGCTGGAGATCGACGTATTGCCCCTTCGGGCGACGCTCGTCGGGAGGCGTCGCCGGCTGCACGGGGGCGAGCCTCGGGGCGGGCGGCTGCGCCGCGCCGGAGACGGACCGGTTCGCCTCCCATTGCGAGGCGCTGAGGGGCGCGAGCGCGACCGACTGCACCTCGCGAGGGGGCGGCAGCGACCCGAAGCCGATGGACACGAGGAACGCGAGCAGCCAGGCGTGCGCGCCGATGGACGCGATCACCGCGATGGCGATGCGCCCGCCGCTCCGCTCGGGGCGCTTGCGGCTCCGCCGCAGGCTGGGGCCCAGGTAACTCATCAGTCTCCGCTGATGTTAACAAAGAAGACCGTGATTTCCCGCCCTCCCGTGGCCCCGACCGCCCGGTTGATCTCCCGGGCGGGGCCCGGTAAGGAAAGCCCCCGCAATGACTGTGGAACGACGGCCGGCGCCCGGGAAGCGGCGCTTGGGGGCGCGCGCCGCCCGCGCCCTGGCGGCCGTGCTCGCCATCGCGGCCGCTTGGGCCACGGCGCACGCGGTGCTCGACCGTCCCTCGGTCCGCGCGCGGCTCCGGGCCCGGGTCGCGGAGGCGGTGCACGCGCGGATCGCGGACGCCCAGATCGGCGAGGTCGCCGTCGACTGGGCGTTCCGCGCCTCGATCGGGCCGGTCGTCGTCCCGGGCACGCGCCCGGGCGCCCCCCCGCTGGTGCGGGTCGAGCGCGTCCGCGTGCGGCCGAGCTGGGCCGCCTTGCTCGCCGGCCGGGCGGAGCCCGCCTCGGTCGCGCTCCACGGGGTCCGCATCGCACCGGGAGGCGCAGCGGACCTGCGCGCGCTCCTGGTTCACCGCCCCGCTCGCATCGCAACCCCTGGGGCGCCGGCCGCACGCGCGGGCACGCCGGTCGCCGTCCGGTTCGACGATCTGGTGCTCGCGCTCCCGCTGCGAGGCCGCACCGTGGAGCTCGGACCGATCGACGGGGTGGTGCGGCGGGCGGCGGCGGACGGGGACGAGGTTCTCGCCGCGGACCTCTGGCTGGCGGGTGGCGGGCGCGTCATCTTCGAGGCGCGGCGCGGCGCCACCGGGGTCCGCGCGCACCTCCACGCCGGCGGCCTGACGCGGGAGGCCTTCCCCGCGCCGCTCCTGGAGGGCCCCGTCTCGCTCGACGCGGGCACGCTCTCGATCGACGTCCGGGCCGACGGCCCGGCCGATCTCGGCCGCCTCTCGGTGCGTGCCCGCGCGGCCGCGGAGCGCCTCGTGCTGGGCGGGGAACTGCTCGCCCCGGAGCCGGTCGGGCCGATGTCGCTGCAGGCGGAGTGCGACGTCGATCTGGACCTCGCCCAGCGCCGGGCGATCCTGCGCGGAGGCGAGATCCGCCTCCAGCACGCGCTCCGCCTCTCGACGCATGGAGAGATCCGGATCGGCCCGGGTCTCCCCTTCTCCCTGGGGCTGCGAGCCGACGATCTCGACTTCGGCGCCGCCGTCGCGGCGCTCCCCGCCGCGCTCCGGCCCCCCGCCGCCGCGCCGCAGCCGCGCGGGCCGATCGCCTTCCGGCTCGAGGTGCAGGGCCCGCTGCCTGCGCCGGCGGAGTGGGCGGTGGACGCCGCGCTCGACCTCTCGCGGCTGCGCGAGGCGGCCCGGCGCGAGGCCCCCGGCCCCCTCCGCACCGACTTCCGCTGGCGGCCGGGGGACGAGGGGCCCGAGATCGCCGTCGGGCCGCGGAACCCCGAGTTCGTGCCGGTGGCGGAGCTCCCGGAGCACGTGATCCGGGCCGTCACCACCAGCGAGGACGCCGGCTTCTTCGGCCACCAGGGCTTCGACTTCGACGAGCTGCGGAACGCGGCGGTGGAGGGCGCCGAGGCCGGCCGCCTGGTCCGGGGCGGCTCCACCATCACCCAGCAGCTCGCCAAGAACCTCTACCTCTCCCGCGAGAAGACCATCGCGCGGAAGATCCGCGAGGCGGCGATCACGATCGGCCTCGAGGCGACGCTCCCCAAGGCGCGCCTCCTCGAGATCTACCTCAACGTCGTGGAGTGGGGCCCCGGCATCCGCGGCATCGGACCTGCCGCGCGCCACTGGTTCGGCAAGGACGCGCGCGCCCTCACGCCCAAGGAGGCCGCGTTCCTCGCGTCGGTGATCCCGAACCCCATCCGCTACCACGTCATGTTCGCAAAGGGTGAAGTGCCCGACTTCTGGGAGCAGCGGGTCGACGGGATCCTCCTCAAGCTGTCCGAGCAGGGCGTGCTGACCGGCGACCAGCTCGACGAGGCGCTGCGGGAGCCGATCGTGTTCGCGCGCGGGTAGCCTGGTGGCGGCCGGCAGAGCGCCAAAAGCGGCCCTGTCCCGAGGAGCGGAGCGCATGCGAGGGCTTGCCGCCTCCAGATCGGCCCATGCCGTAAGGAGTCCGGCCAGGCAGCGAGCACCGGGCGAGTGCCGGCGGAGCCCCCTGCAGCGGTTCCGGGTGCTCAGGGCGGTTCCGGGCGTCGGAGACGATCCCCACGCACTGCGCGCAGCGACGAGGGACAGGGCCGCGCACGGCGCGAGCGGGCCGCCCAAGAGCGCCGGCCCGCTCACGCCACGGCCGGTGGCATCGCAGCGCGGGCGCGCGCCTTCCGCCACGCCTGGAACCGATCCCATCCGACGCTGACACCCCAGGTGACGCCGATCATCGCGACGATGCCCCACACCGTCGCCCGGAACGAGAGGGCGCCCTGGAACGCCGAGGCCGCGGCACCGTAGGTCAGCTCGACCGAGGCGATGTAGCCCACCAGCGACTGCCGCCCCATCAGCGTCAGCCAGCGGAGCGGACGCTCCAGCAGCTCGGGGAGGAGCTGCAGCAGCCCCGTGATCGCCACGCAGATCCCGAGCCGCATCAGGAACCACGAGGGAGACGTGAGCCAGAAATCCTGGTGCGCGTAGACCGGCGGCCACCGGTCCGCCCACCAGCCGAGCCCGTACAGCCCCGCGGCCAGGCCGAGCCACACGAGGGGGCGACCAGGCCCGCGCGCCAGCGGCGCGAGCGCGGCGCCGGCGAGCAGGAACGCCACCCAGTTGAACAGGCTGAACTGCGCGCGCGGCCAGCTTCCCCACAGGTACGAGAGCGCGTGATCGGCGAGCATCCCCGGCGCGACGCGCGCAGGCGGGCCACCCCCGGGCGCCAGATCGTAGCCTCCGAGCGCGCCGGCGACGAGCGGCGTCGCCAGCGCCACCGCCAGCGCGGCCGCGCCGGCCAGCGCCGCGCCGCGCGCGCCCCGTCCCACGGCGAGCAGCGCGGCGACGATCATGCCCACCGCGATGACGTTCAGGACGTCCACCTTCACGACGCCGGCCAGGCCCTGGCGCAGCGCGCCCCACCAGCCATGCGCCAGCGCGGGGGCGTAGCCGAGCAGGTACTCGGCCACGCGGAAGCCGTAGGCGACGCCGAGGAGCCAGAACCCGCGGCGCACCGCCAGGCGGCGACGCTCGCCGGCCGGGATCCCCTTCGCCGCCTGCGCGGCGTCGGCGAGGCCCTGGGACAGCCCGGCCATGTAGAGGAAGCCCGGCGCGGCGAATCCGCCGATCATGTTGAGGACGGCGTAACCGAGCCCCTGCCGCGCGTCCGGACGGAGCCAGCCGTTGAGGACGTGGACCTCGACCATGAAGAGCACGGCGAGGCCGCGCTGCCAGTCGAGCCAGAGCTTGCGTCTGGGAGCGGGCAGAAGCCGCCTCCGGGCCCGGCGCCCCCCGGCGCCCGGCGTCGCCTACTTGTCGCGGTACGTGATCCGGCCGCGAGTCAGGTCGTACGGGGACAGCTCCAGCTTCACGCGATCGCCGGGGATGATGCGGATGTGGAACTTCTTCATCTTGCCGGAGGCGTACGCCAGGACGGTGGGACCCTGGTCGACCTTCACGCGGTACATGCCGCCGGCGAGGGCCTCCTCGACCGTCCCCTGTACCTCGATGCCGGCTTCCTTCTCGCTCATTCTTGCTCGTTCTCCGTTCTCCGATGCCCTTCCATGATCGCATGAACGCGAGCGGCCCCGGAGCTTTCTTCCGAGGCCGCCCGGATCTGCTGGACGCCAGTCCTACGGCTTGCGGACGTTGGCCGCCTGGAGTCCCTTGGGGCCCTGCGTGACGTCGAACTCCACGCGCTCCCCCTCCTTCAGGGTCCGAAACCCGTCCATCTGGATGGCGGTGTGGTGGACGAACACGTCCTCCCCGCCCTCCTGGGAGATGAAGCCGTAGCCCTTCGCATCGTTGAACCACTTCACGGTACCGATCGCCATCGCCTCACTCATCCTTCTTCGATTCCGACCGGGTCGACCGCCGACCCGCGAGACCGGGGGGCACGGACCCCCGACCTTGGTCGCGGACTATCCCCGAAACCGCCGGGCACGGTCAAGGGAACGCAGCCCGCGAAGCGCCTGATATGTGGAGCTTTGCGGTCGACCGCGTGCGCCCAACCTCGCGCCGTGAACGTCCCCCGGCGCCGCGCTTCACGCGCCGAGGGCGCCGGCGAGCGCGCGCGCCCGGTCGCCGACCGCGCCCCGCTCCGCGGCGAGCGCGGCGAGCTCGCTGCGAGCCCGGAGGCGCTCGTCCGGAAAGGCGAGCAGCGCCTCCGCCCGGGCCAGGCGCGCGGCCGGATCGCCCGGGACGAGCGCGTGGGCCACCTCGGCGCAGAAGCGCGCCGCGAGCGGGCGGGCGCCACGCCGGTGCGTCTCGGCCAGGAGGGCCCACGCCCCGGCGTCCCTCGGGTTCGTCACCACCAGGCCCTCGAGGATGGCGCGGGCGGCGTCGAGGCGGCCCGCGGCCAGCTCGCCCGCCGCCAGATCGGCGATGGCGGCGCCGATCTCGGCCGGGATCCCGCGCAGCTCGGCGAGCGTCGTCCTCGACAGCAGGTCGGCGGCGTCCATGTCGGCCTCACCGGATGTTCTGCAGCGTGTTCATCCGCATGTCGTGGAGCGCACGGAGCGTGTTCGAGATCGCGGTCATCATCTCCTTCTCCTTCTCCATCATCCGCTGGAGCTCCATGAGCTGGAGCTGCTGGTTCTCGGCCGTGGCGGCGCTCGAGCCGGACGCGCCGGAGGTGGACCCCGAGCTGGACGACGTTCCGGAGGCCGTGCTCGAGGCCGCCTTGGCCGGCGGGTCGGCCTCCCCGGCGCCGAGCGCCGACTTGAGCCCGCCCGCGAGCGACTGCGCCGCGTCGAACACCTGTGGTCCCACCTTCAGCAGCGCGGGCGCGGCCTCGGGGAAGCCGAGGGCGGTGGCGCCAGCCGCCAGCACCGGGCCGGTGACCTGGCGGACGACGCTGGAGACGGTCTTGTTCGACAGGAGGGAGTCCGCGAGGCCGACGGCCGGGAAGACGACCTTCACCGCGTCGAAGATCCCGAACCCCTTCTTCTTCGGAGCAGCCGCGGCGGGCGCGGGCGCGCTGGACGCGGACTTCGTCGAGGTGGAGGACGAGGTGCTCTTGGACGCGGCCTGAGCCCCCTCGAACTCCTTCATCTTCGCAACGATGTCGGCGTCGGCCTGCTGGGCGACGAGGGCGACGAACCGCATGAGCTTGTCCTCGATGGACAGCTTCTTGTCGTCGAGGAACGCGAGTGCGCTCTTCGCGACCGTGGTGGACGCGGACGAGGCGGCCTTGGTCGAGGTGGTCGCCTTCGTCGTGCTCGCCTTCGTCGTGCTCGCCTTCGTCGCACTGGCCTTCGTCGCGGTCGCCTTCGGCGCACTGGCCTTCGCCGCAGTCGCCTTCGCCGCGGTCGCCTTCGCCGCTGAGAAGGTCGCGAGCGTGCTCTCCGACGCTGCGGACGGGGCGTAGCCTGACTCCCGCGGCTGCGGCCGCGGCGCGGCCGGCAGCGTCCAGGAGCCCGTGGGCGCTTCGATCCGTGCCGAGGTCGGGCCGAACCCGTCGGTGCGCGCGGGAGGCGGTCCGCCCGGGCCCGTGTGGATGCGAGGATCGGCGAGCTCGAGGCCGGCAGCCTCGGCGGCCGCGCCGGAGAGCGGGGTGGCGATCATGCGGGATCCTTTCGGCGTGGGGGCGAGTGCACGGGCTCGTGCAAAGCGCGCCACGTGCCAGCGGGACCGCCCGGTTCCCGAGGGGTTGCGCACGCCGCCGGGCCGCCGCCGGGCCCGAGGTCCGCCGCACGGACGTTTGACGCGCCCGCGGACGGGCGCCTAGATTCGGCGCGAATGCGCTACCTCGGCCTCGACCTGGGGCGCGCCACCATCGGCCTCGCCCTGGCCGACGACCTGCTCCGGACGGCGCGGCCGCTCGAGACCGTCCGCCGCCGCTCGGAGGCGCAAGACCTCGCCGCGGTGGCCGCGATCGCGCGCGATTGGGAGGTGGAGCACGCCGTGCTCGGCCTGCCGATCAACATGGACGGGACCGAGGGCTCGAGCGCGCGCCTGTCCCGAGCCTTCGCGCCCAGGCTGCAGGCGGCGCTGGGCGTTCCCGTGGACCTCTTCGACGAGCGGCTCTCCACCTTCGAGGCGGAGACGCGGTTGCGCGAGAGAGGGATTCCGGCGAAGGATCGAAAGGCGCTCGTGGACGCCGAGGCGGCGGCCGTGATCTTGCAGGGCTGGCTCGACCGGAGGGACGCGTGAAGCGTGTGCTCGCAGCGGTGATGCTGGTCGCCCTCGGCGGCGCGGGATGGGTCGCCTGGGCGTACGGGCGGCCGCTCCTCGCCTTCCGCGACACACCCCACGGCAGCGCGGAAGAGAAGGTGGTGGAGATCCCTCCCGGCGCGAGCGCCCGCGCCGCCGTGCGCCTCCTCGCCCGCGCGGACGTTCTCGCCGACGAGCGCGTGGCATGGTGGTACGTGCGCTGGTTGAAGCGCGATCGCCGGCCGGTGCGGGCCGGAGAGTACGGGTTCAGCGGCGCGCTGCGGCCGGACGAGGTGCTGGAGCGGCTCTACCGGGGCGAGGTGCGGCTCCACCGGTTCACCGTCCCCGAGGGGCTCCGCGCCGACGAGATCGCCGAGATCGTCGGGCGCAGCGGGCTCGCCCGCGCGGAGGATTTCCTCGCGGTGGTCCGCGACCCGGCCGTGGCGGCGGCCGTGGGCGTTCCCTTCCCGTCGCTGGAGGGCTTCCTCTTCCCGGACACCTATTCGTTCGCGAAGGGCGTCACGGCGCGCACCATCGCCGAGGCCATGGTGGAGCGGTTCAAGGAGGAGTGGGTCCGCGCCGACGCGCAGCGCGGACCGGGCGTCGATCTCGACCTCGCGCGCGCGACCATCCTCGCCTCGATCGTCGAGAAGGAGACGGGCCAGCCCGAGGAGCGACCGCGCATCTCGTGCGTCTTCCACAACCGGCTGCGGCTGGGGATGAGGCTCCAGACCGACCCCACCGTCATGTACGCGACCATGCTCCGGACCGGCCGCTGGTCGAAGAACATCAGCAAGGCCGACCTGCTCGCGCCACACCCGTACAACACGTACACGACCACGGGTCTGCCGCCCGGCCCCATCGCCAATCCCGGCGCGGCGGCGCTCCAGGCGGCGCTCGCCCCCGCGCGATGCGACGACCTCTTCTTCGTGTCGCGCAACGACGGTACCCACGTCTTCTGCCCGGATCTGAAGTGCCACTCCGCCGCCGTCCGCGAGTGGCAGGTCGAGTTCTTCCGCAGGACGCGCGCGGCCACGCGCTGAGGGTTTCCCCGAACCCGGTCGGCCCTCGCGCCCGCCGGTGATCCCCTCGTTCGCGGCACCTCACGCCCGCACGGTCGGCCTGATTTCCGCCCCTTCGGTGGCGAGGTCCCGAGCCGGCCGTTATTGGGTTGGACGAGAGTCGACCGACCCCCGTCGACGCCGCCCGAGAGGAGCACATGCGAGAGTCTCGCGAGGTCAACGCGCAGGGCTGGCTGGCCCGGATCGCCGCCCTCCAGGATCGCCAGAGCTATTCGGAGCAGCACTGGGACGGGACGTTCGAGGACTACGTCGCGATCGTCCGGCAGAACCCCAAGGTCACCCGCACCGCGTTCCAGCGCGTGTACGACATGATCCTGTCGCACGGGAAGACCGAGTACATCGACAACAAGAAGAAGCTGGTCCGCTACAACTTCTTCACCGATCCCGACTTCGGCGGGAAGGACGCGATCTTCGGCCTCGACATCGCGCTCATGAAGCTCGTGAACGTCTTCAAGAGCGCGGCGCAGGGGTACGGGACCGAGAAGCGCGTCATCCTCCTCCACGGGCCGGTGGGCTCGTCCAAGTCCACCATCGCGCGGCTCCTCAAGAAGGGGCTCGAGGCCTACTCGAAGACGCAGGAGGGCGCGCTCTACACCTTCGGCTGGGACGTGGAGCGGCCCACCATCGACGGCGGCAAGCGCCGCGAGCTGATGATGTGCCCGATGCACGAGGAGCCGCTCCACCTCGTGCCGCACGAGTGGCGCGCCCGCGTCTACGCCGAGATCTGCCCACCGGAGAGCGGCTACGCCATCCCCGACACCGGCGACCTGTGCCCGGCCTGCCGCTTCGTCTTCAAGGAGCTGATGACCGAGTACAAGGGCGACTGGGAGAAGGTGATGACGCACGTGAAGGTGCGCCGGCTCATCCTCTCCGAGAAGGACCGCATCGGGATCGGCACCTTCCAGCCCAAGGACGAGAAGAACCAGGACTCGACCGAGCTCACCGGCGACATCAACTACCGGAAGATCGCCGAGTACGGCTCCGACTCGGATCCGCGCGCGTTCAACTTCGACGGCGAGTTCAACATCGCCAACCGCGGCATCATCGAGTTCGTGGAGATCCTGAAGCTCGACGTGGCCTTCCTCTACGATCTCCTGGGCGCAACGCAGGAGCACAAGATCAAGCCCAAGAAGTTCCCGCAGACCGACATCGACGAGGTGATCGTCGGCCACACCAACGAGCCCGAGTACAAGAAGCTCCAGTCGAACGAGTTCATGGAGGCGCTGCGGGACCGGACCGTGAAGATCGACATCCCGTACATCTCCCGGCTCGACGAGGAGGTGAAGATCTACGAGCGCGACTACAACGCGCACAAGATCCGCGGGAAGCACATCGCGCCGCACACCCTGCAGATGGCCGCGATGTGGGGCGTGCTCACCCGGCTCGAGGAGCCGAAGAAGCACAACCTCACCCTCGTCCAGAAGCTGAAGCTCTACAACGGCAAGTCGCTGCCCAACTTCACCGAGGACAACATCAAGGAGCTGCGCAAGGAGGCGCACCGCGAGGGGATGGAGGGGATCAGCCCGCGGTACGTGCAGGACAAGATCTCCAACGCGCTGGTCTCGGACAAGGGCGAGGGGTGCGTGAACCCGTTCATGGTGCTGAACGAGCTGGAGGCGGGGCTGCGCCAGCACTCGCTCATCAGCTCCGAGGACCAGCGCAAGCGGTTCCGCGACCTCCTCACCGACGTGAAGCGCGAGTACGAGGACACCGTCAAGAACGAGGTCCAGCGCGCCATCAGCGCCGACGAGGACGCGATCACCAAGCTCTGCGCCAACTACATCGACAACATCAAGGCGTACACGCAGCGCGAGAAGGTCCGGAACAAGTACACGGGCCAGTACGAGGAGCCCGACGAGCGGCTGATGCGGTCCATCGAGGAGAAGATCGACATCCCCGAGAGCCGCAAGGACGACTTCCGGCGCGAGATCATGAACTACATCGGCGCGCTGGCCATCGAGGGGAAGACCTTCAACTACCGGACCAACGAGCGCCTCCAC
The DNA here is from genome assembly GCA_035519395.1 of Anaeromyxobacteraceae bacterium. Lineage (GTDB taxonomy): Bacteria > Myxococcota > Myxococcia > Myxococcales > Anaeromyxobacteraceae > Anaeromyxobacter. The sequence continues at coordinate 12 of DATIWK010000062.1, read as the reverse complement.
AAGGCCCTGGAG
>DATIWK010000061.1:0-4587 GCA_035519395.1 Anaeromyxobacteraceae bacterium | reverse complement strand
ATCTCGATTCCTCCGGCAGGAACCGTAGCGACGCCGCGGCGCGCCCACATCGGCCGGAGGGCCGAGCGCCTCGCCTGTCCGGAGGGACAGGTCCGCCCCGGCCCTTGGCGCGCGGCCCGCCGCGTGCTAACGGGGGAGCGTCAGGAGCGGAGGAAGGCCATGACCCTGGACGAGACCATCGCCGGCAAGGAACCGCAGTCGGTCGGCAGGGCCGAGTCGCCGCGGGCGAGCCTCGTCGTCGTCCACTCGGCCGACAAGGAGCAGCAGGGGAAGCGGTTCGAGCTCGGCGCGGAGGACGCGACCCTGGGGCGCGAACCCGGGAACACCGTGGTCATCGCCTCCGACCAGGCATCGCGCCGCCACGCGCGCATCTTCATCTCGGGGGGCGCCCATGTCCTCGTGGACAACGACTCGACCAACGGGACGTTCCTCAACTCGAAGGTGACCAAGGAGGCGACGCTCCGGAACGGGGACGTCATCCGCATCGCCTCGACGGTCCTGAAGTACGTGGTGGACCCGTAGCGAAGACGCGAGCGAACCGCGGGGCGGAGGCGCAGCCCCGTGTCAGAGGAACCCGAGCTGCAGCTTCGCCGCCTCGCTCATGCGCGACGGATCCCAGGGCGGCTCGAACACCAGCTCGACGTCGGCGTCGACCACCCCCGGTACCGACAGCACCTTCCGGCGCACGTCGTCCACCAGGACGGGGCCGATGCCGCAGGCCGGCGCGGTCAGCGTCATCCGGACCACCACCCGGTGCCCGCCCTCCACCGCCTGGGAGGCGACCAGGTACACCAGGCCGAGCTCGACGATGCTCGCCGGGATCTCGGGATCGTAGACGGTCCCGAGCGCGTCCCAGACCTTCTGGTCGTCGAACGGCCCGGCGGCGGCGGCAGCGCGCGCCTCCTCCGTCCTGCGCGCCTCCTCGGCGTAGGCCGGGCCCAGCGCGTCCGCGTCGCGGCCCTCGATCCGCACCAGCCCGCCGCGCTCGGTCATGGCGGTGAACTGCCCCCCGAGCGCCTGCTGCACCGTGACCCAGGCGCCCCGGGGCAGGACCACCTGGAATCCGCTCGGAACCTGGGTCGCCGGGACGTCCCGGAGCAGCGAGATGGGCTCGCGGTGCATCGCTACTCCGTGGTCACGGGCTCGCCCTGGCCGCGCAGCGCGGCGCGCAGGGTGTGCCACGCCAGGCTCGCGCACTTCACCCGCGTCGGGTAGGCGTGCACCCCGCCGAACACGGCGAGCTTCCCGAGCTCCTCGGGGTCGCCCGCCGCAGCCAGGCCGCCGGTGACCAGCCGGTGGAACCTCTCGAACAGCGCCTCGACCTCGGCCGGGGTCTTCCCCTTCACCATCCCCGTCATCACCGAGGCCGACGCCTTGGAGATGGCGCAGCCGTTCCCCTCGAAGCGCGCCTCGCGCACCACGCCGCCGTCGAGGCGCGCCTGGACGGTGAGGTGATCGCCGCAGAGCGGGTTGAAGCCCTCGGCGCGGTGGGTGGCTCCCTCCAGCGGCCCGAAGTTGCGCGGGCGCTTGCCGTGGTCGAGGACCACCTCCTGGTACAGATCGGCCAGCTCGCTCATCGTCCCTTCCGCCTCACGCGAACATCCTCCGGACCTCGTGCAGCGCCCGCACCAGCGCGTCGATCTCCTCGTGCGTGTTGTAGAGGCCGACGGAGGCGCGCACCGTGGCGGCCACGCCGTAGCGCTGCATCAGCGGCTGGGCGCAGTGGTGACCGGCGCGGATGGCGATCCCCTGGCGATCGAGCACGGTGCCGACGTCGTGCGGGTGCACGTCGCCGAGCAGGAACGACACCACCCCGGCGCGCTCCCGCGGCGTGCCGACCAGCCTCACCCCCGGCACCCCGGTGAGCGCAGCGACCGCGTGGCCGAGGAGCGCCTTCTCGTGCGCCGCCACCGCGGCCGGTCCGAGGGCGGCCAGGTAGTCGAGCGCCGCGCCCAGGCCGATGGCGTCGGCGATGTTGGGCGTCCCCGCCTCGAACTTGTAGGGGATCCGGTTGTAGACGGTCTTCTCGAAGGTGACGGAGAGGATCATGTCCCCGCCGCCCTGCCAGGGCGGCATGGCCTCCAGGTGCTCGCGGCGCCCCCACAGCACGCCGATGCCGGTCGGACCGTAGATCTTGTGCCCGCTCATCGCGTAGAAGTCGGCGCCCGACGCCCGCACGTCGAAGCCGCCATGCGGCGCGCCCTGCGCGCCGTCCACCAGCACCGGGACGCCGCGCGCGTGTGCCCGGGCCACGATCTCGGCGATCGGGTTGACCGTGCCGAGCGCGTTCGAGACCTGCGTCACCGCCAGCAGGCGCGTCCGCGGGCCGAGGAGCCGGTCGAGCGCGTCGAGCTCCAGCTCGCCCGCGTCGGTCACCGGCACGACCGAGAGCCGCGCGCCCTTCTCCTGGCAGAGGAGCTGCCAGGGGACGATGTTGGAGTGGTGCTCCATCCCGGTGACGAGCACCTCGTCGCCGGCGCCGACGCGCTGCCGGCCGAAGGTCTGGGCGACCAGGTTCACCGCCTCGGTGGTGCCGCGCACGAACACCACCTCGTGCGCGTCCTCCGCGCCGAGGAAGCGGGCCACCCGGATGCGGGCGTCCTCGTAGGCGCGGGTGGCGCGCTCCGAGAGGAGGTGCACGCCGCGGTGCACGTTGGCGTTGTCCTCCTCGTAGTAGCGGCGCAGGGCGTCCACCACGGCGCGCGGCTTCTGCGTGGTCGCTGCGTTGTCGAGGTAGGCGAGCGGCGCGCCGTGGACGCGCTGCGCGAGGATGGGGAAGTCGCGGCGGACGCGCGCGACGTCGAACGCCGGCTCCGGGGCCTGCTTCCGCGCGGACACGCGCTCCTCGAGGTTGGCCGCCGGCATGTCAGGCCGCCTCCAGCAGGCGCGCGCCGGCCGGGAGCCGGGCCGCCACGAGGTCGCGCGCCCCGGCACGGAGCGCGGCGGGCCGGACCAGGTCCACCATCTCGGACGCGAAGGCGTAGATGAGGAGCCCGCGCGCCTGCGCCAGGTCGAGCCCCCGCGAGCGCAGGTAGAAGAGCGCGGTCTCGTCGATCTGCCCGACCGTGCCGCCGTGACCGCACTTCACGTCGTCGGCGAAGATCTCGAGCTGGGGGCGCGTGTCGACCGTCGCGTCGTCGGAGAGGAGCAGGTTCGAGCTCATCTGGTACGCCTGGGTCTTCTGCGCGCCGGGGAGGACCCGGATCCGGCCGCTGAAGATGCCGCGCGCCTTCCCGTCGAGGATGCCCTTGTAGTTCTCGGAGGTGGTGCAGCGCGGCACCGCGTGCTCGACGAGCGAGACGTTGTCGAGGACCTGCACGCCCGATCCCATGTACAGCCCGGAGAGCGCCACCTCGCCGCCCTCGCCGGCCAGCCGGACGCGGGCCTCGCTCCGCCCCAGCGCCGCGCCGAGCGCGAGCTGGTGCGCGGCCAGCCGCGCGCCGGCGCCCTCCTCGGCGTGCAGCGAGGACAGGTGCAGCGCGCCGTCACCCTCGGCCTGGAGGCGGTGGTGCTCGATCCTGGCGCCGCCGGCGAGCACCACCTCGGTCACGGCGTTCACGAGGTAGGCGTCGGCGCCCTCGCCGAGGAAGACCTCGGCGACGGCGGCGCGGGCGCCCTCGCCCGCCACCACCAGGAGCCGCGGGCAGGCCACGGTCCCCGCGCCGGGCGCGTCGGACAGCCAGACCACCTCGATCGGCGCCTCGACCTCGACGCCGGCCGGCAGCCACACGAAGGCGCCCTCCTCGAAGAGGGCGGCGTTGAGGGCCACCAAGGCGTGGTCGCCTGCGGGGGGCGCGAGCCGGCCGAGGTGGGGGCGCACGCGCTCCGGCATCTGCGCGAGCGCCTCCGAGAGCGGGACGACGGCGACGCCGGACGGGAGCGGCCCGGGGGAGGACAGGTCGGCGCGGAACCGGCCGTTCGCGAAGACGAGCCTCGGACCGCCGGCGTGCGGCGCGCGGCCGAGCAGCGCGCGCGGATCGCGCCCCTCGGCGGGCGCCGCGGGCGCGGCCAGGATGGGGGCGAGGGCCGAGAGGCTGGTGTACTTCCACTCCTCGTGCTTCCGGGTGGGGAGCCCCAGCTCGCCGAAGCGCGCCAGGCCCTGCTCGCGCGCCTCGCGGAGCCAGGCGGGCTCGCGGCGACCCCCGGGCACCCGCCCGGCCAGGGAGGGCGTGATCGCGGCGGGCATGGTCACGCCCCCGCTCCGGGCAGCGCCGGCTGCAGCTCCGGCCGCGCGCCGTCCACCCAGGCGTAGCCGGTCTGCTCCAGCTCGTCCGCCAGCTCCGGCCCGCCGCTCCGGACGATGCGCCCGGCCGCCATCACGTGGACGACGTCGGGGCGGATGTACTGGAGGAGCCGCTTGTAGTGCGTGACGAGGAGGAAGGCGCGGTCGGGCGCGCGCAGCGCCTCGATGCCGCTCGCGATCACGCGGAGCGCGTCGATGTCCAACCCCGAGTCGATCTCGTCGAGGATGGCGAGCCGCGGCTCGAGGACCGCCATCTGGAAGACCTCGTTGCGCTTCTTCTCGCCGCCCGAGAAGCCCTCGTTGACCGAGCGGCTCCCGAAAGCCGGATCGAGGTCCACCAGCTT
>DATIWK010000060.1:0-7239 GCA_035519395.1 Anaeromyxobacteraceae bacterium | reverse complement strand
GAGAGCTTCAGCCGGGCGAGCTGCGCGATGCGCCGGACCTCCTCGACCGACAGCGCCATCTAGACCGGCTTCCCCGTCTCCGGCTTGAACCAGTTGAGGATCGCGCTCATCACGCCGTGCGACTCCTGGCTGCTCCGCGTGACGTGCTCCAGCTCGCTCTTGTCCAGGAAGACGCCGTTGCAGGAGAAGCAGACGTCGACGTCGATGCCGCGCAGCGACACGGGGTGCATGTCCATCCCGCACTTCGGGCAGTGCATGAAGTGCAGGTCCTTGAGCCGCCGCTGCTCGTCCGCCTGAAGCTGGTGCTTCATCTGCAGCGCGAGCTTGCGCTTCTTCTCCGCGTCCTCCCGGACGAAGTACTCGTCCTCGGAGTTGGAGGGCTTCCCTGGAGTTCCCCTGTCGGACATGTTCACTCCTTCAGCTGGCTGATGGCGTTGCGGGCGACCGCCGCCTCCTCGCCGTCCGGGTACTGGGCGAGGTAACGCTCGTAATAGGTGATGGCCTCGGCCTTCTTCCCCTGCCACCGATACGTCTCGGCGAGCCCCAACAGCGCATCGGGCTCCCGGGGATCGATCTGCAGCGCCGCCTCGAAGCTGGCCTCGGCCGGCGGGTACTGCGAGAGGTCGAGATAGCACAGTCCGCGGCCGGCCAGTGCGGCGGCGTTGTCCGGCGCCTCGTCCACGGCGCGGCCGTAGAGGTCGAGCGCGTGCTCCGCGTCGCCCTTCTCGCGCAGCTTCGCGGCCACCGCCAGGAGCTGCTTGACGCCCCGGGGCCGGGCCGCCGCGGGTGCAGGCTTCGGCTCGGGCTTGGCGACCGGCTCGGGCGCCTTGGGCAGCGCCGCCTCGCCCACCGGCTCGGGCGTCGGGACGGGCGCGGCGGCGGCCTGATCCCCCGGCGTGCCCGGCGCGGCGCCACCGGCCGGGGCGGGATCGACGGGCTTGAGCTCGATGGTGATGGGCACCGCGACCGCGGGCGGCGCCTTCGGCCGGAGCCCCACCCACTCGGCCCACTCCGGCTTGAGCACGTAGGCGAGCGCGCCTGCGGCGACGAGGAGGAGCAGCACCGCCGCGACGGCGCCCGGGCGGCGGCGCTTGCCCACCGCGCGCAGATCGTCCTCGGAGAGCTCCACGTCCTGGCTGGGCCCCGCCCGCCTCACCGGGCGGACCGGCTCGGTGACCTCCAGGTGTCCGGGCGCAGTGGCAGGCGAGAAGGGCTGGGGGGCAGTCGGCGGCGAGAAGGACTGGGGGTACGTCGGCGGCGAGAACGGCGGCGGCGGCACCGCCGGCGAGAACGGAGACGCGGGCTGGCCGGGCGCCGGCACGCCGAAGGACGGCGGGTATGCGGGCGGCGAGAAGGGCGCGGGGTAGAGGGGCGACTGGACGGGAACGCCGTAGACCGGAGCCATCGAGACCGGCGAGCCCTGCGCCCTCCCCTTCTCCGCCGCCTCCACCACCTGGAAGAAGCTCGCCAGCTCGGCGATGTTCCCGAGCCGCTTCCACTGATCGCCCGAGAGCGAGATCTCGTCGTCGCGCGAGACCTTCTGCTCGACGATCCACTTCTGGAGGGTGGTCAACTCCTTGAAGGTGAAGACGTTTCCGTTCGCCTGGCGGACGCGCCACTCCTTCTCCTTGGCGCGATCCGGGTCGCCGGCCATGCCCGGCGCGCGCGGCGCGGCGGCGGTGGCCGGGAGGGGCTGCTTGCCCTCCATCTCCTCCGGCTTCACCGGAACGGTGACCACCAGCTCCTTCTTCTTCACCCGGAAGACGTGCCCGCAGTTCGTGCACTGGACGGTGAGCCCGGCCGGTGTCACCTGGTCGTCGTCGAAGACGTATTGCGCCCTGCAGCGCTCGCAGCGGACGTCCATCTCGGCCCTGGGGGAAAATGGCGGTTTCTCGCGGGGATTCTAACCCAACCACCGGTCCCGCCGAAAAATTGACCCCTTGCGACCCCCCGATATCTTGGCCGGGCAGGCCCTCGGACGCGCGATCGGCGCCGTCGGACGGGCGGGGACGCGCCAATGGGCAAGTCGAAGGGGAATCGCCGTCTACCGGACCGCAAGCGCGGCGAGCGGCCCGAGCGCGGCAATGGGGCGCCGCGCACCGGGATCGCGCGCGACGCGACCGCGGTCCTGCTCCTCGCCCTCGGCCTGGCGCTCGGCGTCGCGCTCACCACCTTCAGCGCGCTCGACGGCGCCCTCGTCGCGCGCGGGCTGCCCCCCACCAACCTGATCGGCCCGATGGGCCACCGCATCGCGTCCATCGTCTACGAGGTCCTCGGGTTCTCCGCGCTGGTGCTCCCGTTCGGCCTCGGCGTGGCCGCCTGGCGCCTCTTCCGGGGGGCACCGCCGCGCGTCACCACCATCGGCGCCGCGGCCTACACCGCCCTCACGCTCTCCATCGCGACGCTGGCCCACGTCCTCCTCGCCCGCCGTGGGCTCGCGAGCTTCCCCGCCGGCGGCGCCACCGGCGCCTTCCTGTCCCTGCGGGCCGAGCGGCTCTTCTCCACCGTCGGCACCGTGATCCTGGTCGGCGCGGCGGGGACCGTCGCGCTCATCGTCGCGACGGGCCTCGACGTGCCGCGCGCCGCGGGCGCGCTGGGACGCGCCCTCCGGGTCCTGGGGAGCTTCCTCTCCGGTCAGCTCACCGACGCGGTCCGGCAGCACCGGGAGGCGGTGGCGGAGCTGCGCGCCGACGAGCGGGCCGAGCGGATCCGCCGGGCCGAGGCGGAGGCGGAGGCGCTCGCCGCCGCCGCGGTCGTGGACGGCCGCGGCGACGAGGACCGCGCAGAGGCCCGCGCCATGGCGGGCGCGCTCGCGCTGGAGCAGATCCGCCGCCAGACCTTCGACGATCCGGCCTGGGTGCAGGAGGTCGAGCCGACCGGGGACGCGCCCGACGACGAGCCGAGGAAGCGCCGCCGGGCCAAGGACGAGCCGAGGATCGTGGTCGCCGAGGCCGCCGGCACGGAGCCGGCCGCGCCCGAGGCGCCCCCTTCGGCGGCGGCCGAGCCGGCCGGGGCACCGGCTCCGCTCCGCCCCGAGATCGTCGTCTCCCAGGCGATGCTGGAGCGCGGCAAGAAGAGGAAGGACCGCAAGCAGGCGCCGCACTTCGCCTTCACCAAGGCGGGCGAGGTCTTCCGGCTCCCCGCCGTGGACCTCCTCGACGTCCACGAGGTCCAGACCAAGGACCTCGACGAGCAGAGCCTGACGCGCACCGCCGAGATCATCGTGGCGACCCTGCGCCAGCACGCCGTGGAGGGCGCGATCCGGCACATCCGCCCCGGGCCGGTGGTGACGCTCTACGAGTTCTCCCCGGTGGCGGGCGTGAAGCTCGCCCGGATCGAGAACCTCGACAAGGAGCTCACCATGGCGCTCAGCGCCACCCGGATCCGGATCATCGCGCCGATCCCGGGGAAGGGCGTGGTGGGCATCGAGGTGCCGAACAAGGACCGCGCCACCGTCTACCTGCGCGACCTGCTCGAGTCGGAGATCTTCGCGCACGCCGGCGGGCTCCTCCCGCTCGGCCTGGGCAAGAACATCGAGGGGCTCCCTTACTGCGTGGACCTGCAGCGGATGCCCCATCTCCTCATCGCGGGCACCACCGGCGCCGGCAAGTCGGTCGGGCTCAACACCATGATCCTCTCCCTCCTCTACCGGCAGACGCCGGCCGAGGTGCGGATGATCATGGTCGACCCCAAGATGACGGAGCTGTCGATCTACGAGGACATCCCCCACCTGCTCCTGCCGGTGGTCACCGATCCGCAGAAGGCGGCGCGCGCGCTGCAGTGGGCGGTGGACGAGATGGAGCGGCGCACCCAGATCCTCGCCGACACCGGGTCGAAGGATCTGAAGAGCTACAACGGCAAGGTGGAGAAGCTCCGTGCCGAGGGGAGGACCTTCGAGGACCGCGACGCCCTCCTGCCGGCCCGGAAGCTGGTGGTGGTGGACGTGACCGCTGGTGAAACGGAGGAGGCCGCGGCCGCGCGAACCGCGGCGCTGGCCGGCGACGACGCCCCCCCGCCCCGCCCCGAGCCTGGCGCCGCAGAGGGCGGCGCCGAGGCGATCGACGCCTCTCCCGAGTTCGAGGATCCGACCGCCCCGCCCCCGGACGACCCGGTCGCCGCCCGCGACACGCCCCGGCTCCCGCAGAAGCTGCCCTACATCGTGGTCATCATCGACGAGCTCGCGGACCTCATGATGACGGCGCCCCGCGAGGTCGAGATCTCGCTGGCGCGGCTCGCCCAGAAGGCCCGCGCCACCGGCATCCACCTCATGGTGGCGACCCAGCGCCCGTCCACCGACGTCATCACCGGGATGATCAAGAACAACTTCCCGGCGCGCATCAGCTTCCGCCTCGCCTCCCGCCACGACTCGCAGACCATCATCAACGGGCCGGGCGCCGAGACGCTGCTCGGCGACGGCGACATGCTGGTGCTGACCGCCACCCACCCGGTGACGCGCGTCCAGGGCGCCTTCGTCTCCGAGGGCGAGATCCAGCGGGTAGTCGAGTTCCTGAAGGAGCAGGGCAGGCCCGTCTACGACGACTCGATCCTGAAGGCGCGGGAGGGCGCCGGCGACGCGGGCCGGGCCGAGGACGAGGACGACCCGGTCTACGACGAGGCGGTGGCGCTGGTGTCGCGCATGGAGGAGGTGTCGGTCTCCAAGCTCCAACGCGAGATGCGGCTCGGCTACAACAAGGCGGCCAAGATCGTCGAGCGGATGGAGCGCGAGGGGATCGTGGGGCCGGCCAACGGCGTGAAGCCGCGCCAGGTGCTGATCCGGCCGGCGGGCGAGGTCTCGCCGGTGCCGAACGTGTGACGCGCCTCGCGGGCTCCCGGGAGGCGTCGGCGACCTGTGGCAAGTCGACGCACGGGTGACCCCTTGGTTCACCCTCCTCACGGTTGGTCCGTCTATACTCGCAGCGACATCGGTCGCACGCCTTTGCCGCGCCGACCCACCGAGGGGATCCCCATGAACCGCCGTCTCAACGTGGCCGCGGCCGCGTTCCTGACGCTCGCCGCGTGCACGCGCACCGAGACCGTCCTGTCGTCCGACCCGTGCGCGACGGGCGACGTCTACCAGCGCGTCTGCGGGAACTGTGGCACCGAGCAGCGGACCTGCGTCGACGGCGCCTGGGGCGACTGGTCGGGGTGCGCGGGCGAAGGCGCCTGCGCCCCCGGCGCGGTCGACTCGCGCACCTGCGGCAGCAACGTCGGTGCGTGCGTCGAGGGCACGAGCACGCGTTCCTGCTCCACTTCCTGCGCGTGGGGCGCCTGGAGCGCCTGCGGCGGCGCGTACGTCGGGCCGACGCCCGACGTCTGCGGCGACGGCATCGACCAGAACTGCAACGGCGTGCCCGACGAGGGGTGCGAGTGCGCGCCATCGGCGCCCGGAGAGAGCGGCTCCTTCACGCTGGCGGGACAGATCGTCAAGCTCGCCAAGTCCGCCAACGGGTGCCTCCTCTACGCGCTCAACGCCGGCTCGCCCTCGCAGGTGGTGGTGATCGACACCAAGACGAAGCAGGAGGTGGCCCGGACGACGCTGCCGCAGCTCTCCACCGACCTCGACCTCTCGCCGAACGGCCAGCACCTCGTGGTGGCCCACGACGCCGTCCACCAGATCTCGCTCGTCGACCCGGTGAGCTACGGGGTGACGACCACCATCCCGGTCGCGTCCGACCCTTACCGGATCGAGGTGGACGACACGGGGCTCGTCTACTACGTCGAGTACGATCAATGGGTCGATCTGCGCCGGGTGGACCCGAGCGCCGGGATCGCCTCGGATCGACTGCTCGCGTCGTGGGCGCTGTACGCGGGCGACATCGAGCTCTCATCCGACGGCGCGTTCCTGTACGCGGGCGAGGCGGGCATCTCCGGCGGGAACCTGTACAAGTACGACGTCTCCGGGGGCGGGTTCACGCGCGTCGACGTGAGCACCTGGGACGGCGGCTATGGTTTCCCGTACCCGGTGCGCTGGGTCTACGTGGCGCCCGGCGGTCGGCACGTCTACTACGCCGGATTCCAGCTGGACGGCTCGAACCTCGCGCTGGCCACCGGCGCGGTGGGGGGGCGTGTGTTCGCCGAGGACGCGGCGGGCACCTTCGCAGTCGGAGAGGCGGGGCTGTTCGACGCAGCGACCCTGCGTCCGATCGCGACCCTCAGCCCCGCGCCGTCCGCGGCGGTGCTGGGAAGCGGCGACCGGGAGCTGTGGTGGTACTCCGGCGCGACCGGGCGCATCTACTTCGCCGACTTGCAGGCCACGTTGACCGGCGTCGAACTCGGGAACCGCAGCCTCCCGCCGGCCCCCATTGCGAGCTACGCCATCGCGCGGCTCGTCGCCGATCCGGTCCGGCCTCGGCTCTACGGGCTCGACACCACTCACGGGCTCGTGGTCGCGATCGACTCCGCCACGCTCGCGCCCACCGGCGCGATCCTCGTCGGATCGACGCCGACCGATCTGGCCGTGTCGCTGGACGGCGCCTCGCTGTGGATCGGGCACCTCGACACGCTCGCACTGGCGCGGATCGACCTCGCGTCCTGGACCTTCGACCGGTTCGTCCCGACCCCGCGCGTGTGCTACGAGGTCGAGGCGCTCACTGGCGGAAGGCTCGCAGTCATCGATCAGGACCAGTGGACCACCCCGGCGATCATCGACGGCGCAACCGGAGCCGTGCTCGACACGGCCTGGGGCTTCTACGAGGGCGCGCTCGCCGCGACCGGCGACGGCGCCACGCTGTTCGTGGGGGAGTCGTATCTCTCCGGCAGCAATCTGACACGGTACGACGTGAGCGCGGGGACGCTCTCCGAAGTCGGCAAGACCACCTACGACGGCGGCTACGGCTTCCCGTACCCGGCCCGCAACGTGGTCGCCACCCCGGACGGCCAGGCGGTCTACTACGCCGGGTATCTGCTCGACGGGAGCGACCTCTCCGTCCTGCGCTACCAGCAGACCGACGCCATCCGGAGCAGCCTGCCGGACGCGCTGCGCGCCACCTCCTCGACGGCGGTGTACCGGGTTTCCGACGGCGCCAGGCTCGGGACGCTCCCGGTCGGCGGGACGGTGCAGGCGCCGAGCCCCGACGGGAAGTGGCTCTACATCGCCACCGGCGCGGCGATTGCGAGGGTCGACCTGTCGGCGTTCTGACAGCCCCGGCCCCGCCGTCGTCTCACACCTTCATCTTCCTCTCCTCGCCGCGGATCATCCGCTGGATGTTCGAGCGGTGGCGGACGAAGATGAGGGCGGCG
>DATIWK010000059.1:0-2827 GCA_035519395.1 Anaeromyxobacteraceae bacterium | reverse complement strand
AGGCCGCTGCGTACGATGGCGTCGGTCTGGTCGAGGCCGGCGAGGTGCTCCGAGAGCGCGCCCAGCACCAGGGAGTCGGCCTGGGCGGCGAGGAGGCGTGTGTTCTCCTGGCCGAGTACGCGCACGCGCTCCTCGAGCTCGAGGATGCGTTCGCGCTCTCCGCGCTCGTGACCCACCGACATCGCGTCGATCGGTACCACAATCGACGCATCGCACACCAACGCGGACGCTTCAGGCCACGCACAGGAAGCCCTTGGTCTCGGCGAACCCGGAGCGGCAGAGCTCCGCGCGGATGAGGTCGCGCGCCCCAGGAGCGCCCACCGCCACGAGGAGCGGCAGCCCCCGCGCCCGCCCCACCTCGTCTGCGCCGACCACCGACGCGCCGCGACGGGTCCGTCCGATCTTGCGCGGGTCCACGTCCACGAAGAGCTCCGTGGCGATGCCCTCCCTCTCGAGCGCCGCGGAGAAGGCCCGGCCGGTTTCGCCGGCGCCCCAGATCGCCACCCCGCGGGCGCTGGAGAGGAAGCCTCGGGCGAGGTGTGCACACTTGAGGGCCACGTGGCGGTCCAGGCCGTAGCGCGGGTCGGTGCGGGTGAGGCGACCGGGGGACTCGCGCCAGCGGAGCAGCGTCGCGGGGACGTTGGTGAGGCGCCGGCCCAGCGCGGCGAGGCGCAGCCAGAGGTCGTAGTCCTCGGGGAAGTCGCCGTCGCGCCAGCCGCCGGCGCGCACGAGGTCCGCGCGGCGGATGGCCGAGGCGGGGTGGACGAGCGGCGACTCCACGAAGAGGTCGCGCGCCACGAGCTCGGGGCTGACGAGCCCGTTCAGCCAGGCGGCGTAGCGCGCCATGCCCTCGCGCACGGCACGTCGCGGGAACAGGCGAACGCGCGAGCCGGCCGCCGCCAGCGACGGGTCGGCCCGGAGGGCCTCGAGCAGGTTTGCGACGCGGGCCGGATGGGCGAGGTCGTCCGCGTCCATCCGGACCACCACCTCGGCGTCGCAGCAGGCGAGGCCGCGGCCGAGCGCACGGGCGATGCCCTCGCCCGGGCCGTGCACCACCCGGACGCGCCGGTCGCGCGCGGCGAGCCGCTCGAGCACGTCGCCGGTGCCGTCCCGGGAGCCGTCGTCCACGCAGACGAGCGCGAGGTCGCGCTCCGTCTGGCGCAGGATGGAGACCGCCGCAGCGCGGACGGTCGATGCGGCGTCGCGCGCCGGCAACAGGACCGCAGCGCGGGGCACGGACCCGGATCAGCGCGCCTTCTTGCGCTCGCCTTCGGGCACCTTCCCGACCTCGGCGCACAGCCACTCGGCGGCGAGCAGGTAGCCGCGGATGCCCAGGCCGATGATCTGCCCGCGGCAGGCGGCGGCCGTGATGCTCTCCTTCCGGAAGCCCTCGCGCACGTGGATGTTCGAGATGTGAACCTCCACCGCGGGCGCGGCGATCGACTTCAGGCAGTCGTGCAGGGCGATGCTCGTGTGCGAGAGCGCGCCCGGGTTGATGACGATGCCCTTCGCGCCGTGCCGGTGCTCCTGCAGGAAGTCCACGATGGCGCCCTCGTGGTTCGACTGGAAGGCCTTCACCTCGAGGCCCCAGGCGCTGCACGCGCTGCGGACGAGCTCCACCACGTCCGCGAGCGTGCTCCGGCCGTAGATCTCCGGCTCGCGCTCGCCCAGCATGTTCAGGTTCGGTCCGTTGACGACGAGGATCATCTCGCGCCCCCCCGGGAGCGTTGGCGGTACCGCATCATACCGCCCCGGCGGCGCGCGCGGGCGGGTGTGCTCGCCGACACCTGCCGTACCGCCTCGGCCACGGCGTCCGCCCCGGCCGGAACGTCCCACTCCACCGTCCAGGCGCCGCCCGCGGCACGCGGCAGCACCCAGCGCAGGCCCGCCGCGGTCCGCTTCTTGTCGGTCGCCATCAGCGCCGAGGCGCGCCTCGCCTCGGCGGGTTCCAGCCGGACGGGGAGTCCCATCCCGGCGATCGCCTCCTCCATCTCGGCCACGGCCAGGGGGCCGATCCGCCCCAGCAGCGCCGCCAGCCGGAAGGCGAACGCGGTCCCGATGGCCACCGCCTCTCCGTGGGTGAAGCGCTCGAAGCCGCCGGCGGCCTCCACCCCATGGCCGAAGGTGTGGCCCAGGTTGAGGAGCTTCCGCTCGCCCCGCTCCAGGGGGTCGCGCGCGACGATCTCCACCTTCGCCCGTGCGCAGGCTGCCAGGAGCTCGGCGCCCGGCGCGCGGCCGCCCAGGCCCGTCACCCGGCCGAGCAGGCCCGGCTCGAGCGCGCCGTACTTCAGGACCTCGCCCAGGCCGGAGCGCAGCTCCCGGGGCGGCAGCGTGTCGAGGGCCGCCGGGTCGGCCAGCACCGCCCGGGGCGGGTGGAACGCGCCGACCGCGTTCTTCATGGTCGGAAGGTTCACGCCGGTCTTCCCGCCGATGGCGGCGTCCACCATGGCGAGAAGCGTCGTGGGGATGGCCACCCAGCCGATGCCGCGCATGAAGGTGGCGGCCACGAAGCCCGCCGCGTCGGTCACCGCGCCGCCGCCGATGGCGACGACGAGGCTCCTCCGCGTGCCGCCCGCGCGCAGGAGCGCCGCCGCCGCCCGCTCGACCTCGCGCAGCGTCTTTCCCCGCTCGCCGTCGGGGAGCGCGTGCACCAGGGCGACCGGGCGGGAGCGCGAGAGCGCCGTGAGCGCGCGCCGCGCCACGGGGGTGCGGAGCACGCGGGCCGCCGAGATCACGGCCACCGAGTCGTGCCCGCCGGCCAGCGAGGCGAGCGGCTGGAGCGCATCCGGGCCGATGCGGACCTCGTACCGGTGCTCCCCCTGGCGCG
>DATIWK010000058.1:0-20605 GCA_035519395.1 Anaeromyxobacteraceae bacterium | reverse complement strand
CCTGGAGCGCCGCCCTGCGCTGAAGTCCGGGAGGCGATCGCCTCCCGAGCTCCGCGCGGGCCCGGGAGCCCCAACCAGGGGCACGTCGAGCGCGTGACCGTCGGTCACGCCGGCCCGTCCCGCGCCCGCGTGACACGCCTGGGGCCGGTTGCCGCAGGCTGGCCGATCCGGTCCCCGCTGGGCGATGTCCGTTGACGATCGCCATTGAATAGATTAGCGTCGAAATCAAGTTTTGAAGATCTGATTTAGAGAATGATCCATCGAATGGATTACCTCGCGGAGCACGAGATCGATCGGGTGGAGCGCGAGCGCTCCGCCGGCATCACCTCGGGCGAGGTGGTGCGGATGTTCGAGGCGCGCGGCGCCCGGCTCTCGTCCTCCACCTTCCGCAAGTACGTGCAGCTCGGGCTGCTGCCCCGGAGCCGGCGCGTGGGGCGCAAGGGGAAGCACCTGGGGTCGACCGGGATCTACCCGGTGGGCGTGGTCCGCCGCATCGGGCTCATCAAGCGGATGATGGCGGAGGGCTACACGGTCGAGCAGATCCGCGGCAGCTTCGTCGCGGTGCGGAACCGGCTGGACGACGTCGAGGTCGGACTCTCGGCGCTGGTGGACGAGATCGCGCGCAAGGCCCGCGAGCACCCGCGGCGCAGGGAGTTCGAGCGGGAGCTGGCGGTCGCGGAGCGCGAGGCGCGCGAGGCGCTGCGGAGGCTGGAGAAGGTGGGCGGAGCGGTCGCGACGGTGCGCGGGGCGGAGGCCGCGCGCACCGGCTAGGCGGCCACGGGCGCCGGAGGGCGCCCGCGGACGGGCGGGGCGCCGCGGCGGGGCGCCCGAGGACGGGAGGCGGCGGGATGAGCGAGGCGAAGCGGAGCGACCAGCCGGTGGAGCCGGAGCCTGGTCACGAAGCCGAGGGGGAGGGGAAGCGCGGGCGGCGGCGGTCGAAGACCATGTCGCGCAAGGAGATCGCGCGCGAGCTGCGCAAGCAGCGGGCCTTCGGCGCGATGGATCCCGAGCTCGAGGAGGTGATGCGGGAGGTGGAGGCCACCCGGCCCCACAGCCGCGCCCAGTGCGCGACCGGACCGCGCCCGTGCATGTTCATCTCCTGCAAGCACCACCTCTACCTGGACGTCAACCCGTCCACCGGGTCGATCAAGCTGAACTTCCCGGACAAGGAGGTGTGGGAGATGGGCGAGACCTGCGCGCTCGACGTGGCCGACCGCGGCGGCATCACGCTCGAGGAGGTGGGGTCGATCATGAACCTCACCCGCGAGCGCATCCGCCAGGTGGAGACGCGCGGCCTCCTCAAGCTGCGCGCCATCGCCGAGGACGAGCCGCGCGCGGGCATCGCGGGTTCTCCGCTTCCACCCGACGACGGCGCCGACTGAGGAGCCGGTCGTTCACGGTTCCCAGGACCCCGCGCCGGCGCGCGGCGCTTGAAACCTCCGCTCGCGAGGGCTAAAAGGGCGCCCTCCGAGGGGAGGTCCCATGGTCCGACGCGCGCTGCTCTCCGTTTCCGACAAGACCGGCCTGGTGCCGTTCGCCAGGCGCCTCGCCGCGCTCGGCGTCGAGCTGCTCTCCACCGGCGGCACGCAGAAGGCCCTCTCCGACGCCGGCCTGGCGGTGGTCCCGGTCGGCGAGTGGACGAAGGCACCGGAGATCCTGGGCGGGCGCGTGAAGACGCTCCACCCGCGCGTGCACGGCGGCATCCTGTACCGGCGCGGCCTGGCGTCCGACGAGGCCGACGTGAAGGCGCGGGACATCCCGCCCATCGACCTGGTGGTGGTGAACCTCTACCCGTTCCGCGAGGCCGTCGCGGCGGGCAAGGCGTTCGCGGAGTGTGTCGAGGAGATCGACATCGGCGGCCCGGCCATGGTCCGCTCCTCCGCCAAGAACGCGGCGCACGTGGGCGTGGTGGTGGATCCCGCGGACTACGAGCGGGTGGCCGGCGAGCTGGAGTCGGCGAAGGCGCTCTCCGCCGCGACGCGGTTCCACCTCATGAAGAAGGCGTTCGCGCACACCGCCGCGTACGACGCGGCGATCTCCGAGTACCTCTCCGCGCGCGAGACCCCCGAGGCGGAGCCCGCGCACTTCCCGGGCACGCTCGCCGCCGTCTACACCAAGACCCAGGACCTCCGCTACGGCGAGAACCCGCACCAGGCGGGCGCGTTCTACCGGGCCGGACGCGAGCCGGAGGAGCCGACGGTCGCGTTCGCGCGGGTGCTGCAGGGCAAGGAGCTGAGCTACAACAACCTGCTCGACCTCGAGGCCGCGGTCGCGGCGGTGAAGGAGCACGACGAGGTCGCCTGCGTCGTCATCAAGCACAACACGCCCTGCGGGGTCTCGCTGGGGAAGACGCCGGGCGAGGCGTTCGCGCGGGCGCGCGCCTGCGATCCGGTGTCGGCCTTCGGCGGCATCGTGGCGCTCAACCGCCCGGTCGACGCCGCGGCGGCGAAGGAGCTCACCGACCTCTTCCTCGAGTGCGTGATCGCGCCCGGCTACGACGACGCGGCCCGCGCCGCCCTCGCCTCCAAGAAGAACCTGCGCCTCCTCGAGGCGCCCCGGCTCGGCCAGCCGCGCGGCGGTTGGAAGCGCCGCCCGGAGGAGGCGCGCGAGCTGCGCTCCATCCCGGGCGGCCTGCTTGTGATGGACCGCGACCTGGGGTCCATCCGGCGCGAGGACTGCAAGGTGATGACCAAGCGCTCCCCCACCGAGCAGGAGTGGCGCGACCTCCTCTTCGCCTGGAAGGTCGTGAAGCACGTGAAGTCGAACGCCATCGTCTTCGCCCGCGAGGACCGCACCGTGGCCATCGGCGGCGGCCAGACCAGCCGCGTCGAGTCGGTGAAGATCGCCGTGCTCAAGGCCGCGCTGCCGGTGAAGGGCTCGGCGGTGGGGAGCGACGCGTTCTTCCCCTTCGCGGACGGCGTCGAGGAGATCATCAAGGCCGGCGCCACCGCCGTCATCCAGCCGGGCGGCTCGATGCGCGACGCCGAGGTGATCGCCGCCGCCGACCGGGCCGGGCTCGCCATGGTGGCCACCGGCATGCGGCACTTCCGGCACTGACGCGAAGCCAGCGAGGGCTTCGCCGGAGCGCCGCTCCGGGATAGGCTCGCCGCATGTCCCAGGTCGCGTGCAGCCGCTGCTTCAGGCTCTTCGAGGCGGAAGACGCACACCCGGGCCGGGCGCCCCTCTGCCCCGGGTGCGCCGCGCGGGTCCGCCCGGGGGCGACGGCGGCGCCGCCCGCGGCGCGGAGAGCGCCGGCGTCCTCCGGGCGGCCGGTGTCGCGGCGGGGGGTGCTCTGGTCCGCGGCCGCGGTGGCCGCGGCGCTCGCCGTCGCGGCGGGCGGCTACACCGCCCTGCGCGCCCGGCGGGCGCCCGCGCGGCGGGAGCCGACGCCGGTGGACGACGCGGTGGCCCGCTGGACGGCGGAGGGGCTCGCCGCGGCGCCCGCCCGCGGTGCCGATCGGGCGGCCGTCGCAGCCGCACGGGTGGTCGCGGGGCGCGCCGCGCTGGAGGCCGACGTGCCAGTCCGCACCGCCGAGGCGCTGCGCGCGTTCCGCGACGCGCTGGCGGCCGATCCGGGGCGGCTCGAGGCGATCGCCGGGGCCGCCTCCGCCTTCGCGGACTCGGCCGGCGAGGAGCCGGAGCCGGAGGGGCTCCGCGAGCTGCACGAGCTGGTGCGCTGGGCCACGGATCGCGCCCCGCAGCGAGGCGACCTGCGCGCCGCATGGGCGCGGCTGCTGCTCCTCTCCCCCGGCGAGGCGAACGCCGCCGAGGCGCTGGAGTCCGCGAAGCGCGCCGCCCGCGAGGCCCCGGGGGACTCGTCCGTCGCGCTGGCCCTGGGCCTCGCCGGCCTGGATCGCGACGCCGCCGCCGCCGCGCGCACGCTGGAGGAGGCCATCGCCGGCGGGAGCGCCGATCGCCGGCTCCTGGTGGCGGCCGCCCGCGCGCGCTGGCGCGCCGGCGATCCGCGCGCCGCGCTGGGGTGGCTGGACCGGCGGCTGGCCCTCGACCCGGGGCGAGGCGCGAGCGCCTTGCGCGCGGAGATCGAGACGGCGTGCGGCCGGATCGACGCCGCGCGCGCCACCCTGCAGCGCTGGGGGGCGAGCGACGCCACCAGCGCGCTCCCCGCGCTCTTCCTGGCTCGCATCGCCTACCAGATCGACGGCGACCTGGGGGCGGCGCGGCGGCTGCTCGACGAGGCGTTGCCGCGGGCCGCCGGCGACGTCGAGGCGTCCCGCATCCAGGCCGACCGGGCGGCCGTGCTCCGGGCCTCCGGCGACGCAGCCGGCGCCGCCGAGGCGGTCGCCGCGGCGCTCCGCAGGGTCCCGGCCAGCGCGCCCGCGCGGTTCCAGGCGGCAGCCGATGCCTTCCGCCGGGAGGACGCGGCCGCGCTGCGCGAGGACGCCGGGGTGGTGGGCGGGCGCTGCGGCCCGCAGGCGGCGGCGCTGCTCGCGGCGCGCTCGGCGGAGCTCTCCGCCACGCGGGACGACGCGGTGGCGGCCTGGACCCGGATCGCGGAGGCCTCGCCGCGCGACCCCGCGGCGCTGCTGGTGGTGGCCGGCGCGCTGGTGCGCCTGGGCGAGCCGGCCGGCGCGTCCGGCCTGGTGGCGCGCGCCCTGGCCCGGGATCCCGAGGAGGCCGCGCTGCGCCGCGGCCTGGTCGAGTGCTGGGACGGCCCCGCCGCGCTCTCCGACGCGGCGCAGCGCCTGGGGGCCGCGGGCGGGGAGGGGGAGCGGGCGCGCCTCGCCCGGACCGGCGCGGCGCTGGCGGAGCTGCTGCTCGGGCACACCGTCCAGGCCGAGGCGATCGCGGCCCGGGCCACCCAGGCGGCGAACGAGACCGCGCCCCTCGTCGCCGTGCGGGCCCAGATCGCGCTGGCGCGCGGCGACGCCCGGCGCGCGGAAGCGCTGGCCCGATCGGTCGCCGCCCGGCGCGGAACGGCGGCCCGCGCGGTGCAGGCGCGGGCCCTGGAGGCGCTCGGGCGGCCGCTGGAGGCCGAGCGGGCGTTCCGCGCGGCGCTCGCGGCCGAGCCGGACCTGGCCACCGCCCGCCTCGGGCTGGCGCGGCTCCTCGCGGCGCGCGGCGCCCGCGCCGAGGCGGGCGCGCTCCTCGAGGAGCTGCGGCGCGAGCAGCCCGACGTCGCCGCGGCGCGCGGCGCCCTCCTCGCGCTGGCGGAGGCGCCGGCCTCGCCGCCCGGCCGTCCCCTGCGCGCCGGCCCGCGGTAGCGGGGCCCGCGGCCGAACGGCGCGCTGTGGCCGGCTCCGGGCGCGTGGTATAAGCCCGTCTCCGCCATGCGAGTCCTCGTCGTCGGTGGGGGCGGTCGCGAGCACGCCCTGGCCTGGAAGATCTCCCGGAGCCCGCTGGTCCGAGAGCTGTGGTGCGCCCCGGGCAACCCCGGGATCGCGAAGGTCGCGAAGCTCGTCGCGCTCGAGGTCCGCGACGTGGAGGGTCTCGCCCGGTTCGCGCGCGAGAACCGCGCCGACCTGGTCGTGGTCGGTCCGGAGGCACCCCTGGTCGCCGGCCTCGCCGACCGCGTCGCCCGCGACGGCATCCCGGTCTTCGGCCCGAGCGCCGCCGCGGCCGAGATCGAGGGCTCGAAGGCGTTCGCCAAGGAGGTCATGGCCGCCGCGGGCATCCCCACCGCCGACCACGCCGCCTTCACCGAGCCGGAGCCCGCGCTCGCCTGGGCGCGCGCGCGCGGCGGCCGCGTGGTGGTGAAGGCGGACGGCCTCGCCGCCGGGAAGGGCGTCGTGGTCTGCGGCGCCATGGCGGAGGTGGAGGAGGCCCTGCGCGCCATCCTGGTGGAGCGGGTGCACGGGGACGCCGGCGCGCGGGTGGTGGTCGAGGAGCGGCTGGAGGGGCCCGAGGCGAGCTGCATCTGCTTCACGGATGGTGAGCGAGTGCGGCTCCTCGCCGCCGCCCAGGACCACAAGCGCATCTTCGACGGCGATCGCGGCCCGAACACCGGCGGGATGGGCGCCTTCTCCCCGACGCCCAGCGTGACGCCGGCGGTGGAGGCGATGGTGGAGCGCGACGTCCTGCTCCCCGCGGTCCGGGAGCTGGCGCGGCGCGGCCGCCCCTTCCGCGGCGCGCTCTACGCCGGCCTGATGCTGACGCCGAAGGGACCACGGGTGCTCGAGTTCAACGCGCGCCTGGGCGATCCGGAGACGCAGCCCATCCTCCTGCGCATGTCCTCGGACGTGGTGCCCGCGCTCCTCGCCGCCGCGCGCGGAGACCTCTCCCGCGCCGAGCTGACCTTCGACCCGCGCGCCGCCGTCGGGGTGGTCCTCGCGGCGGAGGGCTACCCGGGGAAGGTGGCGAGCGGCGACGCCATCGAGGGAGCGGACGCGGTCCCGGGCGACGACGTGCAGGTCTTCCACGCCGGCACGGCGTTCGACGCCGGAGGCCGGGTGGTGACGGCGGGCGGGCGCGTGCTCACGGTGTGCGCGCTGGGCGACGGGCTCGCCGCGGCCGCGCGCCGCGCCTACCAGGCCGTCGCCGGGATCCGCTTCCGCGGGATGCAGTACCGGCGGGACATCGGCCAGCGCGCGTGAGGGATCGCGTCGCGGTCCCCGAAGGGAGGGGCGTCATGGAAGACCCGAGGGTGCTGGTCCTGATGGGCTCCGACTCCGACTGGGAGGTCATGTCGGAGTCCAAGAAGGCGCTCGACGAGATGGGCGTGGCCTGCGAGGTCCACGTCTCCTCGGCGCACCGCACGCCGGAGCGGACCGCGCGCCTGGCTCGCGAGGCGGTGACGCGCGGCATCCAGGTGGTGATCTGCGGCGCGGGCGCCGCCGCCCACCTCGCCGGCGTGGTGGCGGCCGAGACCGAGCTGCCCGTCCTGGGCGTGCCGCTGCCGTCGAGCGATCTCTCCGGCCTGGACGCGCTCCTCGCCACCGCCCAGATGCCGGGCGGCGTTCCGGTGGGGACGCTCGCGGTGGGCAAGGCCGGAGCGCGCAACGCCGGCCTGCTCGCCGCGCGCATCCTGGCGCGCTCGGACCCCGCCGTCGCGGCGCGGGTTCGCGAGCAGCGGACGCGCATGGCAGCGGAGGTCGAGGCGAAGGACGCGGCGCTCCAGGAGAAGATCGCCGCGCGCCGCCCGAAGTGACCGGTGGGCCTGCTCGACCGCTACCTGGCGAAGGAGATCCTGATCCCGTTCGCGGCGGGGCTCCTCTTCCTCACGCAGATCCTGCTCGCCACGCAGCTCCTCTCCCAGGCCGAGATCCTCTTCGGCTCGGGCGTCGCCCTCCGCGACGTGGGGGTGGTGCTGGTCTCGCTCATGCCCCACTTCCTCGGATACGTCCTCCCGGTGGCCTTCCTCCTCGGTGCGGTGCTGGGGGTGGGCCGGCTCTCCGAGGACCGCGAGGTCATCGCCATGGGCGCGGCCGGGCTCTCCCCGGTCCGGCTGGTGCGCGTCCCGCTCGCCCTGGGCGTGGCCACCGCCCTCGTCGCGGGCTGGATCTCGCTCTACGTCGAGCCGATGGGGCTGCGAGAGGCGCGGCTGCGCCTGAACGAGATCGTGAAGCGCAACGTGATGAACGACGTGCGGCCGGGCACGTTCTTCGAGGACATCCCGGGCTACGTCCTCTACACCGAGCGGGTCCAGGGGGGCCGCTGGCAGAACGTCCTCATCCACGACCGGTCCTCGCCGTCGGCGCCCATCCTGGCGCTGGCGCACGCCGGGCGGCTGGAGGCCGTCGGCGAGGGCGAGGAGATGCGGCTGGTCCTGGAGGACGGCGAGATCCACCGCGAGGAGGCGGGCACCGAGCAGTACGTCGCCGCGGACTTCGAACGGGCGCAGGTCTCCATCGGGCTCGGCCAGGCGCTCTCCGACCGGAACGCGCTGGCGCGCAACGCCCGGGAGCTGACCGTGGCGGAGCTGCTGGAGCGGGCGCGGCCGGCGCCCGGCCGGTCCGAGGCCGATCGCCTGCGCAACGCGGGCTACCTGCACCGCAAGATCTCCACCGCGATGTCGATCGTCGCCTTCGCCCTCCTGGCCGTGCCGCTCGCCACCGGGCGCCGCTCGGGGCGGGCCTTCGGAGTGCTGGTGACCATCCTCGCGGTGGTGGCGCAGTACCTGCTCATGCGCTCCGGCGAGGTGCTGGCGCAGCGGGGCGCGCTGCCGCCGGGGATCGCGCTGCAGCTCTCGACGGTCGTCCTCTCCGCCGCGGGCCTGGTGATGATCGCCCTGCTGGCCCGGCGCGGGTCGGGGGCGGTGCGGTGATCCTGTTCACCTACGTCGCGCGCCGCGCGCTGATGGCGTTCCTCGCCGCGCTCGCCGGGGTGGTGTTCGTCTTCCTGGCGGTGGACTTCGTGGACAACGCGGCGGGCTTCACCGGCCCGGACTGGGTCTCCGCGGTGCTGGTCCTCTACGCCAACAAGGCGGCGGTCGTGGCCTACCAGATCGCGCCGGCGGCGCTGCTCCTCGGCGCCGCGGTGGCGACCAGCAGCTTCCGGCAGACGCGGGAGTACACCGCGATGCGGTCGGTCGGCCTCGGCCCCTGGCGCCTCGGCTTGCCGGTGGTCACCGTCGCGCTGCTCGCCGGCGCCGTGCTGGTGGTCCTGAACGACGTGGTGGGCGTGGAGGCCGCGGAGCGGGCGGAGCAGATCCAGGCGGTGCGGTTCGGGCGCGGCGGCGACCTGCGCCGCTACCTGACCTGGCGCGAGCCGAAGCGGTGGTTCCGGGGCGCGGACGGCCGCCGCATCTACGACCTGCGCGGCACGCTGCCGGGCGGAGGCTTCGAGCGCGTGACGGTGCTGGAGATGACGCCCGGGTTCCGGCTGGCGAGGCGCGTCGACGCCGTGCGGATGCGGCCGGCCGCGGACGGCGCCTGGATCCTCGACGACGTGGAGGAGCGGCTGTTCCTCCCGGGCGGGACGATGGTGCTGGACGTCGCCGGGCAGCGGACCTACCGGTTCGACGAGCCGCCCGGCACGTTCGCGGTCGCGCCCGGCCGCCCCTCGCAGCTGCGGTGGAGGACGCTGCTCGAGCAGATCGGGCTCCGCCGCCGCCTGGGCCTGCCCGTCGCGCCCTTCCAGCTGGAGCGCTACAACCGGCTCGCGTACCCGTTCGCCGGCGTACCGGGCGTGCTCCTCGCCTGCGCGCTCGCGCTGCGGCGGGGGCGCAAGGGGCACGTCTCGGCGGCCCTGGTGGAGGCGGTGGGCGTCTCGCTCCTGTTCTGGGGCGTGCAGGGGGTGACCTACGCGCTCGGGCTCTCCGGCCGCGTGCCGCCGTGGATCGCGGCCTGGGCGCCCAACGTGGTCTTCCTCGCCCTCGGCGTCTGGGCGGTGCGCAGGAGCGTGTGACCGCGCGGGCGCCTCAGGCGCGCCGCGAGCGGAGGACGTCCCGGTACACCGCGAGCGTCGCGCGCGCCGAGCTCTCCCAGCGGAACCGCCTGGCCCGCCCGCGCGCCGCGGCGACCCGGAGCTGCGATCCCTCGCGGTCGTCGAGCGCGGCCCGGATGGCGCGCGCGAACGACTCCGCGTCGCGGGGATCGGCGTAGCGCACCGTCTCGCCGCCCACCTCGCGCAGCGCCGGGATGTCGCTCGCGACCGCGGGGACGCCGGCCGCCATCGCCTCGGCCAGCGGCAGCCCGAACCCCTCGTAGAGCGACGGCAGGACGAAGCAGGCCGCCCCCGCGTACAGCGCCGGCAGCTCCTCGTCGGGGACCGACCCGGCCAGGCGGACGTGCGGCGCGAGGTCCGAGAGGGGGAGCGACTGCAGCCAGCCGATGCGCCCCACCAGCACCAGCTCGAGGTCGCGCGCCTCCCGGCGGAGGAGCCGGAGGGCGTCGAGGAGCAGCGGCAGGTTCTTGCGCGGCTCCAGGGTGCCGACCGCGAGCAGGTAGGGGCCCCGGGGCCCCTCCGGCGCGCGCGCGTCGAAGAACCGCTCGTTCACGCCGTTGGGCGTGACCGCGATCTTCTCGCGCGGAACCCCGGCGGCGCGGACCAGGTCCTCGCGCGCCGACTCCGAGACCGTGAAGACCGCGTCGGCGCGGCGGAGCGCGACCGGCAGGAGCGGCCGGTAGTACCAGCGCGCCCCGAGGCTCATCGACTCCGGGTAGAGCCAGGGCGTCGCGTCGTGGACCGTGAGGGCGGACGGCCCGCGCCACGCCACGGGCGTGGGGTAGGCCAGCCCGTGGAGCAGGTCGACGCGGGCGCGTGCGGCGGCCCACGGCAGCCAGGCCTGCTCCACGGCCAGCCGGTTTCGCAACGGGGGCGCGTGCTGCTCGACGGGGAGCTCCACCAGCTCCGGCGGCGCGTCGGGGGCCGTGAAGAGCACGATCTCGCCGGCCGAGAGCCTCGCCAGCTCCGGGACCAGGGACAGCGCGTGCCGCTCGATGCCGGCGATCCGGTCGGGGCGGACGAACGTGACGTCGAGACCGATGCGCACTTTCCGCGAGACATACCACGGCTGGTGACGGGCGCGGTCACTCGCGTCGCTCCGCCCGGGCGCCCGCAGGTTCGTTGACACCCTTCGGCGCCGCGGGCTAGAACCGGGCTTCCGCCGGAGGTCGCATGAAGGGCGTCGTGCTGGCAGGCGGGACCGGGTCGCGGCTCTTCCCGCTCACCAAGGTCACCAACAAGCACCTGCTCCCCGTCGGCCGCGAGCCGATGATCTTCCACCCCATCCGCAAGCTGCTCGCGGCGGGGATGACGGAGATCCTGGTGGTGACGGGCGTCGAGCACGTGGGCGACGTGGTGAACCTGCTGGGCTCCGGCAAGGACTTCGGCTGCCGCTTCACCTACAAGGTGCAGGACGAGGCCGGCGGCATCGCCCAGGCCCTGGGGCTGGCCGAGAACTTCGCCGCCTCCACCCCGGTGTGCGTGATCCTCGGCGACAACGTCTTCCAGGACCCCATCGCGCCGTTCGCGCAGGCCTTCGCGCGCCAGCGAAGGGGGGCGCGCATCGTGCTGAAGCACGTGAAGGACCCGCAGCGCTTCGGCGTCGCCGAGGTGCGTGGCGCCCGCATCGTCGGCATCGAGGAGAAGCCGAGGGCGCCGCGCTCGGACCTGGCCGTGACCGGCATCTACTTCTACGACGCCCACGTCTACCAGCTCATCCGCCGGCTCCGGCCGTCGGCGCGGGGAGAGCTGGAGATCACCGACGTGAACAACGCGTATCTCAGGGCCGGCCAGCTCCGCTTCGACGTGATCGAGGGGTGGTGGACCGACGCCGGGACCTTCGACTCGCTGCACCTCGCGAACGAGCTGATGCGGCCCGTCGTCCCGCTGGCGCCGGCCCGCGCCCGGACGGCGGCGCCGGCCAGGTCCCGCGCGCGGCGGGCGGAGGGCTAGCCGTGCCCCAGACGCTCATCCACGGCGTGCGGGTGAAGCCGCTGAAGGTCATCCCCGACGAGCGCGGCCGGCTCATGGAGATGCTGCGCTCCGACGACGAGCTCTTCGTGCAGTTCGGCCAGACCTACCTCACCACCATGTTCCCCGGCGTGACCAAGGCCTGGCACTACCACAAGCTCCAGACCGACCACTTCGTGTGCGTGCGGGGGATGATCAAGCTCGTCCTCTTCGACGAGCGCGAGGACTCGCCCACCCGCGGGACGGTCAACGAGTTCTTCCTGGGCGATCACGACCAGAAGCTCGTCCAGATCCCGCACCACGTCTGGCACGGGTTCAAGAACATCGGCGTGGACGAGTCGATGGTCGTCAACATCGTCACGCACCCCTACGACCACGCGAAGCCCGACGAGTACCGGATCGACCCGCACCAGAACCACATCCCGTACTCCTGGGGCCGAAAGGACGGGTGAGGTCGAGCGGCTCACCCCGACCCTCTCCCAGGCGGGGAGAGGGGATGACGGAACCATGAACGTCCTCGTCACCGGCGGCTGCGGCTTCATCGGCTCGAACCTCGTCCGGTGGCTGCTCGATGCGCGCCCGGCCTGGCGCGTCGTCAACCTCGACAAGCTCACCTACGCCGGCAACGCCGAGAACCTGGCCGATCTGGCCGACCTCCCGCGCTACCGGTTCGTGCGGGGCGACGTGGCCGACGGCGAGGTGGTCTCCGGGATCATGAAGGCGGAGCGGATCGAGGCGGTGCTGCACCTCGCCGCCGAGAGCCACGTGGACCGCTCCATCCTCCACCCCGCGGTCTTCGTCGAGACCAACGTCGGCGGCACCCAGGTGCTCCTCGAGGCGGCGCGGGAGAGCGGTGTCCGGCGCTTCCTGCACGTCTCGACCGACGAGGTGTACGGCTCGCTCGGCCCGACCGGCGCGTTCACCGAGGCGACGGCGCTCGCGCCCTCGTCGCCGTACTCCGCCTCGAAGGCGGCGTCCGACCTGCTCGCGCTCGCCTACGCCCGCACCTTCGGCCTCGACGTGGTGGTGACCCGCTGCTCGAACAACTACGGGCGCTACCAGTTCCCGGAGAAGCTCATCCCGCTCCTGATCGCGAACGCCCTCCGCGACCAGCCGCTCCCGGTCTACGGCGACGGCAGGAACGTGCGCGACTGGATCCACGTCGAGGACCACTGCGCCGGGCTGGTCGCGGCGCTCGAGAACGGGAAGCCCGGCGAGGTCTACAACCTCGGCGCGGCGACCGAGCGGCAGAACATCGACATCGTCCACCGCGTGCTGGAGCTGCTCGGCAAGCCGCGCAGCCTGGTGCAGTACGTGAAGGACCGCCCCGGCCACGACCGGCGCTACGCCATCGACTCCGCCAAGGCGAGGCGGGAGCTGGGCTGGGCGCCGCGGCGGAGCTTCGACGAGGCGCTCGCCGCGACGGTGCGCTGGTACGTCGAGAACCGCGGCTGGTGGGAGCGGATCCTCTCCGGCGAGTACCGCAGCTACTACGAGCGGAACTACGGGGGGCGCTGATGCGCGTCGCCGTCACCGGCGCCGGCGGGCTCCTCGGCGCCGAGGCCGTGGCGCGGCTCGACGCTGCCCACGACCTGCTGGCGCTCGGCCGCGGCCCGTGCCGGCTCGCTCCGGGCCGGTTCCGCTGGGCCGGCGCCGACCTGGGCGACGGGCGGTCGGTGGAGGCGGCGCTGCGCGACTTCCGTCCCGAGGCGGTGCTGCACGCCGGCGCCATGACGGACGTGGACGGGTGCGAGCGCGATCCCGGGCAGGCCTGGCGCGTCAACCTGGGCGGGACCGAGCAGGTGGCGCGCGCCTGCCGCGCGCTGGGGGCGCGGCTCGTCGCCGTCTCGACGGACTACGTCTTCGACGGCGAGGCCGGCCCGTACCGCGAGGAGGACGCCCCGAACCCCCGCGGCGCCTACGCCCGCTCCAAGCGCGCCGGGGAGGAGGCGGCCCTCGCGCTCGTCTCCGACTGCGCGGTGGCGCGGGTCGCGGTCTTGTACAGCGGCCGCCCCGGCGCGAAGCCGACGTTCGCGACGCAGGTGGTGGAGAAGCTCTCGCGCGGCGAGCCGGTGAAGGCGTTCAGCGACCAGCGCGTGTCGCCCACGCTCGCGGCGAACGCGGCGGCGATGACCTGCGAGCTCCTCCTCGAGAGCGCGTACCGCGGCGTCCTCCACACCAGCGGCGCGACCGTGCTCGACCGGGTGGACTTCGCCCGCCGGGTCGCGGCGCGCTTCGGCCTCGCAGGCGAGATCGTGCCGGTGAGGACCGCCGACGCGAACCTCCCGGCGCCGCGGCCGCTGCGCGGGGGCCTGGTGGTGGAGCGGGCGGCGGCGCTGCTGCGCGAGAAGCCGCTGGACGTCGAGGCGCAGCTGGCTGCATTCCACCGCGAGTGGACGAGCCGGCCGGGCTGAGGGCGGTGCGGCCTCGCCGCCGTCGCGGGCGGGCCGCGCGCGCGGTAGATTGGCCCGGTGCTGGACCGATCCCTCCAGGCGCGGGTCGAGGCGGCCGCCGGGGTCCTGCGGCGCGGCGGGCTGGTCGCCTACCCGACGGAGACCTTCTACGGGCTGGGCGCCCTCGCGTCCGACGCGCAGGCCGTCTCGCGGGTGGCAGCGGTCAAGGGGCGGCCCGACGGGAAGCCGTTGCCGCTCCTCGCCGCCGACCTCGCCGCGGTCGAGGCCGTGGCGCTGCTCGGACCGCTGGCGCGCCGGCTGGCGGGGCGGCTCTGGCCGGGGGCGCTCACGCTCGTGGTCCCGGCTCGGCCGGGGCTGCCCCCCGAGATCGTCGCGGGGACCGGGGCGGTGGGCATCCGGATCCCCGGGAGCGAGCTGGCGCGCGCGCTCGCCCGCTCGGCAGGCGGGCCCATCGTCTCGACCAGCGCGAACCTCTCCGGCGAGCCGCCGGTGTCCCGCGCCGCGGACCTCGCGCCCGCCCTCCGCGCACGCCTGGACGCCGTCCTCGACGCAGGCTCCACCCCGGGCGGCCTGCCCAGCACCGTCGTCGCGGTGGAGGAGGAGGCGGTCCGGCTGCTGCGGGCCGGAGTGGTGCCGCTCGAGGACGTGCTCCGAGCGGCGCGCGCCTGACCGGGAGGGGTGGGCATGCGCTCCTCCGCCGCGCCCTCGTCGCTGCTTGCGCAGCGCGGGCCGCTGGTCTAGCGTCCTACCCCCTTCATGGCAGAGATCGTCCCGTTCCGCGGAATCCGCTACGCCGCGTCGAGAGGCCGCGCGCTCGGGCAGCTCATCGCGCCGCCGTACGATCTCGTGTCGCAGGAGAAGCGCGACGAGCTGCTGCGGCGCAGCCCGCACAACGTGATCCACCTGACGATGGGCGAGGAGCGGATCGGGGACGGCCCGGCGGACAACAAGTACACCCGGGCCGCCGAGTACTGGTCCTCCTGGCTCAAGCAGGGCGTGCTCCGCACCGACCCGGCGCCGGCGCTCTACCCGCTCGAGCAGAGCTTCTGGGCGCCCGACGGGCGGCACCTGCAGCGCCGCGGGTTCATGGCGGCGGTGCGGCTGCACGAGTTCCGCGAGGGGGTCATCGTCCCGCACGAGAAGACCCTGGTCGCCCCCAAGGCGGACCGGCTGGAGCTGCTCAAGGCGGTGAAGGCGAACCTGTCGCCGCTCTTCGGCCTCTACCGCGACGAGGCGGGGGCGTCGGCGCGGGCGCTGGCGAACGCCTTCGAGGGGGAGGCGGTGGCGGAGACCGACTCGGACGACGGCGTCCACCACCGGCTCTGGCGCACGGACGATCCCGCCGCCGTGGCCGCGGTCCAGGCGGTGCTCGAGCCGCAGCGGATCTTCATCGGCGACGGGCACCACCGGTACGAGACCGCGCTCGTGTACCGGCGAATCCTGGAGGAGGCGAGCCCGGGGTTGCCGCGCGACGGCGGCCACCACTACATCCTCATGTTCCTTTGCCCCATGAACGACCCGGGGCTCATCCTCTTCCCCACCCACCGGCTCATCTTCGGGCTCAAGGAGCTGTCGCTCTCCGGGTTCCTGGAGCGGCTCGATCGCTACTTCACCGTCGAGACCCTGCCCGAGGACCTGCGGCGCCCCGCCGGCCGCGCCTGGGCCGTCTCGAAGCTCGCGGAGCACTTCGGCCGCTCGACGGCGTTCCTGATGGTGACGGCCGAGGACAAGCGGGCGCGGATCCTCACGCTCCGCGACGAGGCCGATCTGGCAGAGGCCGAGGCGCCCCCCAACCCGACGCTGCGCGCGCTCGACGTGACGGTCCTCCACGCCATCGTGCTCCAGCACGTCCTCGGCCTGTCGCCTCGCTCCCAGGAGAACCAGGAGAACCTGACCTACGTCCGCGACGCCGGCGAGGCCGTGAACCGCGTGCTCTCCGGCGAGCACCAGGTCGGCTTCCTGCTCAACCCGACGCCCATGTGGCAGGTGGAGGCGGTCGGCGAGGCGGGCGAGACCATGCCGCAGAAGTCCACGCTCTTCTTCCCGCGCCTGCAGAGCGGGCTGGTGATGCGCGTGGTGGATCCGCGCGGCCGGCCCTAGGAGACGGACGGGCGGGCGGGTCCGGGAGGGCGCGGCGCGGGTCCCCGCGCGGCTTTCCCAACCGGCGCGAACGCGCTAGAACGGGCCACATGCCTTTCCCCCAGGAACGCCCCCGCCGCATGCGCCGGACCGAGGCGCTGCGGGCGCTGGTGCGCGAGACCGCGCTCGCGCCCGACGACCTCGTCTGGCCGCTGTTCGTGGTGCCGGGGCAGAGGGTGCGCAACCCGGTGAAGTCGATGCCGGGAGTGTTCCAGCTCTCCGTCGACGAGCTGGTGGCGGAGGCGCAGGCGGGGCACGAGGCCGGCGTCCGCTCCGTCATCCTCTTCGGCGTGCCGGAGCACAAGGACGCGACCGGCACCGGCGCCTGGGACGAGGACGGCGTCGTGCCGCGCGCCGTCCGGGCGTTGAAGGAGAAGGTGCCGGGGCTGGTGGTGATGACCGACGTCTGCATGTGCGAGTACACCGACCACGGGCACTGCGGCGTCCTCGAGCCGGCCAAGGTCGGCGCGCCCGGCCAGGAGCTGGTCGTCGACAACGACGCCACCCTGCCGCTGCTCGCCAGGGAGGCGGTCGCCCATGCCCGCGCGGGCGCCGACGTGGTCGCGCCCTCCGACATGATGGACGGGAGGGTCGCCGCCATCCGCAAGGCGCTCGACGAGACCGGCTTCGCCGACGTGCCGGTCCTCTCGTACGCAGCCAAGTTCGCGGGTGCGTTCTACGGGCCGTTCCGGGACGCCGCCGAGAGCGCGCCGCGCGAGGGTCCGGGCATCCCCAAGGACCGCAAGGGCTACCAGATGGACCCGGGCAACTGGCGCGAGGCGCTGCGGGAGGTGGCGCTCGACGTGGCCGAGGGCGCGGACATGGTGATGGTGAAGCCGGCGGTGCCCTACCTCGACATCGTCCGGCTGATCCGCGACCGGTTCGAGCTGCCGCTCGCCGCCTACCACGTGTCCGGCGAGTACGCGATGATCAAGGCGGCGGCAGCCAACGGCTGGATCGACGAGGACCGCGTGCTGCTCGAGACGCTGCTCTGCATCCGGCGGGCGGGCGCCGACCTCGTCCTCACCTACGGCGCCAGGGACGCGGCGCGGCTCCTCACCGGGCGGCGGCGCTGACGGGGGCCCGATGGCGGCGAGCGAGCGGGGGGAGGGCGCCTACAGGGTCGTCGAGGTCTCGCCGGTCGGCGAGGAGACGCTGGAGCGCGCCCTCAACGAGCGCGCCGCCGAGGGGTGGGCGGTGGAGTCGATCCACTTCGTGATGCGCGACGGCTCGCACCGCCCGTCGATGGCATACCTGTTCTTCACGCGCAGCGGCGCGCGGGCGCGGCCGCCCGGCGCCGGCGGGGGGTGACGATGCGCGAGGCGCGCGAGGGCTCGCCCTATCCGAAGGCCGACCTGACGCTGCGGGGGCTGGCGCGGCTCGCCGACTTCACGCTCGCGTTCGCGTTCTCGCAGACCTCCCCGCAGGCCGGGCCGCTCCTCGCCGCCGCCTACCTGCTGGTCGCCGACGGGCTCATGTCCGGGCAGTCGGTGGGGAAGAAGATCTTCGGCGTGCGCACCGTGGTGGTGCCGCGCCGCGCGCCGGCCGGCTACGCGGAGTCGCTGCTGCGGAACTCGCCCTTCGGCCTGGTGGCGGTGTTCTACGCCGTCCCGTTCCTCTGGCCGGTGCTGTTTTTGGCGGGCGTGCCCATCGTCGCCTACGAGAGCTGGCGCATGTTCACCGACCGCGACGGGATCCGGATGGGCGACGTCTTCGCCGACACCCAGGTGGTGGACGCGAAGGTCTTCTCCAAGGCGGGCGAGATCGCCCGCGGCATGCCGGTCTCGCCCGCCCCGCCGACGCCCCCCGCCAGCGTCACCCGCGCCACGGGGTCCCGCACCGCGGCCTAGGCGGACTCCCTCGATGCGCATCGCCCTCACGCACAACCTCCGCCTCTCCGACTCCGAGGAGGAGGCGGAGTTCGACACCCGCGAGACGGTGGACGCGCTGGCCGGCGCCCTGGAGCGGCTCGGGCACCGGGTGGAGCGGATCGAGGTCTCGGGCCCCGCCTCCCGCACCGTCGCCCGGCTCGAGGCGTTCGGTCCCGACCTCATCTTCAACACCGCCGAGGGACGCCGCGGCCGCTTCCGCGAGGCCTTCTTCCCCGCGCTCTTCGACGAGCTGGGGATGCCCTACACCGGCTCCGACGCCTACGCGCTGGCGCTCACGCTCGACAAGCAGCTCACCAAGCTGGTCCTGGCGCAGCACGGCGTGCCCACCCCGCGCTGGCAGTACGTCGAGGACCCGTCGCGACTTCAGGTGAACGCCCTCCGCTTCCCGGTGATGGTGAAGCCGAACTTCGAGGGCAGCTCCAAGGGGATCACCCAGGACTCGGTGGTGGAGGACCCGCTGCGGCTCCACGAGGTGGTCGCGGCGGCGCTGGCCCGCTATCCGGCCGGGCTCCTGGTCGAGGAGTTCATCGTCGGCCGCGACGTCACGGTGCCGTTCCTCGAGGCGGCCGCGCCCGACCGCCGCGGCGTCCTCCAGCCGGTGGAGTACGTCATCGACGAGGCGGCCTCCCGCACGCGGCGCTTCGCGATCTACGACTACGAGCTGAAGACCAAGCTCGATCGCTACGTGACGGTGCGGGCTCCCGCCCGGGTGAAGCGCGCGCAGGCCGAGCGCATCCAGCAGCTCTGCGAGACGGTCTACCGCGTCCTCGGCATCCGCGACCTGGGCCGCATCGACCTGCGCCTCGGTGACGACGGCGCCGTCCACTTCCTGGAGATCAACGCGCTGCCGTCGCTGGAGCCCGGCGCCGGGATCTACGCCGCCGCCGCGCTGGAGGGGCTCCACGCCGACGCGGTGCTCGGGACGGTCATCCAGAGCGCCGTGGCGCGCTGCGGGATCGTCGACCAGAAGGCGCGCCGCGGCCGGCCCAGGAAGACCGAGCGCCTCAAGGTGGGCTTCACCTTCAACGTGAAGCGCGTGGCGCCCGACCTGGCCGGCGAGCAGGACGAGGAGGCGGAGTACGACTCGCCCAAGACGCTGCAGGCCATCCGCGAGGCCATCGCCAGCTACGGCCACGAGGTGGTGGACCTCGAGGCGACGCAGGACCTGCCCCTCCAGCTCGCCTCCACCCCGGTGGACGTGGTCTTCAACATCGCCGAGGGGTTCAAGGGGCGCAGCCGCGAGTCGCAGGTCCCGGCGCTCCTGGAGCTGCTCGACATCCCCTACACCGGCTCGGACCCGGCGGCGCTCTCGGTGTCGATGGACAAGGCGCTCGCCAAGCGCATGGTCCGCACCCACGGGATCCTCACCCCCGACTACTTCGTCCTCAACACCGGGAAGGAGCGCCTGCCGCGCGAGCTGACCTTCCCGCTCATCGTGAAACCGGTGGCGGAGGGCACCTCCAAGGGCGTCACCCGCAAGTCCATCGCCCGCGACGAGGCGGAGCTGCGCGAGGCGGCGCGGGAGCTCATCGCCAAGTACCGCCAGCCCGCGCTGGCCGAGAGCTACGTGGCCGGGCGCGAGTTCACGGTGGGGATGCTGGGCGAGCGGCGGCCCCGCGTCCTGCCGCCGATGGAGATCGTCTTCCTCGACGCGAGCGACCCGACCCCCATCTACTCGTTCGAGATGAAGCAGGACTGGTCCGACCAGATCCGCTACGACGTCCCCGCGAAGATCACCGAGCGCGAGGTGGACCGGCTGGAGCGCGCGGGGCGCGAGTGCTTCGCCGCGCTCGGCTGTCGCGACGTGGCGCGCATCGACTTCCGGATCGACGCGGACGGCAAGGTCTACTTCATCGAGTGCAACCCGCTGCCCGGGCTGGCGCCGGGGTGGTCGGACCTCGTCCTCATCGCGCAGGCGGCCGGGATCGACTACCGCTCGCTCATCGGCGAGATCCTCTCCAACGCCATCCGGCGCTACCAGGAGCGGGAGCGCGAGCGGGAGAAGGCGCGCCGCGCCCAGGCCGCCGCGGAACGCGAGGCGGGCGCCGCCGCGGCGGGCGGCCCGAACGGGAGCGGCGCGCCCGCGCACGGGAACGGGAACGGCGGCCAGGGTGCGAGCCCGTCCCCGCCGGCGCCCGCCGCTCCGGCCCGCGGCGAGCCGAGAGGCTGACGGGCAGGCCCCCGGCGGAACGTCCCTTTCGCGCTTCCGGCGGGGTGGCGGTTGGTCTATTGCACTGGGATGCCCGACCCAGCCCCCCCGCCGGAGCCCCGCACCCGCGCGCGAGAGCTGGGGGTCTCGCTCGGCCGCTACAAGCCCGGCAAGTGGAACGCCATCACCGACGTCTCCGGGGTGAAGGTCGGGCACTCCACCATCATCCGGGGGGCCGCCGGACCGCTCAAGGTGGGCAAGGGACCGGTGCGCACCGGCGTGACGGCCATCCTCCCCAACCCGGCCAACGTGTTCGCCGAGCGCGTGGTCGGCGGCGGGTTCGTGCTGAACGGCGCGGGCGAGGTCTCCGGGATGACGCAGCTCCTGGAGTGGGGGCTGGTGGAGACGCCCATCTTCCTCACCAACACGCTCTCCGTCGGCGCCGTCTCGGACGCCGCCGTGAAGTGGATGGTGGACCGCTATCCGGGCATCGGCGACGAGCACGACGTCATCATCCCGCTGGTGGGCGAGTGCGACGACTCCTGGCTGAACGACGACGCGGGGCGGCACGTCAAGGAGGACCACGTCGCCGAGGCGCTGCAGACGGCGAGCGACGGCCCGGTGGCGGAGGGGAGCGTCGGCGGCGGGACCGGGATGATCTGCTGCGACTTCAAGGCGGGGATCGGCACCAGCTCGCG
>DATIWK010000057.1:0-30449 GCA_035519395.1 Anaeromyxobacteraceae bacterium | reverse complement strand
GTGCCGATCACCATCGCGGTCGCACCGGGCACCAGCCCGGCGAGCGCCGGCGAGCTGGATCTCCAGCTGCAGCGGCACGGCGCGTCGAACGCGCGCAAGGTCGCGATCCCGGTCCAGCTCCTCACGTCCTGACCGCACCAGACTGCCCATCACCCATCCCAATCGAGTGGAGGTGCTGCAATGAACGCTGGAACTCTCCGGAATGGCCGACACGACGCAACGCGGACCCGCTCGAGGCTGGGACGGCTCCTGCTGCTGCTGGCCCTGGCGTGGATGCCCGCCGCCGCGCAGGCCCAGAACATCTGCGTCCCGCCGAGTCTCGGCGTGCCGCCCCAGTACAAGCCGCCGCACTGGTGGGGCGTACCCGCGAATCCCTCGACCACCGACTGCACCAACATCGGCGAGCCCGTGTACTGCGCGCAGCGCGACGATCCTCGCTGGGAGGGCGCCGCGGCGGTGGCCAAGAACGACGGCAGCGTGTCGTACCGCTTCGCGTTCTACGCGCTCCAGGACGGCACGAACCTCTACCTGTCGTGGCGCTACCGCGGGATGGCGCTCTCCGCCAACAGCGCGCAGAACACGCTCTACTACGGCTACCTGCGCGCGAGCGACGGGCAGCCGGTGATCGCGCAGGCCGGGCTGCTCGCCTACGGGCAGTCCACCACCACGGACGGGACAACCAGCAACACGGCGAACCTCATCGACCAGACCAACACCGCCTGCTCGGTGACCAACTGCCCGCTCGGAGGCTCGCTGGCCGTGCCCACGTGGGTCGCGAACACATCGCGCGTCTGGATCAACACGCCGGACGTCAACTCCTACGCGGTGCAGGTCCAGATCCCGCTCTCGGAGATTCAGGTCTCCGGAGGGCAGTTCCAGCTGTGGTTCGAGATGCTGGCGGGCGATCCCTCCGTGGACGTGACCCGGTTCGCCTGGCCCCAGGGCCAGGACATCGTCTCGTCGAGCACGTTCCCGTATCCGAACATCTTCCCGCTGCCTGCGAAATGGGCGACCTACCAGCTGAGCAGCGGCCCGACGGATGCCACCTGTCCGGCGCAGGGCGTGTCGCTCGACCAGGACCAGGTCTCCACCGACAACACGCCGTACGCGAACACCATCTACTACAAGCTCAGCCCCGACACGAAGCCGGTGAACGTCATCTGGGCACGGCCGACCAACCACACCGGCGCGACCATCCCGGCCGGCAAGCTCCAGGCCGACTTCCGGATCGCGAACTGGGGATCGAACCCCAACTTCGAGGACTGGGAGCAGGGGGTCACCGTCGATCAGCTCTGGGCGCACGTCCCCTGCCAGGAGAACACCAACGGGCCGGTGCCCACCATCGGCGACATCAACGACGGGACGACGGCGAACGCCACGAACGAGCTGCGCTGCACCTGGACGCTCACCGACGCCGAGGCAAACCAGTTCATCGCCGGTACGCGGAAGGACCACGAGTGCATCCTCGTGGAGATGAGCGACACCATGAGCCCCGGGCTCGTCTACCGGAACCGGAGCATCTGGAACAACTTCGACGTGCGGAAGGCGTCGTCGATCAAGGAGCCGGGGCAGATCACGATCAAGGGGCTCAAGGCCGTCGCTCCCGACGGCCGGGACGTGTACGTCTACGTCGAGGCGCTGATCATGCCCGCCAGCGCCGAGCCGCCCAAGTGCGAGCCCGCCACCACGACGGGCGCGGCGGGCGCGGGGAAGAACGAGCGAGCGTCCATGGTCGGCGTGGTGGGGGAGGGGCCGGGCCCGCTCCTCTGTGCCATCTCCCAGGGGCGCGTCCAGCCGCACGACCTCGCCGTGGCAGTCGCGAACCACCAGGTGACCGAAGCCCAGCTGGACGCCGTTATCCCCACCTACCGCGTCCACGTCTTCCACGACACCGGCCTCACCGTGACGATCGGCGGGACCAAGCGGCCGGTTCTCAACCCCCAGGGCTCGTTTGGCTTCCGCGTCCTGCACGCCGGCGATCTGACCGGCTGGCGCCATGACCTGCACTTCGACTCCGGGTACCAGGTGGACGAGATCGCGCCCGACTACTACCGGATCCGCAAGGTCCCGAACGGCGGGACGGTGGGCGTCACCACCGTCGTCGAGGCCGTCGAGCCCAGGAAGTACTCGGTCGGCCTCCGCGCCGGGGCCGCGATCCCGCAAGGCGGGCTCTCCAACTCCTATTCGACGAACTTCGCCCTCACGTTCGACTTCGAGTACGCGTTCAACCGGACCCTCTCCGTCCTCGTCGCCGGCGGTCGGGACGCGTTCTCCGGGAAGAGCGGCGCGAAGGACCTGACCGTCTGGCGGCTCCAGGCCCTCGGCCGCGCGTACGCGCTCTACGGGCCGATCCGGGTGTTCGCTCAGGTGGGCGTCGGCTACTACCTGTTCGATCCGGGCTCAAACAAGGGAGGCGCGAGCCTGGGCGCTGGCGCCCTCTACGAGCTCACTCCCGATTGGGCGATCGAGGCGACCTACGACGCCCACGGCGTGACCTCGGGCGGCACGAAGTCGAGCTGGTCCGACGTCCAGGCCGGCGTCCGCTACCGGTTCTGACCGGCCCGGGCACCGCGCGAGCCCGAGATGCTCCCCGAAGCCGCCATCGGCCGCGTCACCATCCGCGCCGGCGCGCGCGGCGATCCCGCCGCGCTGCGCCGGACGGTGGCGCGCCAGCTCGCCGCGGCCGACCTGGCTCCGGCGGCGGGCGGGCCGGCGGCGGTCCTGGTCGTCCGGCGCCTGGCCGACCCGCTCCCGCGGCGCGTGTCGTCCAGCCCGTCTGCGCTCCTCGTCGATCCGAGGTGGGAGGGCGCGGCGCGCGACGCGCTCGACCGGCACCGCCGCGCTGCCGCCCGCCCGGACCGGGGACGGGTGGACCCGGCGGCAGTCGCCGTCCTCTTCTGCGACGAGGCCGAGCTCGTCGCCTGCGTCGCGCGCTCGATGGCGCTCGAGGCGGGTTCCGCGCCGTGGTGG
Source organism: Anaeromyxobacteraceae bacterium (assembly GCA_035519395.1). Taxonomy (GTDB): domain Bacteria; phylum Myxococcota; class Myxococcia; order Myxococcales; family Anaeromyxobacteraceae; genus Anaeromyxobacter. Next base: position 27,479 of record DATIWK010000057.1, on the reverse strand, counting down.
CGCTCCGCCGTCGCGCGCCACCTCACGGCCCGCTCCATCCCCGCCCTGCTCGCGAGCGAGGTCCGCTTCCTGCCGGCCGCCCTGGCGCGGCTCCACGCCTGGCGATCGGCCGAGGCGGTGGCGCGGTGCGTTCCCGCGGCGGAGGCGCTCCGGCTCATCGCGGCGATGGCCTCGGCCCTCGCCCTGCCCGCGCCGCTCACCTCGCTCGGGGCATCTCGACCGCCGGCGATGGGGGTGCAGCGGGAGACCGCCGGCTCCCATCCGGCCTGGTTCACGCAAGGTGATCTGGCCTCGCGCGGGAGCGCCGCGCCTCCCCCGCGGGCGCCGCCCTCGTCGTCACCGGCGGCGCCGCCCTGGCGAACCTGGTACCTGCCGCCGGCAGGTGCGCTCGCGCCGGCCCAGGAGGCGCTCGTCGGCGTCTCGGTCGCGGCGCACCGCGCCCCGGACGTCGCCCGCAGCGCCCGCTTCGCCGAAGCGTCGGCGGCATGGGTGCGCGGTGCATCCGGGCTCGGGCCCGAGGACACGCCGGCCGTCGCCCACCCGCGGCCCGCGCCTCCCCGGGTGGTTTCGAGCCTGCCGGACGCCGCGAGACCCGGGGCGCGCGGCGACCGCGCGCAGCCCCTTCCCGCGCCCGCCGTCTGGACGGTCGCGCGCCCGGGCCGTTCGCAGGAGCACGAGGCGAGCGCGGCCCCTCCCTCCGCGGCGACGCCAGCGCCGCCCGCGGCCCCTCCACCGCGCGCGGAGGTGCAGGCGCCCGGAGCGGCGACCGGCGATCCGTTCGAGCCCGGGGATGCAGCGGCGACCCAGGCGGCGCGGGACGAGACCCCACCCGCGCCCGAGGCCCAGGCCGACCCGCTCGCAGCGCTGGGAGAGGGCGTCGCGACCGGCCTCGGCGGCGTCCTCTACCTCCTGAACGCGATGGAGGCCCTCGACCTCCCCGCGTGCTTCGAGCCGGATTGCGGCCTCGCGACCGAGGTCGGAGCCATCGGCACGCTCGTGGCCGTCGCGCGCGCCGTCCTCTCCGGAGAGGCCACCGACGCCGAAGATCCGCTCTGGGCGCTCCTCGCCGCGCTCGACGGCCGCCCGCCGGGTTCGGCGCCGCGGGGCGCCGGTCTCCGCGCCGAGGTCCTCCGGTTGCCCGCGGCCTGGCTGGCGCCGCTGGCCGGGGACGCGGTGGTCGCCTCGCTGCCCCGCGATCCCGACCTCGGGCCGGCGCTGGCGCGGGAGGGCTGGCCCGCGCCGCTCGCCCGGTGGGCCTCGTTCGTGGCGCCCTTCCTGCGTCACCGCCTCGCGCGCGCGCTCGGGCTGTCCGGGGCCGACGGGGTCGCCTTCGCGGAGGCGCTCCTGGCCGTGCCCGCCCGGCTCCACGCGACCGCGACGCACCTCGACCTGGTCGTGCCGCTCGACGCGGTCCGCCTGCCGGTGCGGCTCGCCGGGCTCGACCGCAGCCCGGGCTGGCTCCCGCGCCTCGGCCGCGTGGTCCAGTTCCACTTCCGGTGATGGAGCCACGCATGACCGCCCCCGCTGGCCCCTTCGACCACGTCCCCCGCACGGCGGGCGGCCACTTCGTCCTGAACGTCTACGCCGCCATCTACCGGCTCCTCAACCAGACGCGCCGGCTGGCCGAGCTGTCCGGCTCCAGCCTCGATGCCGTCTTCGAGCGCTTCCCCTTCCTCGGCGAGTACTTCGACGAGATGCGGGCGCACATGCCCGACGACCTCACCTGGGACGCCGCGACCGCGTGGTGGGCCGCCCAGCTCGACGGCTGGGAGCGGGCCTGCCCGGACCACCTCCCGCTCCGCGCGCTGGCCGAGCAGGCGGGCCTCCCGTTCACGACGCGGCTCGCCTTCATGGCCATCGGCCTCGTCGAGGAGGACTCGCGCTTCGGCACGCTGGTGGCGGAGCTGCAGGCGCCCCTCCCGCACCGGCGCCCGACGCTGGAGCTGGTCGGCCAGATGATGATGGACGAGGCGCCCGTCGGCGCCGTCGACCCGTGGACCATCTGCCGGCCGCTCCTCGCCGCGGGGATCGTCGAGGTGCAGAACGAGGTGGCGCCGCGGTCCGAGTGGCTCCTGCGCGTCCCGTCCATGCTCTGGGACGCGGTGCGCGGCCAGCTCGCGGCGGCGCCCGCGCCCTGGTGCCGCGTCCACGCGCCCGCGGACTTCCCCGAGCTCGAGCGGCTCGTCCTCCCGGAGGCCTTCCGCGCGCGGCTCGCGCAGGCGCCCGCGCTGCTGCGCAACGGCCGGGCCCGGCTCCTCGTGCTGCGCGGCGCGCCCGGGAGCGACGCCCTCCAGGTGGCCGGCGCCCTCGCCCGCGCGCTGGGCGCGGGGGTCGCGGCCGTGGACGGCGCCTCCCTCGCGGAGGTGCCCGGCGGCGCGCGGCTGCTCGGGCCGCTCTGCGCGCTCGCGAACCTCGTCCCGGTGATCGACCGCGATCTCGCGCCCGGCGAGACCGCCGCGCTGCCCCCGCTCGCCGGGTACGGTGGGCCGATCGTGGTGACGCTCGGCGAGGAGGGCGGCCTCGCGAGCGGCCTCGCCGAGTCCGCGCTCGCCCTGTCGCTGCCCGCGCCCGGTCCGGCGGAGCGGCGCCGGCACTGGTGCGAGGCGATCGGCGAGGACCGGATCGTGGACCTGCCGCAGATCGTGGGCGCGTTCCAGCTCGGCGGCGGCTACATCCGCCGCCTCGCCCACGGCGCGCTCGCGCAGGCGGCGCTCGACCGGCGCGAGGCGGTGACGGGCGCCGACGTGCGCGAGGCCTCCCGCACCCTGAACCGCCAGCTCCTCGACACCCTGGCGAGCCCCATCTCCGCGGGCGGCGGCTGGGACGACCTGGTGGCGGTCCCCGGTACCCGGGAGAAGCTCCTCGACCTCCACCGCCGGTGCCGTCACCGCGAGACCCTCGGGCGCCGGCTCGGCCCGGCCTTCGGCGCGAACGCGCCGCGCGGCGTGCGAGCGCTCTTCACCGGCGCGAGCGGGACCGGCAAGACGCTGGCGGCGCGGATCCTCGCCTCGATCCTGGGGATGGACCTCTTCCGCGTGGACCTCGCCGCGGTGGTGAACAAGTACATCGGCGAGACCGAGAAGAACCTGCACCAGGTCCTCTCCCGCGCCGAGGCGCTCGACGTGGTGCTGCTCCTCGACGAGGGCGACGCCCTGCTCGGCCAGCGCACCGAGGTGAAGTCCGCCAACGACCGGTACGCCAACCTCGAGACCAACTACCTGCTCCAGCGGCTCGAGCACTACCAGGGGATCGTGGTCGTCACCACCAACCTCGGCGACGCGATCGACTCCGCCTTCCAGCGGCGCATGGACGTGGTCGTCCCCTTCTACCCTCCCCAGCCCGAGGAGCGGCTCCACATCCTGCGGCTCCACCTGCCTCCCGACCACCAGGTGGGCCCGGCCCTGCTGGAGCGGATCGCGCTGCGCTGCGCGCTCACCGGGAGCCAGATCCGGAACGCCGCGCTCTCGGCGACGCTGCTGGCCCTGGAGCGGGAGGCTCCGGTCGGCGACGCGCACCTCGAGGCCGCGCTCCGCAGCGAGTACCGCAAGGCGGGTGGGATCTGCCCGCTCGACGGCCGGCCGGGGACCGAGGAGCGGGACGGCGGCATGGGCTCGTTCGTGGCGGCGTTCGCGCGGAGCTAGCGGATGGCGGAGCTCGCCTTCCAGCGGAAGGAGAAGGAGCGGGCGCGGGTGCGGCGTCCCGCGGCGCCCGAGGCGGAACCCTCGAGCGCCCGGGCCGAGCCGGCCCGGCTCGGCCCGCACTACGCCGCCTTCGACCTGCTCGCAGGAGACGCCCAGCGGGCCGCCGCGCCGCTCCCACCGGCCGGCACCGGCGCGGCAGCGCTCGAGGCGGCCGAGGCGGCGGCGCGCGCACCCGAGGAGGGCGCGCCGCTCTCCCCGGCGCTGCGCGCGGATCTGGAGCGGCGGTTCGGCCGCGACCTCTCCGGCGTCCGGGTCCACACCGGCCCGCCGGCAGCCGCTGCGGCGGTGGCGCTCCACGCGGCGGCGTTCACGCAGGGCCGCCACATCCACCTCGCCACGCCGGCCCTCGCCACCGAGCCGCGGCTCCTCGCGCACGAGCTGACGCATGTCGTGCAGCAGGGTGCGGCGCCGCCGCTCCGGCTCGCCTCCCCGGCGCGCGCGCCGCGCGCCACGGCCTTCCGCGCCGCGGGGCCGCGCGCCGCCCCCGCGCCCGCGGCGCCGCGGGCGGTGCAGCGGTTCGGCCTCGACGACCTGTATGCCGCCGGGCGCGCGGTCGGGGGTGCGGTCGCGTCCGGCATCCGGACCACGGCCGGGGCGGTGGTCGAGGCCGGGCGGAACCTCGTCGACCTCGGCCGCGACGCGCTCATGGCCGTGGTTCGCAAGGTGGCCCCCGACTTCCTCCCGCTCTTCCAGGGGGACGGGATCGCGGGCTTCCTCCGCGACCTCGTCAAGCGCGGGCTGCGGAGCCTCTTCGAGGGGCTGCTCGCGCCGCTCCGGAAGTACATCGACTTCGACGAGGTGGGCCGCAAGGTCCGCATGGCGATCGGCTGGCTCCAGACCATCTCGGCGCAGCTCGCGCGCAACGACTGCTCGGGCGTGATCGCCGCCGCGAAGCGGGTCGCGAAGTTCTTCTCCGACGCCCTGAAGCCGGCGATGGACAAGATCAAGAAGATCTCCGCCAAGGTGTCGGAGTTCTTCAAGAGCATCTGGGACGCGATCGGCGCGCCCGTCATGGACGTGCTGCGCCGCATCGGCGGCGCGATCTGGGATTCGTTCAAGGGGTTCGTGGACGACGCCGCGGCGCTCGTCCGCAAGGTCCGGGCCGCGCTCGGCGCCGCCTGGGGCAAGGTGAAGGGCTGGCTCGGGATCCCCGACGACGACGGCAACGCCGAGGGCGGAGGCTTCTGGGGCTGGATCCGGGACAAGGCGATCGCCGTGGGGAGCGCCATCTCCGAGAAGATCGGGCCGCTCATCGGCCCGCTCCGCCAGTCCGCCGGCGTGCTCATGCTGGTGACGCCCGGCATGCAGGTGCTCGGGATCTTCCTCCTCTGGCCCGAGCTCAAGGCCGCGTGGAACGAGCTCGTCAAGTACTGGGACAAGCTCGACCTCATCCCCAAGGCGCGGCGCGTCCTCACCGAGCGGATCCTGCCCTGGGTGATGGACAAGGCGGAGGCGGTGGCCCAGGCGCTGCTGGGCGCCGCCGACTGGGTGCTCGGGATCCTCGATCGCGTCGCCGGGTTCCTGTCCCGCGCCGTGGACGCGGCGCCCGGGATCCTGCCCCCGCTGAAGCGCCTGGTGCAGTTCGCCCGCGATCAGTTCCACCGCCTGGTGGGCTGGGCGCGGAGCGGCCTCGGCTACGTCTCGCGCCACTTCCGCACGCTCGTCCAGCGGCTCCTGCGGTTCCTGGGGAAGGTGATGGAGGTGCTGCTCCAGCTCGTCATCATGGTCCTCAACCCGCCCACCATCATCGGCTTCCTGGCCGGCACCATCTGGCTGGCGCTGCCGGAGTGCCTGAAGCCCATCATCATCGACTTCATCGTGGACCTCCTCATCGCGCTGGTGGGCGGCTTCGACCCCGGGACCATCGCGACGATCCTCTTCTTCCCCCTCTGGCCGGTGGTGAAGGCCGGGCTCCTCGGCTTCCTCGGGAAGGTGAAGAGCTACGCGATGGACCGGAAGGTCAAGGTCGCCGACAAGATCGCGCGGATCATCGGCCTCCAGAGCGCCGGGTTCGCGCTCGGCCTCCTCAAGGGCCTGCTGATCGGCATCTGGGACGGGATCACCGCCCCGTTCCAGGCCGTCGCCGCCCTCTTCGACCTGCCCGGGCAGATCCAGTCGTTCCTGGAGAACCTGGGGCTCAAGTTCTGCGAGCTGGTCGAGAAGATCCGCTGCTTCGCCGCCAACCTCGCCAGCACCGTGTTCGGCTCGCTCGACAAGATCCTGTCGGCGCTGCAGGAGCTGTTCGACGACCCGGGCAAGATCTTCGAGCTCATCCAGTGCGCGGTGGAGGGCGTGCTCGCCGGCGCCCAGTCGATCGGCGAGGCGCTGGCGGACCAGATGATGGCGGTGCTGGAGGGGGCCGAGGAGGCCATCGGCGAGGCGATCGGGAAGATCATCGGGAACGTCCTCGTCCAGGCGGTGATCGAGTACTTCACCGCGGGAGCGGGAACCGCCATCCCCATCATCCAGCAGCTCTCCGAGTGGCTGGGGGCGGTCGGGAAGGCGATCGAGGAGGTGATCAAGTGGGTGAAGGACCTCCTCGGAAAGCTCGTCAAGTGGATCAAGGAGCTCGCCCTCAAGTTCGTGAACTGGGTGAAGGGGAAGGTGAAGGGGATCCTCTCCAAGATGGGCGCCTGGCTCCGCAAGGTGGCCAAGTGGCTGGCGGAGCTTTTCGAGAAGGCGCGAGAGTGGTGGAAGAAGCACTTCGGGCTCTCGACGGAGGAGAAGCTCGAGTGGGACGCGTTCCTCGGCGAGCTCCACGGTGCCATCAACCAGCGCGGGGATGCGGGCATGACCGGCGCGGAGGTCTCCGAGCTCCTGCGCGGGCTCTCGCGGAAGTACTCCAAGGTCGTGAAGTGGCCGCGGTTCGCGGTGCCCTGGCGGGGGCGCCGCTACATCATCGTCCGCCGCGTGAAGAGCCTCTTCCCGCGGCACGTGGGGACGGTCCTGTACGACCGCCAGACCCGCTGGCAGAAGGGCACGCGGGCCGTGGAGAAGCGCCTCCGCAAGGTCGGCGGCCGCGACACCAACATCCCCGCGCTGGAGCGGATCTTGCTGCCGCTCAAGACCCGCTGGCACTTCTCCTCGCTCTACCCCCGGCATGACTCCAGCCGTGAGGTGTTCGACGTCTACGGCGAGATGAGCCCGGGCGGCCCACCGTTCACCAACGTGCCGGATCTGACGGGGCTCCACGACGGCTCGTACTCGGACCCCATTCCCATCAAGTGGTACAAGCCGCCGGGCGCGTACCCTCCGTCCATCTCGATCAAGCCCCGCCCCGGCGTGAAGACCCGCATCGCGGTCGACATGCGGAGTAACACCAAGGTGAAGGACCGCGGCGGCAACGAGCGGCGCGTCGGGATCAACGGGACCAACGTCGCCGACGACGGGAGCCGCCTGTTCCGCATGAGCACGCCCCGTGGAGGCGAGGCGAGCCGGTTCAAGAACCTCCTCAACTCACTCGGCTACAACTGGGCCGGCAAGCAGGCAGATCACGTTCGCGACCTCGCCTTCTCGGGCGTGGACGGACCGTCCAACCTCTGGCCCCTCGATGCAAACATCAACCAGCGCGCCTACGCGGGCCGCTGGTACGCGGACTACAGGATCCAGTTCATCGAGCGGCGCAGCGGGAGGAAGCCTCGCAAGGAGGTCCTGCCGATCCGCGATCTCCGCGGGAAGCACTTCCGCGTGATCGGGATCCGGTTCCCGGCGTCGCCCAACCCGGGGGGACGCGACCCGCGGTGAGCCATGGCGACGACGACCTCCAGGACTCCTGCGCCCCGGCGTGCTCGCCCAGCACCGGACGCCGCCGCCGGCCACGTGGCCGAGGAGCGCGCCGGAGGTGGCGTCTCGCGCCTCGGTGGCGCCTATGCAGGGTCTCCGGCAGTTCGGCTCCCCCAGGCCGTGCAGGCGAAGCTCACGGTCGGCCAGTCCGGAGATCGGTACGAGCGGGAGGCCGACGCCGTCGCGGATCGGGTCACGAGCGGCAAGCCCTCGGGCGAGGTCTCGCGCATCCCGGCGGGCGGCCTCGGCGCCCAGCGCCAGGCCGAGGACGGGGCGGCCGGGGACGAGGCGCAGGCGAAGTGCGCGTCGTGCGCCTCCGAGGACGCGGCGCAGCGCGCGCCAGAGGACGGCGCGCCCGCACCGGCGGCCCAGGAAGGCGAGCCCGCTCGGCGCAGCGAAGATGGCGAGCACGCCCAGGCGAAGTGCTCCGAGTGCGCGGAGGAAGCCGCACAGCGGCAGCCGGCGAGCCCGGCGGGCGGCCAGGGGCAGGGCCCGGACGAGGGGCGGGAGAGCGAGGACCGAGAGGCCCGGGACGAGCGGGATGGTGGGACACCGGAATGCGAGCCGCCCGCGGATCGCCCGGAACCCGAAGGGCCGGAACGCGAGCGCGCGCCCGGCCCCGACCTGAGCTGCGGGACCGACGCCGAGGAGGAGGCGCCCCCGGCCGCCGCCCCTCCCGCCGGGCCAGGAGGTGCCGGCTGCGCCAGGGCCACGCAGCTCGGAACGCAGGCCGTGGACACTGCCGCCAGCGCCGTCGGTCTCCCGGGAACCCAAGGCGGCGGCGTCGCCGATACGTCGGTACCCGGCTGCGCCGATCCGGTTCGCACCGGACAGGACTCGACGGACGACACCAAGCCGCCCACCGAAGCGAGTCCCAGCGCCCCCGGCGGCGCCTCGACGACCGAGGCGTGCGCGCCTGCGCAACGCAAGGAGGAGCCCGGCGACGAGGAAGGGGCCGCTGGCGCACAGCGCGCCGAGGACGAGTCGCAGCCCAAGGAAGAGCAGGAGATCCCGACGCAGCGCGCGGAGGACGACTCCCAGTCGAAGTCGCAGGAAGAGGGTGCCGCGCAACGTCGAGAGGACGACGCCCAGTCGAAGTCGCAAGACGAAGGGGACGCCCAGCGCCAGGAGGACGAGGCCCAGTCCAAGGGGGACGAGAAGGCCGGGGCGCAGCGCGCCGAGGATGAGGGGCAGTCGAAGTCTCAGGAAGAAGGCGCCGCGCAAGGCCAGGAAGACGAGGCCCAGTCCAAGGGGGACGACGACGCCGCCCAGCGTCAGGAGGACGAAGCCCAGACGAAGGGTAACGAGGAGGCCGGGGCGCAGCGCGCCGAGGACGAGTCCCAGTCCAAGGAGGAGCACGAGGGCGCCGCCCAGCGCCAGGAGGACGAGGCGCAGTCGAAGGAGACCGACGAGTGCACGCAGCGCGAGGAGGAGGAGGCGCAGTCCCGTGCGGCGGGGCCGCCCCGCCGGCGGCTCCAGACCGGCGTCGCGTCGCGGCACATCCAGGCCCGCGGCTCGGGCGATGCGCTCCTCCCCTCGGTGCGCGACCGGCTGGAGGCCAACATGGGCGTGGACCTCGAGGGCGTCCGCGTCCACGCCGACTCGAACGCGCAGGCGGCGAGCCGGGCGCTCCACGCCAAGGCCTTCACCCACCGGAACCACATCTTCTTGGGGCCGGGGCAGAGCCCCCAGGACGTGGCCCTCCTCGCCCACGAGAGCACGCACGTCCTCCAGCAGGACGCGGTGGTCCGGCGGAAGCCAGCCCGGGCGCCGGACCGCGCGGAGCAGGAAGCGGGCGCGGCCGCCGAGCCCACCGGTCCCGCCGCCGAGGCGCCGGCGCCGGCCACCGGAGCGGCCGCCCGGACCGGAGCTGCTCCGGCCGGCGCTGCCGGCCCGGGTGCGCCGCCCGTGCCCCTCGCGGCTCGGTCGTCCGTCCGCGCGCCGATCCCCATGGTTCACTCTCCGCGCGAAAGAGCGCCCGGTGCGAAGGCGGGCGGCGCCGCGTCCGAGCGTTCCGCTCATCCCGAGGTCGGCGGTGCCGCGGGTGGGGCAAAGTCGAGGGAGACGCCGACCGCGACCGCGACCCCGACAACGACGCCGACCGGGACCGCGACCCCGACCGCGACCACGACCGCGACCCCGACCGCGACCACGACCGCGACCACGACCGCGACCGCGGTTGTGACCGCGGCCGCGACCGGTGCCGCCTCCGCGTCGCCCGCGCCCCCCCGCGCCGCTGCCCCAGCCAACGCACCCGCAGCTCACGGCGCCCCGAAGGCTCCGGGGGCACAGGGCAAGGCGCCGTCCCAGGCCGCCGGGGCCGCGGCAGGACCGGCGGCGTCCGCCGAGATCGCGCGAAATGGCGGCGAATCGCCCGTCACCGAGCCCGCCGAGGCGCCGGCCGGCGGCGACGGGCTCCAGCGCGTCCTCTCCCGGCTCGAGACGGTCGCGCTCGGCCAGAAGGCGCACGCGCCCGCGCAGGAGAAGGCGCGGGCCGCGCAGGCCGCGGCGAAGCCGCCGGCGAACGAGGGCGCGAGCCGCGCCGACCAGACGCGGGCAGCGGTCATGGCGCAGGCCCAGCCCGGGAAGACGCAGCCCGAGGACCTCTACCTGACGCTCTGCCACGCGCTCAACGACATCACGCCGAAGAAGCTGAAGGACGTCGATGAGTTCAAGGAGCAGGGGCGGGCGGGCGAGCTGAAGGAGCAGCTGCAGGGTCACGTGGACTCGCAGAAGAACGCGGCCGAGAGCGCGATCGGCGGCGTCGCCCGCGCCAAGGACCCGGACCCCGAGGAGGTGGAGCCCGCCGTCGATCTGCCGCCGGAGGCCACCGAGCGCGAGGGGCCCGCCGTCGGGGCGCGGGAGGCGCTGCCGGCACCGAAGCCGGACGAGGAGGTCTCGGGTGAGGACACGAAGAAGCGCGCCGACCAGCTCATGGCCGAGAACGACCTCGACGAGGAGCAGCTTCGCGAGGCGAACGACCCCGATTGCGACGAGGCGCTCGCGTCGAAGAAGCAGGTCGAGGTCAACGCCGACCAGCTCCCGGGGAAGTACCGGAAGGAGGAAGCCGCGGTACTCGCCGGCGCGGGCGCGCAGGTCGAGTCGTCGGAGAAGGACGCGCGGCTCGGGATGCACGAGGCCCGGACCGGCTCCCGCAGGGCGGTCCGCTCGAGGCAGGTGCAGACGCGCAGCCGCGACGAGGCCGACCGGCAGAAGGTCGCCGACGACGTCGAGCTCATGTTCCGGACCACCCGCGACTCGGTGATGTTGCGGCTCGACTTCCTCGACACCGCGGTGAGCACCACGTTCGACACCGAGGAGGCGTCCGCGCGCGCGCAGTTCGAGGCCTACGTCACGGCGAAGATGACGGCGTACAAGAACGACCGCTACGGGGGGCTGCTCGGCGGCGGGTACTGGCTCAAGGACAAGTTCTTCGACCTGCCGGACGAGGTGAACGACTTCTACGTCGAGGGCCGGAAGATCTACATCCGCGTGATGAAGGCCGCGCTGCACCGGATCGTGGATCTCGTCAACCGGGAGCTGAAGGCGGCCAAGAAGCTCATCGACGACGGCAAGGAGCGGATCGACAAGCACGTGAAGGGGCTGAAGGGCCGGCTGAAGACCGCCGGCGCGCAGGCGGCCGCGTCGGTCGGCATGCGGTTCGAGCAGCTGGAGGGCACCGTCGAGGACCGGAAGCAGGCGCTCGCCGACGACCTCGTCCGCAAGGTGAAGGACGCGCGCGCCAAGCTCGAGAAGCGCATCGAGGAGCTCAAGGCCGAGAACGAGGGGCTCCTCACCAAGCTCGGCCGCAAGCTCAAGGAGATCGCGAAGATGCTGCGCGAGTTCAAGACGCGCATCTCCGGGCTTCTCCACGCGAGCGGCGACGTCCTCTGGCAGATCGTCAAGCACCCCATCCGCTTCCTCGAGAACATGCTCGGCGCCGTGAAGGGCGGCTTCCACCAGTTCAAGGAGCACATCGGCAGGCACCTCAAGCACGGCGTCGTTCGGTGGATGTTCGGCTCGCTCGGCGACGCCGGGGTCGAGCTCCCCTCCGGCTTCGGCCCCAGGGCGATCTTCTCGGTCGTCCTCCAGGTGCTCGGGCTCACGCCCCAGCGCCTGCGGGCCAAGCTCGCCGAGATCGTCGGCCCGCGGAACGTGGAGCGGCTGGAGGCGGCCAAGGCGTGGCTGGAGACGGTCCTCGCCAAGGGGCCGGGCGCGATCTGGGAGCTGCTCAAGGAGAAGTTCGCCGACCTGAAGGACCTGGTCCTGGACGCGGTGAAGGGCTGGGTCGAGCGGGAGATCGTGAAGCAGGCGATCGCGTTCGTGGTCTCGCTCTTCAACCCGGTCTCCGCCCTGCTCAAGGCGATCAAGCTCATCTACGACGTGGTGATGTTCATCGTGGAGAACATCGACCTCATCCTGAAGGTCCTCGAGGCGGTGGTGGCGTCGCTCGCCGCCATCGTGGCGGGCAAGATCCAGTCGGCCGCCGACTGGATCGAGACCACGCTCGGGAACATCGTGGCCGCGGTCATCGCGTTTTTGGCGCGCGTCTTCGGGCTCTCCGGCATCGCCGACCGGATCCGCTCGGTCATCAAGTCGATCCGCGACCGCGTCGAGTCGGCGATCGACTGGGTGCTGGGCAAGGTGGCGAAGGGGATGGCATGGGTGGGAGGCAAGCTCCGGCGCGGCGCGGGGAAGGCGGTCGCCGCGGCGAGACGGTTCCTCTTCCCGAGCCGCAGCTTCCAGGCGGGCAAGGAGACGCACCGGCTCTACTTCGAGGGCCAGGACCCGCAGGCGCAGCTCCTCGTCTCCAGCGACACCAAGCGGCTCAGGAAGTTCGTGAAGGAGCTGGCGGCGCGACGGAACAGAAGGCCGGGGGCGGACGCGAAGCTGGCCGCCGTCGCGGCCCAGCTCGACCGGATCGACGTGGCCCGCAAGCTCCTGAAGGCGGACCCGGCGAAGGCGGCCTCGGACATCGACGCGGCGCTGGCACTGATCGCGAAGAACCTCGCTCCGCTGCTCGCGGACGACGACGCGGGGACGATCGCCAACCCATACGGCGTCGCCTGGCCGAAGCGGCCGCTCGCCCGGTACGACCGGCTCTACGTGGGGCCCAAGGTGGGAAAGCGGGGGATCCGGATCCTCCAGGACGACCTCGCGGAGGCCCGCACCCGGGCCGACGAGAAGGCGAAGATCAAGGCCCGGCTGGTCAACCGGAAGGGCAAGCCCACGCCCGCGCTCGAGGCCTGGAAGGCGCGCGGCTTCGCCGTGGACGTCTACGACCCCGAGGGAAAACGGGCGCTGCCCGAGGGCGGGGAGACCATCGGCGTCGACCCCATCTGGCAGGTCCGGGACGGGATGAAGTTCGAGCTGCACCCGGGGAGCAAGTCGGGCGGCGGCGGCAAGGTCAACCGCGCGCTCAAGCCCTACGGATACTCACCGGGCGACGAGGGGCGCGACGGCGATCACGTGCTCGAGCGTCAGGTGGGAGGCGCGGACGCGCTCGAGAACCTCTGGCCCCTCGACCTCGGCGAGAACCGCGCGTCGGGCGCCACCCTGGCGTCCGCCCAGCTCCGTGTTCCGGGCGAGAGCACGACCATCCCCATGGAGACGGCGAAGAAGCGGGCGCGGAACCAGAGCGTCTGGCTCGTCATCGACCGGACCGGAAAGGCGAAGCGCAGGCTATGAGCGCCTTCTCCAGATTGCCCCGGGTCCGCATCGGGATCCCCGTCCGCGAGCGGCCGGACCTGTGCGCCGCGACGCTCCGCTCCCTGGCGCGCGCCGGGCCGGCCGGGGTCGAGATCTGGCTCTTCGCCGACGGCGTGGGGCCGCACGTCGCGCCGGCGCTGCCGCGCGACGGCGTCCGCCTCGTCGCCTGGGAGGAGCCCCGCGGCGCGCCTGCCTGCTTCAACGCCCTCGCCTCCGACCTCGGGGCGGACCTCCTGGTGCTGCTCGAGAACGGCGCGCGCGTGGGCCCGGGCTGGCTCCAGCGGCTGGTCGGGGCGCTCGACGCGGATCCGGCCTGCGGCCTCGCCGGCCCGTCGACCAACCGCGGGTGGACGACGCAGGCGGCGTTCCCGCGCGCCGGCGGGTCCGACGTGGAGGTGGCGCGCACGGCCGCGGACGCCGCGGCGCGCTGGGGGAGCGCGGTCGAGAGCCTGGCACCGCTCCACGCGCTGGGCGACTTCTGCTGGGCCGTGGACCGGCGCGTGGTCGAGGCGATCGGCGGCGTGGACGAGGGGTACGGGCTGGGCCCGTGCTGGGAGATGGACTACAACGCGCGCGCGGCGCGGGCCGGGTTCCGCGGCGTGTGGGTGCGGGGCGCGTACGTGTGGCGCGCACCGGCGACCCTCCGGCGCCAGGCCGAGGAGGCCTCGCTCTTCGAGGCCGCCCGGCGCCGCTACCAGGAACGATTCTGCGCCCGCCGCCGCCGGCCGGATCCGCCGCCGTACGAGCCCCACTGCCGCGGCGACGCGTGCCCCGACTTCGCGCCGCCCGGCCTCGTCGAGCTGCGGATCCCCATCGCGCCTCCCCCGCTCCCCGCCGTCGCGCCCCGGCCTACGGTCGCCGCGGGGGCGGCGCCGCTCGTGTCCTGCCTGATCCCCACCGCCGACCGGCGGGCGTTCCTGCCGCTCGCGATCGACGCCTTCCTGCGCCAGGACTACGGCCCGCGGGAGCTGATCGTCCTCGACGACGGGCGCGACCCGGTCGGCGACCTCGTCCCGCCGGATCCGCGCATCCGCTACGTGCGCGCGGCGCGGTTCCCCTCGCTGGGCGCGAAGCGCAACCACGCCTGCCGCCTGGCGCGGGGCGAGCTCCTGGTCCACTGGGACGACGACGACTGGTCCGCGCCCTGGCGCCTCTCCTACCAGGTGTCGGAGCTGCGCGCCCGCGGCGCCGACGTCTGCGGCCTGGACCGTCTGTGGTTCTACGATCCGGTCCGCGACGAGGCGTGGCGGTACCGGTACCCCGGCGGCCGGGCGAGCTGGGTGTCGGGGAACACCTTCTGCTTCCGGCGCGCCCTCTGGGAGCGCCACCCCTTCCCCGATCTCACGGTGGGCGAGGACACGCGCTGGGTGCGCGAGGCCGGCGGCGCGCGCGTGCTCCCGCTCGACCGCGACGACTTCTTCGTGGCGCGGGTGCACCCCGGCAACACGAGCCCGAAGCAGACCGCCGGCACCTGCTGGCTCCGCGCCGATCCCGCGACCGTGCGCGCTCTCCTGGGCGAGGACCTGGCGCGGTTCGCGGGGCGCGCCCGTGCGGGCGCGCCGCTCGTCTCCTGCCTGCTGCCCACCTGCGGCCGGCGCGCCTTCGTGCCCCTCGCGGTCGAGCGCTTCCTCGAGCAGGACCACCCGGCCAAGGAGCTGGTGGTGGTGGACGACGGCCCCTCGCCGATCGAGGACCTCGTCGCCTCGGTCGCCGGGGTGCGCTACCTCCGCCTCTCCTCGCGCCACTCGATCGGCCGGAAGCGCAACATCGCGTGCGCGGAGGCGCGCGGCGAGGTGCTGGTGCAGTGGGACGACGACGACTGGTACGGTCCGGAACGACTGCGCCGCCAGGCCGAGCCGATCCTCGCGGGGACGGCCGACCTGACCGCGCTCGACGCGCGCTGGGTGATGGGACTTCCGGAGGCGCAGTTCTGGACCCTCTCGCCGCAGCTCCACCGCCGGATGTTCGTCGGCGACGTCCACGGCGGTACCCTCGCCTTCGCGCGCGCCGCATGGCAGCGCGGGATCCGCTACCCGGACGCGAACCTCGCGGAGGACGCCGCCTTCCTGCGCGCGGCGCAGTCGCGCGGGCTGCGGCTGGCGCGCGTCCCGAACGAGGAGCTGTTCGTCTACACCCGCCACGGCGCGAACGCTTGGCGCTTCCCCCTGGGCCGCTACCTCGATCCCGGCGCCTGGCGGCGCACCGAGCCGCCGTCGCGGCTCCTGCCCGGGGTGGTCGAGGCGTACGCGGCCGCGGCGCGAGTTACCGGGAGCGAGACCGAGCGCGCGGGAGGTCCCCATGGCCGGGCCGCCTGATCCCCGGGCGGCGCGGGCGGCGAAGCGCAAGGGCCGGGAGACGGTCGGGATGACCTGCGACATCCTCGTCAAGAGCTGCGCACGCGACGCCCGGTGGTTGCCGTGGCTGCTCCGCAGCGTCGTCCGGTTCACCTCGGGGTTCCGCGACGTGGTGGTGCTGTTCCCGCGCGACGAGCGCTCGGCGATCGACGGCATGGGGCTCACGCGCGAGCGGGTGGTCTTCACCGACGACTACGGCGACCGGTACGTGTACCAGCAGCTCTGCAAGCTGAACGCGGACCGCTACACCGACGCCGACTTCGTGCTCCACGTCGACTCCGACTGCGTGTTCCTCGGGCCGGCGTCGCCGGAGACGTACTTCACGGCCGGGCTCCCCCAGCTGCTCCACACTCCGTACCACGCGTTCGCGGGGCAGGAGGCTGCCTGCTGGCAGGCCGGCACGGAGCGCGCGCTCGGGCGCCCGGTCGCGCTCGAGTTCATGCGCCGCATGCCTCTCGTCTATCCGCGCGGCGCCTACGATCGCCTCCGGAGCTTCGTCGAGCGCACCCACGGGACGGCGTTCGAGCCGTTCCTGATGGAGTCGCCGCCGGACGCGAGGCCGAGCGAGTTCAACTGGCTCGGCGCCTACTGCTGGTTCTTCATGCACGACCAGTTCCACTGGGTAGACACGCGCTCCGAGCCGCTCCCGCCGAATCCGCTCCGGCAGTTCTGGAGCCACTCCGGCCCGAGCGCGGAGGAGATCGCGCGCCTGGAGGGCTCGCCCGCGTGACCCGGCGCCGAGCGAGATCGGGGCCGGACGGACATCCAAGACGGACCGGAGGCTGAACGTGAGCGCACACGACTGGATCATGCAGTTCCTGGTGGGAGGGATGTTCGGGGCGCTGGGGCAGGGCCTCCGCGTCGTCGTCGGCCTGAAGAAGCTCAACGACTCGGCGCTGCTCCAGAAAAAGCCCTTCGGGGAGCTGTTCAGCGCGGGGACGCTGGTGCTGAGCCTGCTCATCGGCGCCATCGCCGGCGTGCTGGGAACGCTCACGTCGAGCATGAACCTCCAGGCGATCACCCGGGAGAACGTGATGCTCCTCATCGGCATCGGCTACGCGGGAGCCGACTTCATCGAGGGGTTCGTCCGCAAGGAGCTGCCCGCCGGAGCCGGCGCGACACCGGACGCCGCGCAGGCTCCGGACCTGCCGCCGGTCGGGTGAGCGCCATGCCGGACGTCGCGTTCAAGATGCGCTACGCGGTCACGCCGCGGTTGCTCACGGCCCCCTCGCATCGCCGCTCCGGCCAGCCCGTCTCGCCCGCGGTGAAGTTCCTGGTGGCGCACGACACCGGCAACCCGGGGTCCACCGCGGCCGGGAACGTCGCCTACTACGAGCGGAGCCGCGACGACATGTCCGCCTCGGCGCACCTGTTCGTGGACGACCGCGAGATCGTCGAGTGCATCCCCGCACTGACGGGGGCGCCGGAGAAGGCGTGGCACGTGCTCTACGGCGTTCCGACGGACGACCGGCTCTACGGCTACGACGCGAACGACGCCGCCCTCGGGGTCGAGTACTGCTACGGCGGGTCGATCGACCCGGACGAGGCGTACCGGAAGTACGTCTGGGTCCTCGCCTACGCATGTCACCGCTTCGGCCTCGACCCGGCCAGCTCGGTGGTCGGACACTTCTTTCTCGACCCCGCGCGCAAGACCGATCCGGTCACGGGGCTGGCACGGAGCCGGCGCACCTACGAGGGCCTCCTGCGCGACGTGGCAGCGGAGCACGCCGCGTGCACCGGCGCCGGCGTGGTGGTGCTGCCCGGATCGTTCGTCCCGGAGGTCGGGAAGGCGGTCGCCGCGGCGCGCCTCAACGTGCGCAAGGGGGCGCCCAGCCGGCGCGCGGACGTCGTCCAGGTGGTCCCGCCCGGCGCGGTACTCGCCTTCGACGGCTGGGTCGCCGGCGGAGAGCCGGTGAACGGCAACTCGAAGTGGTACCGGGACCCGAACGGAAATTTCTTCTGGAGCGGTGGCGTGCGCCCGTGATCGCGGCCCGGTGCGAGCGGGCCGCGCCCGCTACCCCGCTCCGGGTTCGCGAGGATCCTTTGCGCGGCGCGGCGTCTCCGGACACAACTCCGGCGGCGCACCGGGCCCAGCGGCGCGCCCCCACGAAGGAGGAGAGACCATGAGCGCCACGTCGCCCCGCGAGCAGCGCGAGATCGCCCGGGCAAACCAGTCGGAGGCCCAGCCGGTCGTGTTCGTGCACGGTCTGTGGCTCCTCGCCAGCAGCTGGGACCACTGGCGAGGCTTCTTCGAGGACGCCGGCTACGTCACGCTCGCGCCGAGCTGGCCCGGCGACCCCGAGACCGTGGACGAGGCCCGCCAGCACCCCGAGGTCTTCGCGCACAAGCGGGTGGAGCAGGTCGCCGCTCACTTCGCGGACGTGATCCGCCAGCTCCGGACGCCGCCCTCGATCGTCGGGCACTCCTTCGGCGGCCTCATCGCCCAGCGGCTCGCCGGCGAGGGGCTGGCGACCGCCACCGTGGCCATCGACCCGGCGCCCTTCCGCGGGGTGCTGCCCTTGCCGTTCTCCGCCCTGAGATCGGCGTTCCCCGTGCTCTCCAACCCCGCCAACTACGGGCGCGCGGTGGCGCTCACCTTCGAGCAGTTCCGCTACGGCTTCGCGAACGCGCTGAGCGAGGACGAGGCCCGCAAGGTGTACGAGACCTACTCGGTCGCCGGATCGGGCGTTCCACTCTTCCAGGCGGCGACCGCGAACCTGAACCCGTGGACGGCGGCGAAGGTGGACACCGCCAACCCCGACCGCGGCCCGCTCCTCGTCATCTCCGGGGAGCGGGACAACACCGTGCCCCACGCGATCGCCAACGCCTCCTACCGGCGGCAGCGGCGCAACCCGGGGGTGACCGAGTTCAGCGAGATCCCGGGGCGCGGCCACTCGCTCACCATCGACAGCGGGTGGAAGGACGTCGCCGAGGTCGCGCTCGCCTTCGTGAGGCGCCACCATCCGGCGCGGGCGGCGGTGGGGAGCACGGATCGTCCGGCCGCACCGGCGGGCGAGGTCCAGCCCGACGCGCCGAGGCACTGAGGGCTCCTCCTTCGAAGGTCGCGCGCCTCCAGGCCCCGCGCTTCGCCGCGGGTCCGTCGCGGGCGTAGCATGTCGCCGGGAGGCCGCGCGTGAACGTCACCCTCGTCGACAGTCCCGCCTCCTGGGCGGACGCGATCGCGGCGCTCCCCGCGGCCGGGCCGCTGCCGTCGCGCACGGTGCTCGTGCCCTCCGAGCGGCACGCGCATGCGCTGCGGCGCACCCTCTCGCGGACGGGCCGTGCCCCGGCGCTGGCGGGCACGCGCTTCCTCGGACCCCTCACGGCCGCGATGGAGGTCCTCGGGACCGCCGGCGTTCCTTTCACCCCCGGCGAGGACGCGCTGCGGCCCGCGCGGCTCCTCGCGCTCTTCCGCGAGGACCTCGGGCTCGAGCACTTCGACGCCGAGCTCCTCCGCTCCACGCGCGGCTGGGACGGCGCCTTCGCCGCCGCCATCGCGGATCTCGAGGCCGCGGGGCTCGGGCCGGAGGACCTCCCGCGGAACGCCGCCCCTGCGCGCGACCTGGCGCGGCTCTGGTCCCGCGCCGCCGCGGACGCGGGCGCCTCGCTCGGCTCCGCCCGCATCCTCCGGGAGGCGGCGGCGCTGCTCGCCCGCGATCCCCGGGCGTGGCCATTCCAGGGCCCGGCGCTGGCCCTCGCCACGGGGCACGAGGACGCCGTCCACGCCCGGTTCCTCGCCGCCATCCCGGGCGTCACGCTCGCGCTCCGCGCCGCGCGGCCGCTCACGGAGCGGCACCTCCACAGGATCGGGGCGCTGTACGGGGCGGAGGCTGCGGCCGCGATCGCGACCCCGACCTCGACCCCGACCGCGGCTCCCACCGAGCGCGACCTCCTCTCCACCTACCTCCTCGCCGACGCCTCCACCCTCTCCGCCCCCGGCCGTCCCCGCAGCCGCGGCCCCGACGGCACCGTGGACCTCGAGGAGCACGCCGGCGTGGACTCGGAGCTGGAGGCGACCGCCCTCTGGGTGGCCCGCCAGATCCTCGAGCACGGGCGGCCGCTGGAAGGGATCGCGGTCCTGGTCCCCTCCCAGGACCCGCTCGCCCAGCTCGTGGCCGACCGCCTCGAGCGCCTCGGGGCGGATGGCGCCCCGCTCCCGGTCCACGTCGCCGGCGGCCTCCCGGCGATCTCGACCGCCGGCGGCGCCCGCATCCTCGCGGTCCTGCGCGCCCTCCGCTCGCACCTCTCGGCCGAGACGCTCGCGCCCGTGCTCCCAGCGCTCCGCCTCGCCGAGGCGCCGCCCACCCACGCCACCGCGGCGCGGCCCCCTCGCACCCATCTCACCCACGGCGAGGCCCTCGAGATCGCCTTCGGCCTCGGCATCGCCGGTGGCAACGCCGCCCATCCGGAGGGCGCGCTCGCCTGGTCTGCCCGCGCCGCGGTCCGTCTGGGCGAGCTCGAGGCGGCCCTGGCCCGGGCCCGCACCGACGAGGACTCCCGCGCCCGCGAGCAGCGGCGCCTCCGGCGCACCCTCGACGGTCTGCGCGCGGTCCACCCGGCGCTCGACGCGCTCGTCGGCGTGGCGCGGGCTGTGGTCGGCGGCGCGCCGCTCGCCGCCCTGGCAGCCGCGCTGACGGCCTTCCTCGACCGCTGGCTCCTCGCGCCCGGCCCGGGCGCGGCCCTCCCGGCGCGGCTCGCCGAGGCGCTCGCCCCCGCGTGCGCGGGAGGGCTCGGCCAGGCGCTCGACGGCGAGGACGCGCTCGACGCGATCGAGGCCCACCTCCTCGCCCTCCGCGTCCCGCGCGGCCGGTTCGGCGAGCCGGCCGTGTACGTCGGCGCCGTCGCGGGCGCCGCGGGCCTCGACTTCGAGGCGGTGCGAATCGTCGGCCTGTGCGAGGGCGTGCTCCCCTCCCCGCCGCGCGAGGACCCCGTCGTCCCCGGGGCGCTCCGCGATGCCCTCGAGCGCGCGATCCCGGGGCGCGTGCTCGCCCGCGCGGAGGACCGCGTCGCCGCGCAGGTCCACTCCCTGGTCGCGGCCGTCCAGGGGGCGAGCGCCGCGGTCGCGCTCTCCGCGCCGCGCGTCGACCTCGCCCGCACCGAGCGCGAGCCCGCCTCGATCTTCATCGACGCGGCCGCTGCCCTCGGCCGCCCCGGACCCGGCGGAGCCCCCGCCGACCCGGTCCCCGACGCCGCCGCCCTCCGGCGCGACGCCTTCGGGCCGGCGGCCCGGGCCGCCGCCGCGTTCGGCGCGGCGCACCCCGTCAGCGCCGCGGGCTGGCTCGACCGCGCCGCGCGCGTCTCGCGGGACCTCCCGCCGGAGTGGACGGGCGCGCCGGCCCTCGACCTCGGCCGCCTCGCCGTCCTGCGGACCCCGACCGGTCCCCTCGGCCCCGCCGACGGCGTGCTCGGGCCGGGGGATCCCTTCCCCGCCGTCCCGGGCATCGCCCCGGAGCGGCCCATCTCCGCCGCGGCGCTGCAGCAGCTGCTCCAGTGTCCGCGCATGTTCCTCATGCGCCGCATCCTGGGCTGGGACGAGCCCGCCGCTGCGCCGTCGCTGCGCGAGATCGATCCGCCCGCCTACGGGACCCTCCTCCACCGCGCCGTCGAGGTGTTCTACCGGGAGCACGGTCCGGCGTTCGCGCGCCGCGAAGGGGCGCTCGCGGCCTGGCAGGCGCTGGCCGGCGCCGCCGCCGAACGCGCGTTCGAGGCGTTCCTGTCCGAGTACCCGCTCGTGGGAGAGGGGGTGCGCCTCAAGGAGCGCGAGCGGCTGCACGACGGCGTCCGCGCCTTCCTGGAGTACGACTGGCAGGGTGGCCCCCGCCGCTTCGTCGGCGTGGAGGTGCCCTTCGGCACGCGCACCCCGCTCGCCGTCGCCGCGGGCGGTGAGACGCTCCACCTCCAGGGGTTCATCGACCGCGTGGACGTGGAGGGCGAGGCCACGGTCGTCCGCGACCTCAAGTCGGGAAAGGCCCACCCGCGCGTCCGGGAGGAGGCCGGTCCGACGGCGCTCCGCGACGTGCAGCTCGGGGTCTACCAGCTCGCGGCGCGACGCCTCGCCGGGGACTGGGAGGCGCCCACCCGCGTGACCGCCGCCTACGCCTACGCGAGCGGCCGGGGAGAGGTGGAGGAGCGCGCCTTCCGCGCCGACGCGGCGGCGCTGCAGCGCGCGACCGAGCAGTGGCTCGGGACCGCTGCGCACCTCCTCGCGGCGCGGGCCTTCCCCGCCAGCGCCGACGAGCGCGACTGTACCTACTGCCCGTTCCACGTGCTCTGCGGCAGCGGCGCCGCCGCCCGATCGCGCGAGGCGCTCTCCGCCGCCGTGGACGGTCCGCTGGCGGGGTTCCGCGCGCTCAAGCTGGGCGAGGAGGACGAGGAATGACCGCCCCCGGGCGCGCCCCCGACCAGGACCAGCGCGACGCGGCCGTCCACGCGCGCGGCGTGAACGTCATCGCCGACGCCGGCGCCGGGACCGGCAAGACCACGCTCCTGGTGGAGCGGCTCGTCGAGCTGGTGGCGCCCGAGAACGGCGGCCCCGCCCTGCCGCTCGGGCGCGTCGCCGCCATCACCTTCACCCGCAAGGCGTCGGGCGAGCTGAAGTTCCGCATCCGGGAGGCGTTCCTCCGCCAGCTGGCCCGGCGCGATCTCCCCGATCCGCGCCGGCGCCGGCTCGCCGCGGCGCTCTCCGCGCTCGACGTCGCGCACGTGGGGACCATCCACGCGTTCGCCGATCGGCTCCTCCGCCTGCGGCCCGTCGAGGCGCGGCTCTCGCCCTCGTACCAGATCGTCGAGGACGACGGTCCCCTGGTGGCGGAGGCGTTCGCCGCCCTCCTGCACGCGGTGGAGGCGGGGTCGCTCGCCGCCGAGCTGGCGGGCCGCGTGGGCGCGGAGGTCGCGGAGGCGGCGCAGGCCGCCTTCGTCGACGCGCTCCGCGCCGGCGTGCGCGTGGAGCCGCGCCTCCTCCCGCACGGCCAGGTCCCCGGCCTCCGCTCGCTGGTCGAGGTGCTGGTGCGAACGCGCGACGTTTCACCCCTGGTTCCGGCGCCGGCGCCGCCCGACCGCGCCGGGTTCGGCGCCCTGGTGGACGAGTACGCTGCGCTCGCCGGGCGGTCCCGCGGCGGCGGGCGCGGCTCCCGCTGGCTCGCCGCCACCGCCCGCCGGCTGCTGCGCGTCCGCGACGAGGCCGATCCCGTGCTCGTCCTGCGGGAGCTGCTCCGGTCCGAGCCGCCCAAGCTCCAGAAGGGGACGGACTTCCCGGACGACGAGGCGGGCTGGGACGTCTACCGGGCGCTCCTCGGCGACACCCGCAGGAACGCCCTGCGGCGCGGGCCGCTCCACCGCGACCTGGTCCGGCCCTTCGCGGGCTGGCTCGCGCGACGGCTCGTCGCCGCCGCGCCGGCGGTGGTGGCCGTCTACGACCAGGTGAAGGCGCGCCGCCGCGCCCTGGACACCATCGACCTCCTCCTCGAGCTGCGGGACCTGCTCCACCGCGACCGCGCCGTCCGGGCCGGGTACCAGGCGCTGTTCGACCACGTCCTCGTCGACGAGTTCCAGGACACCGATCCGCTCCAGGCCGAGATCGTCCTCTACCTGTGCGAGGCGGGGGCGGTGGCGGACGGCTGGCGCGACGTGCGCCTCGAGCCTGGGAAGCTCACCCTGGTCGGCGATCCCAAGCAGTCGATCTACCGGTTCCGCCGGGCGGACATCGCGGTCTACGCGGCGGTGCGCGACGTCGTCGAGCGCGGGCCGCACCTCGTGGCCAAGCTCCGGGCCAACTTCCGCTGCGCGCCCGCCCTGGTCGAGTGGCTCAACGCGCGGTTCGACGACCTCCTCGGAGAGCCCCTCCCCGGCGCGCCCGTCCTCGACGAGGCGGCCGGGACGGTCTCGAACGAGCGCCTCCTCGCGGGCCGCGGCGGCGGCGCGCCGAGGTGCGTCCAGGTGCTGCCGCTGGCGGCCGAAGGCGGAAAGAAGCCCGCGCTCCGCGCCACCGAGGCGAGGGCGCTCGCGGGGTGGCTCCGCTGGCTCGTCGAGGGGCGGAAGCGGACGATCCTCGATCCGGCCACCGGCGCGCAGCGCCCCGCCGGCTACGGCGACGTCGCCGTCCTCGCCGCCTCCACCTACCACCTCCCCCTCCTCTTCCCGGAGCTGGATCGGCTCGGCGTCCCCTACGCCGCGCGCGGCGGCTCGCTCTTCCTGGGAGACCCCCTTCACCAGCAGTTCCTGCTCGGCCTCCGCGCCCTCGCCGATCGCGACGACGGCGTGGCGCAGGCGGCGCTGCTCCGGCCGCCCTTCTTCGCGGTGGACTACGACGATCTCGCCCGGGCGCGGGCCGCGGACGAGGGCTCGACCCACCCCGGCGTCCTCCGCGCGCGCGCCGCGCTCGCCGCGGTGCAGGCGCTCCGCCGGGCGCGGCTGGAGCGTTCGCCGGGCGCCACCGCACGGGACCTCCTGGAGCGGACCGCGTTCGGCCGCGCCGCCGCGCTCGGCCCCAACGGCGCCCAGCGGCTCGACGCGCTGCGGGAGCTGTGCCTCGCGCTCGACGCGGCCGCGGCGGACGGGCTCGATTTCGACGCCGCCACCGCGCGCCTTCGCGCCTGGGTGGAGGCCCCGGTCCAGCTCGACCCCCCGCGGCCCGTGGCGGGCGAGGCGGTGCAGGTCCTCACCATCCACCAGGCCAAGGGGCTCGAGTTCCCGGTGGTGGCCCTCTGGGACGCCTGCGCGGAGCTGACGGCGCGCGACGTCCGGACCCCGTTCGTCGTGGACCGGACCGGTGCCTCCTGGGCGCTCGCCCTCGACGGGCTCGAGTGGGAGGAGCCCGGCGACGGCGGCGTGGCGGGGCGCGAGGGGCGGTACCTGGACGCGGAGCGGCTCCGGCTCGTCTACGTCGCCGCGACGCGCGCGCGCGACCTCCTCCTGCTGCCCGTCGCGGGCGAGCCGGACCCGGAGTGGATCACGGGGCGCCTCGCGGGCGGCGGGCCGGAAGGCCTGGTGGAGACGCTCGACCGGTACGCGGCCGGCAGCGAGCCGCGGTGGGCGGCCGAGGTCCCGCCGCCGGGCACCTCCGCCGCCGGCGATGCCGCGGCGCTCGCGGCCGGGGTCGGTGCGGCGTGGAGGAGCGCCGCCGCGGAGGCGGCCCGGCCGCGTTTCGCCCCGGGCGCGGTCACCGCGGAGGCGCTCGCGGCCGCCGCCGGGGCCGAGCGCCCGGGCGAGGCCGGACCGCCGCGCCCCGAGCGGCGGAGCCGCTTCGGCCGAGTCTTCGGCGACACGGTCCACCTCGCCATCGGGCTCGCCCTCCGCGACGCGGCGCTCGCTCCCGCCGCTGCCGCCGCCCGCGCCGCGATCGCGACCGGCCTCGCCGAGCGGCACGCCGAGGCGGCGGAGGACGTCGGACGCGCCCTCGGCGCGCTCGGGAAGGCCGGCCTCCGCCGCACCCCTGGACCGGACCTCCAGCTCGAGTACCCCGTGGCCCTCGCCGCCGGCGGGAGGCTCGTGCAGGGCTACGTCGACCTCCTCGGCCTGCGCGGAGGCCGCCTGGCGGTGGTGGACTTCAAGACGGACGCCCCGCCTTCCGATGCGGTCGAGACGACGCACGCGGCCTACGTGGAGCAGGTCCGGGCCTACGCCCGGATGCTGGTCGCGCTCGGGATCGCCCCGGCGGGCGGCGTGGACGCCGGGCTCCTCTTCACCGCGGAGGACGAGGTGCGGTGGGTAGCGCTCGGCACCAGTTGAGCTTTCCGCACGGGCGCGCAAGCCCCGGACCTCGGCACACGCGATCGTGGGACGGCCGCTGCGGCAGATCCCCGCTTCTCTTCGAGGCCCCTCGACCCCAGATCTCGGGTGTGGTCCCCGTCTCCGACTCCCGGCGCTCCCCGCGCCTCCGCCTGCGCGTTCCCGCGGTGATCTCCTTCGCCGGAGCATCGCACGACGTGATCGCCGAGGACGTCGGCGCGGAGGGCTGCCGGATCGCGTCGCCCTTCCCGTTCCGGCGCGGCCAGGCGCTCTACCTCGAGGTGTTCCTGCCCGCCCCGGCGAAGAAGATCGCCGTGGCCGCCACCGTCGCCTGGTCGAGCCCGGCGCCGCCCTACCGGATCGGCCTCTCCTTCGCGCGGGCCGGCGCCGAGGAGCGCGCCCGCCGCGTCCGCGCGCTCCTCGAGCGCGACCCCGCCCTGGCGCGCGCACCCGGACCGCTCCGCCCCGGCCGCAGGCTGCGGCTCGGCCCCGCGCCGCGGCCGGGCCTGGTGCTGGGCCGCGACGAGCTGACCGTCCTCCGTGCCGCGCGCGACGGGACGACGGTGAGCGCGCTGCTCGAGGCGGCGGGCGACCGGTTCCGCGAGGTCCGCAGCGCCCTCGCCACGCTGCGCGTCCGCGGGCTGGTGCACGAGGGGTCCGCCGCGGGCGCCGCGTCCGGGTGGCTGGCCCTGATCGGCCTCGATCCCTTCGCGCCGCCGCCGGCGCCCGAGCCCGTGGTGGATCCGTTCTCGGCGCCGGTCCGGCCGCTCCGCGCGCTCTGCTTCCTCGAGGTCGCGCGCGACGAGGGCGCGAACGGCCACCTGGGCGCCGCCGTCGAGTGGCTCCAGGCGGCGCTCGGCGCCGCCCCCGACGACGCCGAGATCGCGCTCGCCCTCGAGACGCTCACCGTCGGGAGCGCCCGCGGCGACCGGGGGGACGCGCCGCCCCCTCCGCAGGGCTGACGGCGGTCCGGCGCGAGGGGCGCCACCCGCGCCCTGCGGGTGCCTACGGGCTGAGCGCCGGCTTCTCCTCGTCGAGCGAGGGGGCCAGCGCGCCGTTCGCGCGCGCCTCCTGCCGGTGGTCGCGCGCGATGAGCAGGTAGATGGCGGGGACGAAGAAGACCGTGAAGGCGGTCCCCACCGCCATGCCGGAGACCAGCACCAGCCCGATGCTGTTCCGGGCGGCGGCCCCGGGTCCGGTCACCAGCGTCAGCGGGAAGTGGCCGCACACCGTGGCCACGCTCGTCATCAAGATCGGGCGCAGCCGGGTGGCGGCGGCCTGCTTCACCGCGTCGATCTTGGAGAGCCCCTCCTCCTGGAGCCGGTTCGCGAACTGCACGATGAGGATGCCGTTCTTGGAGACGAGCCCGACCAGCGTGACGAGCCCCACCTGCGAGTAGACGTTGAGGGTGGTGGTCCAGCCGTCGGTGAAGAAGGGGATGTTCGGGTTCGGCATCTTCAGGAAGATCACCACCAGCGCGCCGAACATGCCGAGCGGGACCGACCCGGCCAGGATCACGAACGGATCACGGAAGCTGTTGAACTGGGCGGCGAGCACCAGGAAGATGAGCACCACCGCGAGCAGGAAGGCGGGCAGGAACTTGTTGCCCTCCACGCGGAGCTGCCGCGACTCGCCCGTGTAGTCGACCACGTAGCCCTTGGGCAGGATCTTCGCGGCCTCGCCCTCGAGGTAGGAAAGGGCCTGGTCGAGCGGGCGCATCGCCACGCCGCTGATCTTCACCGCGTTGAGCTGCTGGAAGCGGTTGAGCGTGCGCGGGGTGACGCTGTCGCGGAGCGTGGCGATGGAGGAGAGCGCCACCAGCTTCCCCTCCGGCCCGGTGACGTAGATGTCCTTGAGCTGGTCCGGGTTGAGCCGCTCCGCGCGCATGAGCTGCGGGATCACCTTGTAGCTGCGGCCGCCCACGCTGAAGCGGTTCACGAAGTTGCCACCCGTCGCGGCGGCGATGTCCTGGCCGACGGTCTGGAGGTTCAGGCCCAGCTCCGCCACCTTGTCGCGGTCGATCTCGATCTCCGACTGCGGCTGGTCGATCTTGACGTCGATCTGGGGCGGGAAGGCGAAGATCCCGCTCTTGGCCGCCTTCTCCTGGAGCTGCCGGGCGAAGCCGAGGATCTCGGGCGCCTCCGCGGTGGAGGCGATCACCACCTCGACCGGGAAGTTGCCGCCGCCCGGCAGCGCCGGCGGCAGG
>DATIWK010000056.1:0-3120 GCA_035519395.1 Anaeromyxobacteraceae bacterium | reverse complement strand
GATGACGGCGATCTCCGCGCCCGCGAAGACGCCGTTGGCGAGCACCAGCGCGAGGACGACGGCGAGCTCGGTGAGGAGGATCGGCCACCTCCGGGAAGGCCGCCGCCGCGGCCGATCGCCGCGTACGACCGGGGGGACTCGATCGGAGGCGCCCCGGCGCGGCGGCGCAGGCTGAGACTAACGCGTCGGGTGAGGCCACGCGCGCAGCCCTCGGGGCCTTCCCGTGCGGGGACTCCCATGCGTGTCCGGCAGGCCCTAGCTCAAGGGACCCGCACCCAGCTCGTCCTCTTCAGACGCGGAGTGCCACATGTCCACGGAGATCGCCGTTCCCGCGGTCGAGCGGGCGTTTCCCACCTGGGGTGGGCCCGCGGAGCGGCTCCGCTTCCTCCTGCACTACGCGGTCCTCGCGCCGTCGCGCCACAACACCCAGCCCTGGAGCTTCGAGGTCGAGGGGGACGAGGTGCGCGTGTACGCCGATCCGTCGCGAGCCCTTCCTGCAGCGGACCCGGACGGCCGGGAGCTCGTCATGGCCTGCGGTGCGGCGCTGCAGAACCTCCGGCTTGCCGCCTCGCACTACGGCTTCGCGACGTCCATGGAGGTCCTGCCAGGTCACCGCCGCGACGGGCTGCTCGCCCGCGCGCGCCTCGAGGAGCGGCGCGCCACCACGCCCGAGGCCGAGGAGCTGTTCCAGGCGATCCCGCGCCGCCGGACCAATCGGCTGCCGCTCGACGGGCGTGAGCCGCCCGAGGGCCTGATCGCCTCGCTGGTGCGCGAGGCGCGGCGCGAGGGAGCGTGGCTGAGGCCCGTGGAGGAGCACCAGCGCCGCGCGGTGGCGGAGCTGATCGCGGAGGGCGACCGGATGCAGTGGGCGAGCCCTCGCTTCCGCTCCGAGGTGGCCGCCTGGACGCGGCCGAACGCCACGAGCCGGCGGGACGGCATTCCCGGGTACTCCCACGGCATGAGCGACGCCGCGTCGTACCTGCACCCGCTGCTGCTGCGGTTCCACGATCCTGGGCGCGTGGAGGCCGACCGCGACTCCCGTCGCGCCATCGGGACGAAGGCGCTGCTGGTGCTCTCGACCCCCCGGGACGGAAAGGGGGAGTGGCTCGCCTCGGGCGAGGCCATGCAGCGGATCCTCCTCCGGGCGACGGCGGCCGGGCTCTCGGCCTCCTACTTCGGCCAGGTGACCGGCGTCCGGGAGGTGCGCGATCGGCTGCGCCAGGCGATCGGCGAGTCCGGCGAACCGCAGGTGATGCTGCGGCTCGGCTACGGCCTGGAGGTCCGCCCCACGCCGCGGCGGCTCGTGGACGAGGTGCTGCGGCGCTTCGAGGAGCGCTCGCCGCGCGCGCGGACGCTCGCGGTTCGCCCCGCGGCGGTGCGGGCGACGCCGCGCTGCGGCGCGCCGGAGCCGTCGCCGGCGCTCGCCGCCCCGTAGCCGTCACGCGCGGACCAGGCGGTAGAGGGAGGTCGTCTCGGCGGCTCGCAGCGCGTGCAGCGGGTCGCCGGCGTCCTTCGCGCGGGGGTGGCGCGGCCTCGTCGAGATGGCGTCGGCGACCTGGAGGCCACCGCGCGCGGCCAGGTCCGTGACGTGACCGGGCCGGCGCAGTCCGGCTCGCTCGGCGAGATCCGAGAGCACGAGCCAGCCCTCGCCCTGCGGCGCGAGGTGCGCCCGGAGGCCGAGGCCGAACCGCTCCAGCACCGAGCCGTCCGGATCGTAGACGGCGCGGTCGAGCGGTCCGTGCGGCGCGCCGGGGATCCAGGGCGGGTTGCAGACCACCAGATCGTACCGGGGCCCGGCCGGATCGTCGGGAGCGGCGCCGGGGAACAGATCGGCCTCGACCGCGCGGACCCGGTCCTCGACGCCGAAGCGCGTCGCGTTCTCGCGAGCGCAGGCCACCGCGCGCGCCTCGAGGTCGCACGCCACCACGCCGGCCGCGCCGCGGAGCGCGAGCAGGATCGCGAGCACGCCGGTCCCCGTGCCCACGTCGAGGACGCGCTTCCCGGCGGGCGGCCAGCGGGTGCACGCCTCCGCGACCAGGTCGACGTACTCGCTCCGCACCGGGGCGTAGACCCCGTAGTGCGGGTGCACGCGCCCGTTCAGCGCCGCGACCGCGACCCCCCGGCGGCGCCACTCGTGCGCCCCGATGATGCCGAGCAGATCGCGCAGCGGCAGGAGCCCCCGCCGTGCCGGGGCGGGCCCCAGCGCCTCCTCGCACGCCTGGGCGACGTCGGGGGCGCGGCGCAGCGCGATGGTCCAGCCGTCGCGGTTCCCGGCGAGCGGGATCACCAGGCGCGACAGGACGCGCGCCTCCTCCTCCCGTCGCACCCGGTCGGCGCGGAATGCGGAGATGGGCGGCCCCCGGCCGGGCCGGTGCCCCCGCGCGAGGCGGCGGGCCATGGCCGACAGGAGCTGGCGCGCGTTGTGATAGTCGCCGGCGTAGACGAGCCCCTCGCCTCCGCGGGCGCGCGCGATCGCCTCGGCGGCCGTGGTGCGGTCTCCCACGGCCGAAGCCCGCTCCGGAGGGGCCGCGCCGGGCGAGAGCCAGACGTCGCGCCGCGCGCCCGAGGCGTCCTGCCACGCCACCTCGATGAGGTCCGCCTCCACTGGTCGTGCACCCCGGCGTTTCCCCGGGAGGGAAAGCCGATCTCGGGTTATGAAATGGACCTCATGTATCCGGTTTCCGGCTCTTCCCCGGTCGTCCCCGACGCCTCGAATCTCGCCTTCGTCGAGATGCTCTACTACGACTGGCGGCGCGATCCCACCTCGGTCCCCGAGGCGTGGCGGCGCTACTTCGAGGGGCTGCCTGGCACCCCGGACGCCGCGCCCGCGCCCGAGTCGTTCCCCCGGCGCCGTGCCGACGGCGTGGCTCGAGGCGCGCCCGCCGGCGGCGACGCCGCGTTCCAGGCGCGGGTCGATCGCCTG
Organism: Anaeromyxobacteraceae bacterium; assembly: GCA_035519395.1. Classification (GTDB taxonomy): domain Bacteria; phylum Myxococcota; class Myxococcia; order Myxococcales; family Anaeromyxobacteraceae; genus Anaeromyxobacter. The sequence continues at coordinate 197 of DATIWK010000056.1, read as the reverse complement.
GTGGAGGCGTACCGCGAGTTCGGGCACCTGCGCGCGCGCCTCGATCCGCTCGGGCTCGGGCGCCAGGCCGATCCCATCCGGATCGAGGACCACGGCCTCTCCGCCGCGGACCTCGACCGCCCGGTCGCGGACTCCGCGGGCCGGGCCGCCGGCACGCTGCGCGAGCGGGTGGCGCGCCTCGAGGAGACCTACTGCCG
>DATIWK010000055.1:0-18309 GCA_035519395.1 Anaeromyxobacteraceae bacterium | reverse complement strand
CTCCTTCGCTCCGTGCTGGAGCAGCGCACCCAGGCCGGCGGGAAGCTGAACGGGCTCGTGCTCGACCTCCGGGGCAACCCGGGCGGCCTGCTCGAGCAGGCGGTGCAGGTCTCCGACCTCTTCCTCGACTCCGGCGTGATCGTGAAGACGGTCGGCGGCGGCCGCACGCTCGAGCTCAAGGAGGCGAGCGCCGACTCCGAGGACCTCACCGACCTGCCGCTGGTCGTCATCGTCAACAACAGCTCGGCCTCTGCGAGCGAGATCGTGGCCGGCGCCCTCAAGAACGACGGCCGCGCCCTCATCATCGGCCGCCAGACCTTCGGCAAGGGCTCGGTCCAGGTGCTGCACGACTTCGGCGAGCCGGGCCGGCCCAGCGAGGAGGCCGCCCTCAAGCTGACCATCGCGCAGTACCTCACGCCCGGCGACGTCTCCATCCAGGAGGTCGGGATCACCCCCGACGTGCTGCTCCTGCCCGGACGGGCGCTCAAGGAGCAGATCAACTTCTTCGCGCCGCCGCGCTCGATGGGCGAGATCGACCTCGACCGGCACCTCTCCAACCCCGGCGCGCGCGACGAGGCCGAGGAGCGCGCCGAGGTCCGCAAGAAGCGGGTGGAGAAGGCGGCGCTCGAGCTCCGCTACCTCATCGACGAGAAGGACGACCCGGTCGCGAAGGCGCTCAAGAAGGCCGCCAGCGAGGACGCCGCCGAGTCGCATGCCGAGCTGACGCCCGAGCAGGTGGAGGACGAGGAGACGGACGCCGATCCGGACCGGGTGGTCGAGGACTACCAGATCAAGTTCGCCCGCGAGCTGCTCCACCGTGCGCCGTTCCCCGACCGCGCCCGCCTGCTCGACGCCGCCTCGACGCTGGTGGCCGAGCGCCACGACGAGGAGGCGAGGCGGCTCGAGGCGCGCCTCAAGGAGATGGGCGTGGACTGGACGCCGCCGCCGGCCGCGGCCGGCACCGGCGCGCCGAGGGCGGTCGTGTCGTTCTCGCCGGCGCCCTCGAAGGACGCGAAGGCCGGCGAGGTGCTGCCCTGGACGGTCACCGTCGAGAACAGGGGCGACGCGCCGTTCCGCCGCCTGCGCGCCTGGACCACCTCCGAGAAGAACCCGCTCCTCGACCGCCGCGAGTTCCTCTTCGGCACGATCAGGCCCGGCGAGCGCCGCTCCTGGACAGTGCCGGTGCGGATGCCCCGCAGCCTCGACAGCCGCCGCGACGAGGTCAACCTGACCTTCGAGGACGAGGGCGGCCACGCCCCTGCCGACGTCGCCACCAGCGTGGGCGTCGTCGAGGTCGCGAAGCCCGCCTTCGCGTTCAGCGTGCAGGTGGACGACCAGCAGGGCGGGAACGGCGACGGGCTCGCCCAGCGCGGAGAGACCTTCACCTTCCGCGTGGACGTCCGGAACGCCGGCTCCGGCGCGTCCGGCAAGAAGACCTACGTGGCCCTGCGCAACCTGGGCGACGAGAAGCTGTTCGTCAAGAAGGGGCGCGAGATCGTCGGCTCGATGAAGCCCGGCGAGGTGAGGACGGCTCGTCTCGAGGTGGAGCTGCGCAAGGGCTCCCACGCCGAGACCCTGCCCTTCCGCCTCTCCATCGTGGACGAGAAGACCGACGAGTACCTCTCGGACAAGGTCGAGTGGCCCGTCGCGAAGGAAGAGCCTTCGCGCGCCGCGGCCGCCGGCTCCGTACGCGTCGATCAGGCCGAGGTGATCGTGCGCGGGGGCGCGAGCAAGAGCGCGCCCGCGGTGGCGACGGCGAGGAAGGGCTCGGTGCTTCCCACCGACGCGAGGTTCGGCGACTTCCAGCGCGTGGAGTGGCAGAAGGGACGCTTCGGGTTCGTGGCGTCCTCGGACGTCAAGGCGGTGAAGTCGGCGCGCTCCGGCACGCCCACGGTCGCCTGGCAGCGCGAGCCGCCGCGCATCGCCATCACTCCCGACCCCACGCGCGGCGCGCCGGTCGTGGACGCCGACACCATCCGGCTGAGCGGCTCCGCCGTCGTCCCGCCCACGCTCGACGAGTCGTCGCGGCTGCGCGACATGTTCGTGTTCGTGAACGATCAGAAGGTGTTCTTCAAGGTCGTCCCCGAGGAGACGGGCGCGAAGAGGATGGAGTTCCAGACCGACCTGCCGCTCAAGCCCGGCCAGAACCAGATCACGGTCGTCGCGCGCGAGGACGAGGAGTTCCAGTCTCACCGCAGCCTGGTGGTCTTCCGCCGGCCCGTCGCGGCCGTCGCCCAGGACGCATCGGGGAAGGAACCGCCGCGGGCGCAGCAGTAGGGACGGCACCGGAATCCGCGTCGGGCAGCCGGACCGGTCGGCCGGCCCCGTATCCGACTTCCCCCGATACCGCCCGAGATCGCGAGAGAAGCGCTCGCGAACCCGGTGCCTATTTCGCCGGCCCACGAGCCGTCCGGTAGAATTTCGAGCGATGGCGGAGGTGCCGAAGACTGCCTCCGTCCCTTCCTCCACCTCCGGGCCGAGGAGCGGGTCGGGGTTCGAGCTGCGCCTCGAGCGCGGCGGGGCGTTCGTGCGCCTCGCCGACGTTCCCGTCGTGGACGGGCTCACCCTCGACCTCCTCGACCTCGCCGTCCCCGACGTCCGCTTCCCGTTCGACGTGGGCGCGGGCTCCGGCCAGTTCCGCCACCGCCTCTCCGACCTCGACGATCTGGCCGTCTCGGCCGGGCCCGAGCTGGCCGCGGCGGCGCTGGCGCGGGCGGGCCCGGCCGCGCTCGGCCTCGAGGACCTGCGCGTGGCCCTACGCCAGGGGTTCGCCGAGATCGCCGGCCGGCTCGCCGGCGGCGCCACGTTCACGGTCCGTGCTGGACTCGTGACGCGCGGCGAGCGCGGCGTGGCGGTCGCCCTTCACGGGGCCCGGCTGTACGGCCCGGCCCCCCTGCCCACCGGCGCGCTCGTGCACACGGGCCGACGCCTCCTCGAGCGGCTCGGCGAGGACGCCCTGCCCGAGGACCCGATCTCGCGGCTGCTCCGGCGCATCCTCGCCCCGCGCGGCTGGAAGATCCCGCGCACCGCCGGCGTGCGCCTGTCTCGCGCCGAGATCGAGCCCGGCGGCGTCCGGCTGGCCTGGTCGCGCGACGCCGGCGCGGTGGCCATCTCCTCCGATCCCGAGCTCCTCGCCGCCGCCGAGGGCGAGCGCACGTTCCGAGACGCGGAGGCGCTCCTCGCTCGCGGCGAGTTCGACGCCGCCCGCGAGGCGTACCTCTCGCTCGGCGCGACGGCGGCCGCCCACCCGTTCGCCGCGGAGCGGCTGCTCGGCCTGCTCGCCGTGGACGACCGCTTCCACGACGAGGCGCTCGACCTCGCCGCGGGCTGGCTGGGCCGCCGCCCGGGCTTCGCACCCGCCCTTGCCGCAGAGGCCGGCATCCGGATCGCCCGGGGAGAGCCGGCGCGCGCCGCGAAGGCGCTCGCGCTCCTCGCCGCCTCGGCCGCCGAGCGGGGCGAGGCCTTCGGCGCGCTCCTCGCCGCCGAGGCCGCGTTCGGCCTGCCGGGCGCCGACCCCGCCGACGCGCGGAGCGCCGCCGAGACGGCCCTCTCGGTCCGCCGCGATCACGTGCCGGCGCTGCGGGCACTTCGCGACCTCGCCACGGCCGCGGGCGACCGCGAGGCGGTGGTCCGCTCGAGCCGTCGCCTCGTCGCGTACGACCCGGACGACGCGCAGAAGGCGCGCGCCCACGCCCAGCTGGGCGAGCTCCTGCTCGCCTCCGACCCGCCCGCCGCGCGGCTGCACCTCGACCAGGCGCTGCGCCTCGCCCCCGACGACGCCGAGACGCTCGCCTCGCTCGCGCGGGCCTGCGAGGCGGCCGGCGAGCACCTCCGGGCGGTGCGCGCGCTGGACCGGCTTCGCGAGCTGCGGATGGCTCGCGGCGACCGGGCCGGGGCCGCCGAGGCCGCGCTGCGCGCCGGCATCCTCTGGGACGACCGGCTCGACCACCCGGAGAACGCCCTCCTGCGCCTGCGCGAGGCCTGCGAGCTCGCACCCTCGGCTGAGGCCCACGCCCGCGCCGCCGGCGCCGCCACGCGCGCCGGCGAGTGGGCCGAGGCGGCCGACCACCACCAGGCGGTGCTCGCCTCGCTTCGCGGGGCGCCCGAGGAGCACGACCTCGCGGTGCGCACGCGCGTGGCGCTCGCCGAGATCGCCGAGAAGCGCCTCTCCGATCCGGCCGCCGCCGTCGTCCACCTGGAGGCCGCCTCCGCACTCGCCCCGGAGAGGGCCGACGTCCTCCGACGGCTGGCCGGCCTGGCGCGCCAGCTCGGGCGCACCGCAGCCCTGGCCGCCTCGCTCGACCGGCTGGCTCCGCTCACCGCCGACGCGGGAGAGCGTGCCGCCGCCCTGGCCGAGGGCGGCGAGGCCGCGCTCGCCCTGGGCCGGGTCGCCGACGCCCGCGGCCGCTTCACCGCCGCGCTCGCGGCGGACGATCGCTCCCGCCCCGCCCTCCTCGGCCTCGCACGCCTGGCCGCCTCGCGCGGCGACGGCGCCGCCGAGCGCGACGCGCTCCTGCGCCTCGTCCCGCTCGCCGCACCCGGCGAGGAGACCGCCGCGCTGCACGATCGGCTCTCGGCGGCCTGCGAGCGTGCCGGGGATCTCGCCGGCGCGCTGCGCTCCGCCGGCGCCGCGCGGGCCGCCGCGCCCACGCCCGCCCGGCTCGAGGCCGCGCTCCACCTCGTCCGCCGCGCAGGCGACGTGCAGGCCACCGCCGCCCTCCTGGCCGAGCGCGCCGGCGCCGCCGCCGCCCAGGGCGACGCCACGGCCGCCGCGGACGCATGGCTCGAGCGCGCCCGGCTGCTCGCCCCCAACGACCCGGTCCAGGCCCTGTCGGCCCTGTCCGAGGCCCGGCTCGCCCTCCCCGGCGATCCGTCGGTGCTCCGCGCCCAGGCCGAGTTCGCCGAGCGCGCGGGCGACGCACGGCTCGCCCTGGGCGCCCTGCGCGCGCTGCTCGCCCAGTCGCCCGCCGACGCCGGGGAGCTGGAGGTGCGCGCCGGCAAGGCCGCGCTCGACGCAGGCGAGCCCGCCGCGGCCCGCGAGCACGCCGAGCGCGCGCTCGCCCGCAGCGCACCCGGCGCGGGCGACCTCCTCGCGGACATCCTCGACCGCACCGGCGACGAGACCGGGCGGGCCGACCTGCTCGAGCGCATCGGCCGGCCCCTCGAGGCGGCCATCCTGCACGAGAGGGCCGGCGACGCCTCCCGGGCCCGCGCCGCGCTGGAGCGCGCCGCGAGCCAGCCGGAGACGGCGGGCGAGGCGCTTCGCCGCCTCGCCGAGCTGCGACTCGCCGAGGGGGACCGCACCGGCGCCGCATCGGCCCTCCTCTCCCTCGCCCGCCGCACCCCGGGGCGCGAGGGCGCCCGACTCGCCCTGCGCGCCTTCGACGTGGGCGTGGACCCCGCCGCGCTCGACGTCGCAGTCTCGAGCGATCCGGCGTTCGCGCCCGCACGCGCGCGTCGCGCGGAGCGCCGCGCCGGGGCCGACCCGCGCGCCGCACTGGCCGACGCCGAGGCGGCGCTCACGGGCGAGGGGCTCGCCGCCGAGGACCGGCCGGCGCTGCTCGCGCTCGCCGCCCGGGCCGCCGAGGCCGCGGGCGACGATGCCGCCGCCCTGCGCCACCTCTCCGCCTGGTGCGAGCTCGCCCCGGCCGACGCAGCCGCGCTGGGGCGCCTGGTGGGGCTGCAGCGGCGCGCCGGGCGCGCCGCCGACCTCGTTCGCACCCTGTCTCGCCTCGTCACGGTCGCGACCGGAGCCGACGCGGTGACGGCCCGCCTCGACCTCTCCGACCTCGTCGTCGGGACCGACCTCCCCCGCGCCATCCGGCTCGCCGAGGAAGCCGTCGCGCTCGACCCCGACTCCACCCGCGCGCTCGCGGCGCTGGCCCACGCACCGCGCGGCGCCGACCTCCCGCCCGCGGAGCGCGCCGAGCGCCTGCGCCGGCTCGCCGCCCGCGCCGACCTGCCCGCGCCCGAGGCGGCGGTCGCCCACGCCGCCCGCGCCCGGCTGCTCGCCGACCTGGGCGACCACGCCGGGGCGCTCGAGGCGGCCCGCGCCGCCGCCGCGCACGGCGTGGAGGGTGAGGAGGCGCTGCGGCTGCGCGCGGACCTCGCAGCCCGTGCCGGCGATCGCGCCGAGGAGGCCCGCGCCCGGCTCGCCCACGCCGACCGCGCCCCGCAGTCGGGCGAACCGCTCGCCGCCGAGATGCTCGCCGAGGCCGCCTTGCAGGCGTGCGCCGCCGGCCTCGCCGAGGCCGGCCCGGCCCTCCGCACGGCGCTCGCGGCCGGGCCGGAGCGAGAGACGTCGCGCGCGCTCCTCGAGGCGATGCGCGAGCTGGCGCGCGAGGGCGGAGACGCCGCCGGCGAGCGGCAAGCCCTCGTGGATCTGGTCCCGCTCCTCCCCACCGGCGCGCGGCCCGCCGCTCTGCTCCGCCTCTCCGCCCTGGCGCTCGGCGCCGCCGACGTGGATCTCGCCCGCCGGAGCGCCGAGGAAGCGCGCACCCTCGCGCCGCGCGATCCGGCGGCCGCCCGCGCCGCGATCGCCGCCGCCGAGGCCGATGGCGACCTCGCCGCGGTGGGCGACCGGCTGGCCGACCTCGCCCTCCTCGAGCCGGCCGCAGCCGGCACCCACCTCCTCGAGCGGGCCCGGCTGCTCGCGCGCCTGGGCGACGTGGAGGGTGCCGACGAGGCGTACGGTGAAGCGCTCGCCGCACTCCCTCCCCGGCGCGGGCTCGCCGACGAGCACGCGCTCCTCCGCCGCGCGCACGGCCGTCCCGGCCCCCACGAGCCGCTCGAGCGGCTCGCCCTGCGCGCCTCGGAGCCCGGCGGGCCGGGCGCCCTCGAGACGGCCCACGCCCTGCGGGCGGGCGCCTCCCTGGCGCTCGAGGCCGGCGACTGGGACGCCGCGCTTCGCTGCGCGCGGCGCGCCGCGGCCCGCACCCAGGACGACATCGCCTTCGCGGGGCCGCTCCTCGGCCGCATCCTCTGGCTGCGCGGCTCCGCCGGCGAGGCCCTCGTCCTGCACCGCCGGCTCTTCGACGCCGGGGAAGGCGTCCTCGAGCCCGCGGAGGCCGCACAGGTGGCCCGGCAGCTCGCCGAGCTGGCGCTCGACGCCGGGGACCGCGAACTCGCCCTCACCGCCCTGGACCGCTACCTCGCGCTCAGGCCGCAGGACGCCGAGGCCGCCTCGCTCCGCTTCGAGCTCGACACCGACCGCCACCGCGCCGTCGAGCGGCTCGCCCAGACCGCGGAGCGCTGCCGCTCGCTCCGGCGCCGCGTGCTCGCCCTCGAGCTCGCCGGCGAGGCCGCCCTGCTCGAGCTCGACGACCGTCCGCTCGCCGACCGGCTCCTCCGTCGGGCCCGCCGCGAGGCCGACGCCGACCCGACCCTCGCCGTCGAGATCGCCCGCCGCCGCGCCACGGTCATCCGCGACGCGCTCGGCGTCGGCTCGGACGCGTTCCTCGACGCGCTCGAGGAGGCGGCCGGGGCAGCCCAGAACGCCGGCGATCGCACGGCGGCGCGCGCCCTCTATGCCGAGGTGGCCGCCCTCCTCCGCGAGCGCGGCCAGCTCGCCGCCTCGGCACGCCAGCTCCTCCAGCTCGACGCCCTCGCCGCCGCCGACGGCGACTTCGCGGCCTCGGCGGTCCACGCCCGCGAGGCGGGCACGGCGCTTCGGGACGCCGGCGACCTCGCCGGCGCCCAGGACGTGCTTGCTCGCGTCGTCGCCGCCGATCCGGCCGACACCGAGGCGCTCGCGCTCCTCGAGGACGTGGTGCGCGCGCGGGGTCCGGAAGGCACGGCCGGGCTGCTCGAGCTGCTCTCGGCAGCCGCCGGCCACGCCCCGCGCGGCCCGGACCGCGCGGCCGCGCTCGTCCGCCTCGCCGACGCCCAGGCCAACGCCGGCGACGACACCGCCGCCGAGGCCAGCCTGCGCGCGGCGCTCGGGGAGTCGCGCGGCCACCCGCTCGCCTCCGAGCGGCTCGTGGCGCTGCTCGATCGCCAGGGCCGGACCGTGGAGCAGGCCGAGATCCTGCTCGCCCGCGCCCAGGTGGACCCGGCGGCCCGGGCCGGGATGCGGCGCGAGGCGGCCGCCCGCCTGGCCCGCTCGGCCGAGCCAGCCGACCGCGCCCGCGCCATCGCCGTCCTCGTGGAGGACGCGACGGCCGCGCCGGGCGACGTGCTCGCCAACCGCGAGGCCGCCCAGGCGCTCGTCTCCGCCGGACGCCATGACGAGGCCGTGCCCTTCCTCCGCAACACCGTGCGGACCGATCCAGAGGACGAGGCCGCCGCCGCGCTCCTCGCCGAGGCGCTCGCCGACCGGCCCGCCGAGCGCGCCGGCATCCTGCTCGAGCGTGCCGAGGCGTCGAGCGGTGAGGCGCGGGCCGAGCGCATGGAGGAAGCTGCCCGGGCGCTCGAGGAGGCGGGCGACCCACGGCGCGCACGGGAGGCGCGCGTCCAGGCGTTCCTCGCCGCCCCCACGGGCGCCGCTGGCTTCGCCGCCGCGCTGCGCGACGCCTCCGGCGACGCGGAGGCCATCGACCGCGTGCTCTCGGCGCGCGCCGTCGCCGTGCCGGAGGAGGCCGCCGCGTGCCACCGCGCCCGCGCCGACGCGCTCGCCGCGGTGGGCCAGATGGAGCGCGCCCTGGCCGCCTACGAGGCGGCGCTCGAGGCGTCGCCGGACGATCCCGGCGCGCTCCTCGCGGTCGCCTCGGCCCTCGCCGCCGTTCGGGGGGACGCCGCCGCCGTCGAGGTGGACGCGCGTCTCGTCGCGCGCGCCGAGGCCGGCGCCGAGGTCCCGCCCGCGGCCGAGGCGCCCTCGCGCTTCCGCCTCGGGCTCGCCGCCGGGGTCGCGGGCGATGCCGACGAGGCCGTCCACCATCTCGAGCGCGCCGTCTTCCTCGCGCCCTCGGATCCCAGGGCAGGCGCCGCGTGGACGGCGCTCGCCGAGGCCCACGCCGCGCGCGGCGACGGGCCCGCCGCTCTCGCCGCCGCCCGGCGCCGGGCCGACCGGGCCGTCGCGCTCGGCCTCACCGGCGAGCGCAAGGCCGCGCTCGAGGCGGGAGCCGACCTCGCCGGCCGGTTCGACGACGCAGGTGCCGACGCCGCCGAGATCCTCGACGCGCTGCTCGCCGTGCGGGCCCAGGCCGGAGGGCGCCCGGGCGACCTCGCGCCGCTCGCCCGCCGCGCCGCCTCCGCGCTGGAGGGGGCCGGCGAGGAGCGGCGGGCACGTGTCGCCCTCGCCCGCGCGGGCCTGTCGCCGTCGGGACCGCTGGCCGCGCCCGCCGCGCCGCCGCCCGCCCCGGAGCCCTCGCCGGTCTCGCCGTCGGAGGCCGAGGCGAACGCCCGCGCCGCCGCCGAGCGCGCACTCGCCACCTCCGACCCCGGGGAGCGGTCGGCGGCCTTCCTCGAGTACGCGTCCTGGCTGGGCCGGGGGAACGCCGCCCTCTCCGAGATCCGCACGGCGCTCGAGCTCGCGGCCGACGCCGACCCCGACTCGCCCGATCCCTGGCGCGTTCGCGCGCGCGTCGAGGCGGAGGCGGGCGAGGCCGTGGAGGCCGCGCGCGCGCACCTCTCCGTGGCGATCCGCGCCGAGGGCGAGGAGGCCGCCACGTCCGCCCTCGAGGCGGCCCGGCTCTTCGCGGGCGCCGGCCGACACGCCGAGGCGGCGCGCGCCTTCCGCGCCGCCCAGCACGCCCGGCCCGGGACCGCCCCACCCGGGCTCGCCGCCGCCGAGGAGGCGTTCGCCGACGACGACCCCGGCTCCGCCGCCGACCACCTGCGGAGCGTGCCGCACGAGGCCATCCCCTCCTTCCTGCGGGCCGCCCACCACCGGCGCATCGCCGAGGCGCTCGACGCGGCGGGGCGCGCCGACGACGCGGGGGCCGCCTGGAGCGACGCGTTCCGCGAGGACCCGGCCGACGCCCTGGCCTTCACCCGTGCGGCCGACCACGCGTACGCCACGGCCGGCGCCGACGCCTGGCTCGAGGTGGCGGCCACGCACGAGGCCGCGCTCGGGAGCTGGGGCGACGGCGAGCGGCGCCGCGACCTCCGCTACGCCCGCGGGGCGGTGCTGTCGGAGGCGGGGCGGCTCGAGGAGGCGCGCGAGGCCCTCGTCGCCGCGCTCGATCTCGACCCCGAGCACGCCGAGACACGGATCGCGCTCGCGGCGCTCGACGCCCGCACCGACGACTGGTCGGCCCTCGCCGGCCGGCTGGCGCGCGAGGCTGGCTCCTCGGGCGACGCGGCCGGCGCGGCGGGCCTCCACGTGCGGGTGGGCCGGATCCTCCGCGAGCGCCTCGCCGACTCGGCCGGCGCGATCCTCTCGCTGCGCACGGCCGTGGATCGCGCCCGGGAGAGCGCCGAGCCCGCCGCCCGGCGCGCCCGCGAGGAGGCGGAGGCGCTCCTCCGCGAGCTGGGCGCCCCGGTCGAGTCTGCTCCCGCCGCGGCGCCGGCGCTCGCCGCGCCCCCGCTCCCGGTGCCACGGGCGCCGGTCCGCCCGTCGGCCCACCGTGGGACCCCGGCGCCGGAGACCCGGCTCGCCGGCGATCCGGTGGCCGGCGTGCTCCGCATGCAGGCCGACCAGGCGGAGGGCATGCAGCGCGCCGAGCTGTTCGAGCGGCTGGCCGGCCACCTCGAGCGCGCGGGCGACCGGGCCGGGGCGGCCGATGCGCTGTTCCTGGCGCTCGAGGCCGACGCCGAGCGCGACCTCACCCATGCGTGGCTCGCCGGGCTGGTGGAGGGCGATCCGGAGCGCTCGGCGCGAGCGGCTGCGCTGCGGCCGGCGCCCGCCGAGGGCGCCGAGGCCGCCGAGCGGACCACGGGCGAGTTCCCGCCGCTCGCTGGCGACCTCGAGGCCGCGGCCGCGGCGTTCGTGGGGGTGGTCCCAACCGCCCGGCCTCCGCCTGTGCGCGTGATCCCCTCGGAGACCACCGGGGAATTCCCTCCGGTCGAGGTGCCGCCCGGGGTCGCCGAGCGGACCACGGGTGAATACCCGGCCCCCGTCGATGCCCCGACGCGCACCACCGGCGGCTACTCGCCGCCTCCAGCGGAGGTCCCGACGCGCACCACCGGCGGTTACTCGCCGCCTCCAGCGGAGATCCCGACGCGCACCACCGGCGGTTACTCGCCGCCTCCAGCGGAGATCCCGACGCGGACGACCGGTGGCTACTCGCCGCCACCCGTGGAGACCCCGGCCCGCACGACCGGCACGTTCCCGCCGCCGGAGCAGGAGCGCCCGTCGCGGACCACCGGTGCGTTCCCGCCGCCCGCGGCTCCCCGCCCGTCCGCGAAGCGCACCACCTCCCCGTACCCGTCGCGGGAGCGGGAGCAGGAGCCGGGGGGCGAGGAGCCCCGCCGCAGGACCGGCAGCTGGCCCTCCCCCATGGCTCCCGCCACGCCACCCCCGCTCCGCCGCGGCGGCACCGACGTCGAGTGGCCCGCCAAGGGCTCCGAGCCTCCTCCGCTCCCCGGCGCCGAGCCGAAGCCTCCTCCGCCACCCGCGCGCCCGCCGCCGCTCGCGGGCCGGCCGTCCACCGACACGGGACGTTCCGGGCCCCCGCCGCTCGGCGACGCCCGCACCGAACGCAGCACCGGCACGTGGCCGCCGCCGCAGCGCGAGGGGCAGCCCGCCCGCGGGGGCGGGGCGCCCGGCAAGCGCTCCCCGGCCGAGCTGGCCGCCCAGGGTCGGTCGGAGTTCGCCGCCGGCCGCCTCGAGGACGCCCGCGCCCTCATCGCCGAGGCGTTCACCCGCGAGCCGAGCGACCTCACGCTCGCGCGCGACCTCCAGCGCATCGCCGAGAAGCTCGGGCGCTGGGACGACTACCTGCAGCTCGGCGAGATCCTGGCCGAGGCGCTCGCCATCCACGACCCGCTCGCCGCGTCTGCCCGTCTTCGCCACTTCGCCGAGGTGGCGCGCACGCGGCTGCACCGCGACGACCGCGCCGCGGTGCTGCTCGAGAAGAGCCTCGGCCTCGTGCCCGGCGACCCCGGCGCGCGCCGCGAGCTGCTCGAGCTGTGGGCGAAGCGACCCGACACCGCCCCGCGCGCCCTCGCAGCCTGGCTCGACGTGGCCCGGGGCGATCCGGGCGACGGGCAGGCGCTCGCCTCGGTGGTCGCGCTCTCCGCCGGACTCGCCGCGTCGGCCCCGCGCCTCGACGCCAGCCGGATCACCGAGCGCGGCCGCCTCTTCGCCTCGGTGGGCGCCTTCGTGGCGCCCGGCCTCGTCGCGGCGCCGCCTGCCGTCCCCGCGGCGCGGACGCTGCCGCCCGGGCTGCGCGACCGCGTCGCGGCCCCCGGAGCCGGGGGCGCCCTGGGCCGGCTGCTTGCGCTGCTCACGCCCTGGCTCGAGACGCTCTTCCCCGCGGACCTCGCCCGCCGCGGCGCTTCCGCCGCCGACCGGCTCGTGCCGCCCCGGGGAGCCGCCCTGCGCACCGCGCTCGACATGGCCATGATCTCGCTGGGCGCGCGGGCCTACGCGCCGTTCCTCACGAAGCGCCCGGGCATCGAGATCGCGGTCGAGAACACCCAGCCGCCGTCCCTCGTCGCCTCGGCGGGCGCCGAGACCCTGGCCGAGCCCGCGCTCAACTTCGCCGCCGCACGCGCCATCGACCTCCTCACGCACGGCTGGGGCCTCGTCGGCAAGTTCGCCCCGCGCGACGTGGGCATCCTCCTCGAGCTGGCCTGCCGCTTCGCCGGCGGCTCTCCACCCTCGCTCGGGCTGCCCGCCCAGCGCGCCGGAGCGTTCCTGCAGGCGCTCGGGGGAACCGTCCCGGCCGCCACGCGGCGCAGCGCGGCCGCACTCGCCCAGGCCGCCTCCGAGGAGCTCGTCGGCATCGAGCCGAGGGCGTTCGCCCACGCCATGCGGCAGACCGCGAACCGCGTCGCCCTGGTGCACGCCGGCGATCCGGGCCCCGCGCTCTCGGTGCTCGCCACCCTCGAGCGGAAGCCGCAGGGGCCGGAGCCTCGCCCGATGGATCTCCCGGACGTGCGCGACCTCGCGGGCTTCGCGCTCTCGGAGGCGTTCCTGGACCTCCGCATGTCCGTGAGGGGCCACTGATGCCCGGCTGGCTCCGCGCCGGGGCGGTGTGCGCGGCGGGGCTGCTCGCCGCCTGCGCGGGACGGAACCAGGAGCTCTGCCCCGGGCAGCCGGTGGGGACCTTCGACTTCACCGTCACCGACCTCGGGACGCCGCGCCCCTACTGCGCGAAGGAGCCGCCCTCGGGCACCGACGTCGTCGGCGCGTTCACCGGCACGCTGGCCCAGGACGCCGGCCTCGGCACCGCCTCCCTGTGCATGGAGGTCGTTCAGGCCTCGAACTACTACGGGCGGGTGGACGCCGGGGTGTTCACCCTCACGGCGCCCTCGGGCGTGGCCGTGCTCGGCGTCTGCGGCCCCAACTGCGCCACGAACTCGTCGCTCGACATCGTGGGCACCGTGGAGATCGACGGGACCTTCGCGGGGACGCTCGTGGAGTCGTTCGCCTTCGCGAGCGGCGACTGCGGGACCTGCACCCTACCCTGCCAGGCGACCTACGGGCTGCTCGGGACCCCGCGCTGAGCCGCTGAAGCCCGGGCGGACCGCGGCTATAGTGCCGGACTCATGGCCGGGAAGGCGAAGCGCGCGGTGGTGCTCCTCTCGGGAGGCCTCGACTCCTCGACCTGCCTGGCGGTGGCGCGCCGGGACGGCTTCGAGGTGCACGCGCTCTCGGTAGACTACGGGCAGCGGCACCGGGACGAGCTGTCCCGCGCCCGGAGGGTCGCCCGGGCGCTCGGCGCCGCGGACCACCGCGTGGTGAAGGTGGACCTCTCGGCGTTCGGAGGGTCGGCGCTCACCGACCCCGCCATCGCGGTGCCGAGGCGGCGCCCCGTCTCACGCATGGCGAGCGAGATACCCGTCACCTACGTGCCGGCGCGGAACACGGTCCTGCTGGCGCTGGCGCTCGCCCATGCCGAGACGGTCGGGGCGGAGGACGTCTACATCGGGGTGAACGCCATCGACTACTCCGGCTACCCCGACTGCCGGCCCGAGTTCCTGCGCGCGTTCGAGCGGGTGGCCCGGCTCGCCACCCGGGCCGGCGTGGAGGGGCGGCCCCTCCGCATCCGGGCGCCGCTCGTGCGGCTCGGGAAGGCAGCCATCGTGAGGCTCGGCACCCGGCTGGGCGTGGACTACGCCATGACGCTCTCCTGCTACGACCCGTCGGGCGGAAAGGCCTGCGGGGAGTGCGACGCCTGCCGGCTGCGCCGGAGGGGCTTCCTCGAAGCGGGCCTGCCCGACCCGACCCTCTATGCCACGAGGCGCCGCCCCGGCGCCGCCGCGGGTGGCCCGCGGGCCGTACACGGGAGGTGACAGGATGCAGATCAGGCGACGGTACCCGGGCAAGAGCGCCCCCGACATCCACGCCCGGGTGGACCGGGTGATGGAGGACGTCTCCCGCCGCTACTCCCTCCACTACGAGAAGGACGGGAAGGCGCTCACCGGCCGGGTGAAGAAGATGGGCATCACCGGCACTTACGCGGTCGTCGAGGGCGAGGTCACCGTGGACCTCTCGTTCCCGATGCTGATACCCGCGTCGCTGCGCAAGAAGGTGACCGAGGACATCGAGGAGAAGCTCGACCAGCTGTTCGCCTGACCTAGTCGATCGCCACCACGATCGCGCCCGACTGCTCGTTCATGCGCGTGACGGCGGCGTAGATGGCCTGCAGCGGCGAGTCGCCGAACCCGGAGGCGGAGCGAGGCGGGGCCTGGTTGCGGCGCTTCGCCGCGGGGCCCGGGACGATGCGGGCGCTGGCGCGGCCGCGGAGCGCGTCGGGCGAGAGGCGGACCTGCATGCCCGCCCGGTACAGGGCGAGAAGTACCCTGCCCATCTCCGCTGCGACGCGTTCCTCGGTGTAGGTCATCCTGAGGTCCGGCTTCCGGCGCTCGGTTCGGCGGCGGGCCATCCGTCCGGGCATCGTAGCCCTGCGGTCCGACAGCGCCAGTTCCCAGGATCCGGGGGGTACCGGAGCTCGTCCCGGGAACCCGCTCCCCGGGCGGGGGAGCCTCGCCCGGCCGGTGCGACATCGCGTCCCCCTTGAGCGGCCGCTCTCCGGGTACTAGCCTCGTACTCGAGATGTACGCGCGATGGGCCAGCTTCGGAGTCGGCCTCTGGCTCCTCCTCGCGCCGCTCGTCCTCGGGTACGGCGCGGTGGCGCCGATCCTCCAGGGCGTCGCCGTCGGCACCCTCGTCTGCGTGGCCACGCTGGCCGCCCTCGACTGGCCCCGCGCCCGTTTCTTCCTGGCCGGCCTGGCGCTCTGGATCGCCCTCGACGCGCGGAGTGCCGCCGATCGGAACGTGGCGGCGGTGTCGCTCGTCTCGGGCGTGGCGCTCTTCGCGCTGTCGCTCGTGCCGAGCGCGCGCCGTGTCCCGGCCCCCGGCGCGGGTGCCGCGCGGGCGCGGGCCTGATCCGGGTGAGCGTCGCCGGCCTCGCCGCCCTGCTCCTCCTCTCCGGGGCGCCCTCCCTCGTGGACGTTCGCGCGCGGATCCCCGACGCGGTCCTCGACCTCCGCTACGCCACGGAAAGAAACTTCCTCGGCCGCGCCGTCTACCCGGCGGGCGCTCCCTGCCTCCTCCAGGCGCCAGTGGCGGACCGCCTGGCGCGGGCCGCGGCCCGCCTGCGCCAGGAGAACCTGCGGCTCGTCCTCTGGGACTGCTACCGGCCGCTCGCGGTGCAGCGCGAGATGTGGAAGGTCGTTCCGAGGCCCGGATACGTGGCCGACCCGGCGAAGGGCTCCAACCACAACCGCGGGGCGGCGGTGGACGTGGCCGTGGCAGGTCCTGACGGCGCGCCGGTGCCGCTCCCCACCGAGTTCGACACGTTCTCTCCCGCGGCGCACGCTGGTGCGAAGGACGTGCCGCCTCCCGCGCGGAAGAACCGCGACCGCCTGCGGGCGGCGATGGAGGCCGAGGGCTTCCGCGTGAACCGGATGGAGTGGTGGCACTTCGACGCTCCCGAGGCGCGCGGTGCGCCCGTGCTCGACGTCCCGCTCGAGCCACGCGAGGCGGCACGTTGACCGCGCCGGCGGGTCGGGCCCGCCAGGACCTCGAGGCGGCGCTCGGCGAGGGCGACCGCCTCGAGAGGGAATGCGCCCGGGAGCTCCACGGGGCGCGCGGCGCCCACTTCACCCCTGCTCCAGAGGCGCGCCTCCTCGCAGCGGCCGGCCTCGCCCACGCCGCCGCCCGGCGCGGTGGCCCTCCGGCGGCCGAGGGCCTCGCCGCGCTCCTCGCCGGCCTTCCCCGACCCGGCCTCGCCCGCTCCCTCGACGGCCTCGCCGTCCTCGACCCGGCCTGCGGCGCGGGCGCGCTGCTCGTCGCCGCCCACGTCCTCGCTCACCACGCCGGCGCCCGCCTCGCCCTCCACGGCATCGAGCTCGCGCCGCTCGCCGCGCGCGCCGCCCGCGCGCGCCTGGCACTCCTGGGCGCCCGGGCCCGCATCCGCTCCGGCGACGCCCTGGCGCTGCCGTGGCCGCGGGCGGGGCTCGTCCTCGCGAACCCGCCGTTCCTCCGCCACGAGGCGCTCGCGCCCCGGGAGAAGCGGGCCGCCGCGCGCGCGTCCGGCCTGCCGGCCGGCGCGGACCTGTCGGCCCACTTCGCTGCCGTCGCCATCCGCCGCGCGCCCGTGGCCGCGCTCGTCTGGCCGCGGGCGCTCGACGTCTCCCGCTCTGCCTCTCCCCTGCTCGCCGACGCCGGGGCCCGGGGCGGCTTCGTCCTCCGCCTGCGCTCGCGGATCGCCGGCAGCTTCGCCGCCTCGGTGGACACCGCCCTCGTCGTGTGGGCCGAGGGAGCCGCCGATGCGGCGCCGGCGGAGGCGTCCGTGCCGCTCGCCGACCTCGGGCCAGAGGACCTTGCCGCGCTCACCCGCGGCACGAGCACGCCGCGCGTGAGGTTCCACCGAGCTCCCACCCAGCCACCTGCGGCGTCCGTCCCGCTCTCCTCGCTCTGCGACGTTCGCTTCGGCACGAAGACCGGTTGCAACGCGTTCTTCCACCTCGCGCCGGTGGACGGCTTCGACCCCGCACCCGCCGCCGAGGGGCGACTCCGATCGGCGCTGCTCGGCGGCGAGGTGACGCTCGCTGCCCGCGACACCGTTCCGCTGCTTGCATCGCTCCGCGAGGCGGCAGCGCCGTCCGTGGCAGCGCCGGTCCGCCGGCTCTTCAGGCCGCCCCGGGGTCGCCTCTCCGGCGGGGCGCGCGGTTACGTGCTGGCGGGCGAGGCTGCCGGCGTCCACCTCAGGCCGACCTGCCGGCAGCGCGAGACGTGGTGGCGGCTCGTGCCCGGGCGCGGCCCTGCGCCGCTCCTCTACCCGGCGAAGGTCGGGGCGCGGGCCTTCGCGTTCCTGAACGACGGAGGCCTCTGGGAGGACAAGAAGTGGCACGCCCTCTGGCCGCGCGACCACGCCGAGGCGTGGGTCCTCGCCCTCGTGCTCTCGGCGACGCCGGTGCGCCTCGCCGTGGACCTCCGCGCGCGCCAGCTCACCGGTGCCCAGGCCATCGCCGACGTGGACACCGGCGTGCTCGCAGCGGCGCCGGTGCCGGCGGCGGAGGCCCTCGCCGCGCTCGCGCGCGAGCTCGAGCCTCTGCGCCGACCGATCCTCGAGACGCCCGTCTCGACCGACCTCGCCGCCATGCTGGCCCGGCCGGCCCAGCGCGCACTCGACCAGGTGGTCGGCCGGGCGATGGGCCTCGCCCAGGCCGAGATCCGCGAGGCGGCCCGCGCGCTCCTGGAGCGCGTGGAGTCCAGGCTCGCGCACGCGGCGAGCATCCGGGCGGCGGCAGGGCGGTAGAGGAAGGAGCTGGCCGGGTCCGTCGACCGATACGTCGGCCTCCCGACGCCCGCCTACCGCCGCCGCGCACTCAGCCGCACGTTCACGATCACGGCGAGCGCGATGACCAGGCCCACGAAGGCGTCCTGCACGTAGGCGTCCGTGCCGAGCAGCACGAGCCCCGTGCGAACCTCGGCCATGATGAACGTGCCGAGGAAGGTGCCGAGGATGCTCCCCACCCCGCCGGACATGGCGGTGCCACCGATCACTGCTGCGGCGATCGCCTCCAGCTCCAGGCCGGTCCCCTGTGTGGGCGTCACGGTCTTCAGGAAGGAGAGGGAGATGAGGGCGGCCAGGCCGGAGGCGAGCGCGGTGGTGAGGAACGCCACCGTCTTCACCTTCACCGTCTCGATACCGGCGAGGTCGGCCGCCTCCCGGTTGTCCCCGGTGGCGAAGACGGACACGCCGAACGTGGTGCGGTGCAGGAGCAGGTAGGCGAAGGCTCCCCACGCCGCGA
>DATIWK010000054.1:0-2351 GCA_035519395.1 Anaeromyxobacteraceae bacterium | reverse complement strand
AGGAACGCCGCCGCCACCGGGATCCAGGCGGCGAGCACCCAGCGGCGCCAGGCGCGCGGGTGCGCGGTCGCGGCGAGCGCGCCCACGAAGAGCACCGTCGCGACGAGCGGGCGCCACTGCTCCGCCCAGGGATACCGGCCGAACAGGATGAGCCGGTGCTTCTCGGCCACGAACCCCCAGCACGCGGCGCGGTAGTCGAGCGCCCGGCAGGCGGCGTAGTCCGGCGCGTAGACGGCGTCGAGGAAGAGCCAGCGGACGGCGCGGGGGAGGAACCAGGCGAGCCCGAGGACGAGGAGCCCCGTGGCCACCGCGCTCGGCGCGCTCGAGAAGAGGTTCCGGCGCGCCCAGGCGGCGACGCCGCGCCGGGGCGGCGGCGGCTCGCGCTCGGGCGCCGGCTCGCCGGGGCGGTCGGGCTCGACGGCCGCCACGTCAGCGCTCCACCAGCGCCACCCGCCGGTTGTAGACGTTCATCGCCACGGCGGTGGCGAGGTTGATGGTGAGGTAGACGGACATGATGAGGAGGATGCACTCCAGCGCCTGGCCGTTCTGGTTGATGGCGGTGTTGGCGATCGAGACCACGTCCGGGAAGCCGATCGCGACGGCCAGCGACGAGTTCTTGGTGAGGTTCAGGAACTGGCTCGTCAGGGGCGGCACGATCACCCGGAGCGCCTGGGGCAGCACCACGCGCTGGATCACCCGGCGGTGCGGGAGCCCGAGCGCGGCCGCCGCCTCGGTCTGGCCCCGCGGCACGGCGAGCACGCCCGAGCGCACGATCTCCGCGATGGAGGCGGAGGTGGCGGTGGAGAGCCCGGCGAGCAGGGCCAGGAACTCGGGGGTGAGCGAGATCCCGCCGTTCACGCCGAACGCCGTGACCTCCGGCCGCTCCAGCGCCAGGCGCCCTCCCTCGAGGAGGGGCATGGGGAGCTGCAGCCCTCCCTTGGAGAGGTAGACGCCCGGCGCCAGGGCGAGCGGGCTCGCCGGGTCGGGGAGGAGCTGGGTGAGGGCGACGTACCAGGCGAAGAGCTGGATGACGAGCGGGACGTTGCGGAGCACCTCGACCCAGACCGTCGAGAGCGCGCGGACGAGGACGTTCCGCGAGAGCCGCCCGAGGCCGACGAGCGCGCCGAGCGGCGTGGCGAGGAGGATGCCGAGGAGCGACACCCGGAGGGTGTTGGCGACGCCCGCCGCGAACGCCCGCAGGTAGCTCGCCTCCGGCGTGTAGGGGACGAGCCCCTCCCCGATGTCGAAGCCGGCCCGCTGGTCGAGGAAGGCGAAGCCGGAGCGGATCTGGCGCGCGGCCAGGTTGTGGGAGGTGTTCCGCCAGAGCGCCGCCCCGGCGGCCAGGAGCACGACGAGGAGGGCGGCCTGGAAGACCAGCGCCCTCCCCGACCGTGTCGACCAGGAGAACCGGGACGGCTTCACGCGGGCCGCGCCGCCGCCTCTAGCGGACGGGCGGCGCGTACATCAGGCCGCCCTTGTTCCAGAGGTTGTTCGCGCCGCGCGGCAGGCCCACCGGCGTCTTCGGGCCGAGGGTGCGCTCGAAGGACTCGCCGTAGTTCCCGACCTGCTTCACGACGCGGTAGAGCCACTCCTTGTCGAGCCCGAGCAGCGTCCCCATGTCGTCGCTGCCGCCGAGGATCCGCTGGACGATGGGGTCCTTGCTCTCGGCCTTCATCTTGTCGACGTTCGCCTGGGTGACGCCGGCCTCCTCCGCCTCCAGCATCCCGAAGAGCGTCCAGCGGACGATCTGGAACCACTCGTCGTCGCCGCGGCGCACGGACGGGCCGAGCGGCTCCTTCGAGATCACCTCCGGGAGGATGACGTAGTCGTTCGGGTTCGCGACCTTGGTGCGGGCGCCGGCGAGGTCGGACATGTCCGTCGTGTACGCCTGGCAGCGGCCCGAGAAGAACGCGGAGGTGATCGCCTCGGCGGTGTCGAAGACCACCGACTTGTACTTGAGGCCGTGCGCCTGGAAGAAGTCGGCGACGTTCTTCTCGCTGGTGGTGCCGGCCTGGACGCAGACGGTGGCGTTGCCGAGCTTCTTGGCGCTGTCGATCTTGAGCTTCTTCGGGACCATGAAGCCCTGGCCGTCGTAGTAGTTGATGCCGGTGAAGACGATCCCCAGCGACGCGTCGCGGGTCAGCGTCCAGGTGGTGTTGCGGGAGAGGATGTCGATCTCGCCGGCCTGGAGGGCGGCGAAGCGCTGCTGCGAGTTGAGCGGGACGAACTTGACCTTCTCGCCGCTGCCGAGGACGGCGGCGGCCACGGCGCGGCAGGTGTCCACGTCGAGGCCGACCCAGCGCCCCTTGGAGTCCACGGCGGAGAAGCCGGGCGCGGAGGTGTTGACGCCG
>DATIWK010000053.1:0-7647 GCA_035519395.1 Anaeromyxobacteraceae bacterium | reverse complement strand
CTGGAGCGGGAGCTTGTAGGCGGCGAGGGCGTTCGGGTTGACGGTGACCTGGTACTGGCGCACCTGTCCGCCCACGCTCGCCACCTCGGAGACGCCGGGCACGCTCTGGATCGCGTAGCGGAGGAACCAGTCCTGGTAGCTCCGCAGCTCGTCGGAGGAGTGGCGCCCGCTCTTGTCGACGAGCGCGTACTGGTACACCCAGCCCACGCTGGAGGCGTCCGGCCCCAGCTCCACCTGCACGTCGCGGGGGAGCTGCGGGGTGATCTTGGAGAGGTACTCGAGCACCCGCGATCGCGCCCAGTAGATGTCGGTGCGGTCCTCGAAGATCACGTAGACGTAGCTGAAGCCGAAGTCGGAGAAGCCCCGGATCGCCTTCACCCGCGGCGCACCAAGGAGCGCGGTGGTGATGGGGTAGGTGACCTGGTCCTCGATGATGTCCGGGCTCCGGTCCCACTTCCCGTAGACGATCACCTGGGTGTCCGAGAGGTCCGGCAGGGCGTCGAGCGGGATGTGCCGCATCGAAGACCAGGCGACGAATAGCGCGACCAGGGTCGCGGCGAGGACCAGGTACCGGTTCTCGGCGGAGAAGCGGATGATCCGACGGATCATGGCTGTCCTCCGCCGTGGCCGGCATGCCCCGGGTGGCCGCCAGATGGCGCCGGCGGCGCCGCGGCCGGCGCGGCGGCGCCTGGAGCCGGTCCGGCGGAGGCGGACTCCGAAGCGCCGGAGGTGGACGGCAGGACGCGGGCGCGCTCGGGCTTCGCCGGCGGCGATCCGGCGGTCAGCTCGGCGAGCGAGGCGCGCAGGCGCGACTCGGAGTCGACGAGGAAGTTGCCGCGGGTGACCACCTGCTCACCCTCGACCAGCCCGGATATCACCTCGACGCTCGCGCCGTCGGACACGCCGATCCGGATCTCGCGGGGCCGGAACTTGCCCTCGCCGACGGCGACGAAGACCACCTTCTTGGTCCCGGAGTCGACCACCGCGTCGGCGGGGACCCGCAGCCCCTCGCGCGTCTGCCCCTGCAGCACCACCTCGCCGAACATCTCGGGGCGCAGCTCGCCGCCGGGGTTCGGGAACTCGAGCCGGACCTTGACCGTGCGCGACTTCGGGTCGAGGAGCGGATCGACGAACACCACCTTGCCGCGGAAGGGGCGATCCGGGTAGGCGTTGAGCGTGAGGGTGGCGGGCATCCCCAGGCGCACGAACCGCAGCTCGCTCTCGTACACGTCCGCGAGCACCCAGACCGCCGAGAGGTCCACCAGCTCGTACGGCATCGCGCCGGCGTCGAGCTTCATCCCGTCCACGACGTCCTTCTTCGTGACCACGCCGGAGATGGGGGAGCGCAGGGTGAGGTTCTTCACCGGCTTGCCGGTCCGCTCGATCTCGTCGATCTCCGAGGTGGAGACGTCCCACAGCTCCAGCTTGCGCCGGGCCGCCGCCACCAGCGCGTCGCCGTCGTGCGCCAGGCCGCCCTCGCCGAGACCGCCGCGCGTGCGCAGGGCGAGCAGGTACTCCTCCTGCGCGGAGAGCAGCTCGGGGCTGTAGATGGTGAAGAGCGGCTCGCCGCGCCGGACCAGCTTGCCCACGAAGTCCACGTAGACGCGCTCCACGAACCCGGGGACCTTCAGGTTGATGTGCCGGACGCGCGTCTCGTCCATGGCCACGCGCCCGACCGTGCGCCAGGCGCCGCCCACCGGGCCGCGCGCCACCGGCGCGGTGCGCAGGCCGATGAGCTGCTGGCGCGACGGATCGATCGTCACCTCGGACAGACCCGGCACCACCGGGGCGACGCCGGCCTCGTCGGCGTAGACCGGCAGGTAGTCCATCCCCATCTCGTCCCTGGCCGGGACGTGCGAGGTGACCTTCGGGTCCATGGGGCTGCGGTAGAAGAGGACCGTCCGCTCGTCCGCGGCGCCGGTGGCCTTCGCCCCCGCCTGGACGAGCTTCATCCCGCAGATCGGGCAGTTTCCCGGGTGGTCCTGCACGACCGACGGGTGCATGGGGCAGGTGTAGACCGGCGCGGCGTCGGCCGCGGCCGGCGCTGCGGAAGGGGCCGGGCCGGCGCCCGCGGAGGCCGGGACGAGCTTCATCCCGCAGATCGGGCAGTCCCCGGGGTGGTCCTGCACGACGGTGGGGTGCATGGGGCAGGTGTACTTCACCGCCGGCGGGTGGTCGTGCCCGGGCGCGGCTTCGCCGCCGCGCCGGAGGAGGAGGAGCGCGCCGCCCGTTCCCAGCGCCGCGCTGGCGAGGGCGACCGCGGCGAGCGCGGCGCCTCCGAAGCGGCGAGGGGAACGCGGAGCGGGGGAGGTCGGAGTCGTGGTCTCGGGCGTCATGGTCGGCTCCGGGTTCACATCGAGTTCATGGAGGAGGACGCGTCGGGCGCCGCCGCGCCGCCGCCGGACGGGGCCGCGCCGCCGCCGGCCGAGCGGACCGCGCCCGCGCCGGGGACGCTCGCCCCGCCCGTCCCGCCGCCGGCCACCACCGCCGGGTCGAGGCTCACCTCGGCGGCCGCGATGGCGAGCCGCTGCGCGTCGGCGAGCGCCTGGAGATACCCGTCCTCGTCGGCGACCAGGACGGCGTTGGCCTCCAGCACCGACGCGAAGGTGACCTTCCCGACCCGGTACTGGGCCAGCGTGCTCTCCGAGGTGGCCTGCGACTGGACGAGGAGCCCCTCGCGGTAGAGCCGGAGCGCGTCGAGGAGCGTCGCCAGGGCGAGCCGCCGCTCCTCGGCGCGGAGCCGCACCACCTGGTCCACCGCCTCGGCCCCCCGGGCGCCCGCGGTGGCGCGGGCCTTCGCCTCGGCGGCGGCGCTCGCCTGGCGCCCCCAGATCGGCAGCGTCACGCCCACGGTCGCCTGCCACATGGGCACGAGCGAGCCGCGCGGCATCAGCCCAGCGCTCACCGTGAAGTCCGGGTAGCGGTCGCGACGCGCCAGCGCGGACGCCTTCTCCGCCTGCGCCTCCCCGAGGCGCGCCGCGGCCAGCTCCGGGCTCCGCGCCAGCGCGTCCGCGACCGCGGCGCCCGGCGCGTCGAGCGCAGGCAGGCGGAGGTCGCGCACGCTCCGCGCGGTGGCTATCTCCTCCTCGAGCGGCCGGCCCCGGAGCCGGTTCAAGGTCTGGGTCCAGGCGCGCGCTTCGGCCTCGAGGCTCCAGCGGCGCTGCCGCAGGCGGTTCTGCTCGAGCTGCGCCCGCAGCACGTCGGACTGGGCGCCCTCGCCGGTCTCGTAGCGGGCCCGGGCCACTCCCGCCGACTGCCGCCAGATCAATTCGAGGCGCCCGAGGAGCGCGAGCCGGTCCCGCGCCAGCAGGAGCCCGAGGTACGCGCGGCGGACGTCCGCCTCCGCCGAGAGCCGCGCCCGCGTCAGGCCCGCCTCCACGCGGCTCGCCCCCAGGCGGGAGACGTCCGCCCGCAGGCCGCGCTTCCCGGGCCACGGGAGCGGCTGGGTGAGCATGATCAGGTAGTAGCTCGTCTCCATCTTGCCGATCTGGATCCCGTCGAACCCGTCGTTCTGGATCCCGAGCGACAGGACCGGGTCGGGCAGCGCCTCCGCCTGCGGCGCGCGCTCGCGCTCGGCGATCGCCTCGGCCTCGGCCTGCTTCAGCTCCGGCCGCGCGGCGAGGCTCTCGGAGAGGAGCCGCGACAGGACGGGGTCGTCGGTCGGCTCGGCGGGTCCGGGGGCGGCGGCCACGGCCGCGGTCGCGGTCGGCGTCGGAGTCGCGGTCGCGGTGGAGATGGCGGTCGCGGTCGGGGAGGTCGGGGTCGATCCCGCGCCTGCGCCTGACGGGATCGCGAGGGCGGCGGCCGCGGCGAGCGCGGCCCGGTGGACTGCATGCATGGATGCTCCTCCTGCGTCGTTCGGACGCCGCGCCGCGAGCGCGGGCGGACGTCGGGAACGCCGCGCGCAACCCGCGCGCGGCGGACGGCGCCGGAGGGCTAGATGAGGAGGCTGCGGATGCGGAGGTGGATGGGCCCGGCGCCGGGCGGCGGCGCGTGGTCGAACGCGTCCGCGCGAGGCGGGGCGGGGGGGGCGACGGCGGCGAGCCACGCCACCGGTGCACCGTCCGCGAGCTGCGCCGCCGCCGGGGCGCGGACCGTCGCCGCGCCGGCGGGCGCCGGGGCAGGCGCCTCGCGCACGCTGCAGCAGGAGGCGCGTTCGACGGACGGCGCCGCCGGAGCCTTGGCGCGGTGGCAGCAGGGCATCGCGCGGGCGCCCGGCGACCCGCAGCGCGCCGCGGCGGGGGCCGCCCACGCGGTCGCGAGCGCTGCCAGGAGGGCAGCGGCGACGATGCGGTGTGCGAGACGCAGGGCCAAGACGGCGTGGAGGATAGCCGATAACGCCGGCCCGTTCCAATCCGGGCCCGGCACGTCCTTCCGGCGCTCCCCGCGCGGCAGGTTCGGCGGCGCTCCTCCACCCGCGACCGCCGGCCGCGGTCCGCGCCGACGGGGGAGGATGCGCCGCGCCGCGGGACAGGCGGCGTCGCCGACATCGGCGCACCTCTTCCGTCACGGCCGGTCGAAGGCGCGATGGACAACCGCGGATCGCCTGCGCTCTACTCGGCGGGTCCAGGACTCGCCCGGAGGGAACCGATGTCCGCACCCGCCACCGCTCCCAGGCCCACCGCCCAGCCCGGCGCCCAGGTCGCCGCCGGCAACGCCTCGCCCCTCGTGCTCCTGGCGGGGCTCGCCTCGACGGCGGTCGCGCTCGCGGCGGTGTGGGCGATCTCGAGGTACGGCGGCGAGAACGTCATGGGCTGGTACGGGAACTACGTCCTGCCCATCGGCGCGATCCTGGTCGGCATCGTGGCGTCCACGGGGTTCGGCCTCTCTTCCTGGGCGACCGGCACCAAGATCACGGGCGTGCTGATGGTCGCCGTGGCGCTCGCGCTCTTCGCCGGCTACTGGGCGGCCCAGTACATCGAGTTCCGGGTGGCGTTCCCGGAGGGGGCGACGCTCGACGACGGCAGCGCCGCGGGCTTCTTCGACTGGTACGACGCCGTCACCCGGTCCTTCGCCTGGAAGGACCACGGCGAGCTGGGCGCGCCGCTGGGCGCGTGGGGATACCTGCTGCGCGCCGGCGAGATCGTCGGCTTCTGCGGCGGCGGCCTGCTGACGCCGTTCCTGCTGCGGAACATGCCCTACTGCGCGTCGTGCAAGGTCTACATGCGCCAGCCCGTGGTCGCGGTCATCCCCGCCGGCATGAAGCTCCGCAAGGTGTCGAAGAAGGACGTGGCCGGCCTCGCCGCCCGGGACCAGGAGGCCCGCGAGGCCTACGCGCGGGGCGAGGCGGCCCTCGCGAAGGTCCTCGCGGCCGGGCAGTCCGGCGACGCGGCCGCGTTCGCGTCGGCGGTGGCGGAGGCAGGCCCGCTCCCGGCGCAGCGCGCCGCGAACAAGCTCCCGGCGCGGATCCAGGTCCGGCTGGTGCGCTGCCGGCGCTGCGGCGCGGGGGAGCTGCGCGCGTCGCTCGTCACCGGACAGGGGAAGCAGATCAAGATCGCGCCCCTGCGGACGCAGCCGCTCGACCGGGGCGTCGCGCCGCGGCTCGCGAGCCGCGGCTAGCAGCGCGACCGACACACTTCTAAACCGGGCGCCCGGTACCTTCCCTCGCCGGAGCGGGTCTGGCTGGCGGAAGGAGGGGAGGACATGCCCGGGCACCGGCTTCACGCGTGGTGGCGGTCGATCGTGGCGTGCGGCGCCCTGGCGATGGGGAGCTCCGGCTGCTTCCCGTCGCCGCCCTCGCTGGGCGGGCAGGAGTCTCGCTCCTGCCCGCCGGGGCAGACCTGGTGCGGCACCTGCGTCGACCTCGCGAGCGATGCGTCGAACTGCGGCGCCTGCGGCCTCGAGTGCGGCGCGGGGGCGTGCTCGGGGGGGACCTGCTCCTGCTCCACGGGCAGCGCCTCGATCCAGCAGTGCGGCGGTCGGCCCGTCTGCGTGGACACGTCATCCGATCCCGATCACTGCGGCGATTGCGCGTCGGCCTGCCCCCTGCTGAACGAGGCCTGCCTGAGCGGTGCGTGCGCGTGCCCGGCCTCGCGGCCGACCGTCTGTCCCGGTGTTCCGACCTTCGCGAACCCGACCGGGGAAGGCGCGTGCGTGGACCTGGAGACCGATCCCGCGAACTGCGCCGCCTGCCTGCACGCCTGCCCGGCCGACGCGGTCTGCGCGGGAGGCGTGTGCGGCTGCCCGCCGGGCAGGACCTTCTGCGCGGCGGGGAACCTGTGCGCCGATCTGGACGTGGACCCCGCGAACTGCGGCGCCTGCGGGACGTCCTGCGACGGCGACTGCACGGGGGGTGCGTGTCAGCCCATCCCGCCTCTGCCGAGCGACTGCGGCGGCACCTGCGACGGCGCCTGCGTGGGGGGCGTGTGCCTGCCGTCGTCGTCGCCTCCGTCTCCGCCAACGCCTCCGCCGCCCCCGCCCCCGCCGGACCCCTGCGGTGGGGATCCGTGCTGCGGGGATCCGTGCTGCGGGGACCCGTGCTGTGGGGATCCGTGCTGCGGAGATCCGTGCTGCGGGGATCCGTACTGCGGAGATCCGTGCTGGGGAGATCCCTGCTGCGGGGATCCGTGCTGCGGGGATCCGTGCTGCGGCGACCCGTGCTGCGACCCGGAGGCCGCGAAGGCCTCACGACCGGCCGCTCCAGCGCGCCCCCAGCGCCGATCGCTGCAGCGCCCGCCGACTCACTCCCCCGGCGGCTCGACGAGCTCCCCGCCCGTGAGCCGATAGCGCCGGCTCTCGGCCCCCCTTCATCCCTGTGCCCCTTCGAGTCGGGCGCGCTAGACCCATGGGCGAACCCAATCGCAGGGTGGAGACCAGCACATGAGCTTCAGCGATCTGTCGAAGAAGAACGTGCAACCGCACGTGGACACGCCCGCCCAGGCAGAGGCGAGAGCCCAGGCGGCAGCCGACGTGAAGGCCAAGGCGGACGCCAAGGCCGCCCGGGCTGCGGCACAGCGGGAGAGCAAGAAGGCGCAGCCGGGCGCAGCGACACCGATCGCGCCCGCCAAGGTGGCGAAGGGCGGGCCGACTCGGACGTAGCCGAAGCACCCTCGACGCCGCCGGCGCCCTGGCGGAGACTCCGCTCGCCGAGGGCCACCCTCGGCGCGGCGCTCACGCCAACACCGACTCCACGAACTCCCCGCCCACCAGCCGGTAGCGCCGGATCTCGGTCACCCGCCCGGCCTTCACGCCGAGGACGAGGTACTCGGCGCCCGGCACCTGCTGGACCCCGTCCACCACGGCGTCGGCCCGGTCCTTGGCGGAGAAGTACGCGCCCACCTCGACGTGCGAGTGCCACACCGCCACCACCACGGCGCCCGCCGCGTCGGCGTCCTGCAGGGTCCGGAGCTGCACGCGCGGATCCAGGAGGTAGGAGTCGCGGCTGGTGCGCGGGAAGTGGGCCGGGTCGGCGGCGTGGTAGCGGTCGGCGACGTTCGGGATGGGGACGACCTCGAGCGCCCCGGCGCGCCGGATCACGAACCCGCACGTCTCGCGCTCCGGGTCGGCCTCGCAGAGCGACCGGAGGCGCGCCAGCACCGCGGCGCCGTACTGGAGCTCGCCGCTCACCAGGCCATCCTCCGCTCCCACCGGCGCGGCTCGAAGTAGCGGTCCGCGCGATCGGGCAGCACGGTCACGACGTTCCCCGCC
>DATIWK010000052.1:0-14930 GCA_035519395.1 Anaeromyxobacteraceae bacterium | reverse complement strand
TCGACAAGCCCGAGACGGAGGATCGGTTCGCCTCGAACCTCGTGGGCGGGCGGCTGACGCTGCTCACCCCGTGGGAATGGCTCCTCCGCGTCTCCGGGTCGCACAGCAAGATCGGCAGCGGCGACGAGGAGCGGCTTCCCTTCTACGTCATCGGTGCGTCGCTGTTCCACCGGGGCGAGGTCCTGTGGGTCTCGGCCGAGGCGTTCCAGTCCGCCGAGAAGGGCCAGGAGACCCAGCGCGCCGCGTACCTCGAGCTCGCCGCGTTCCTGGGACGCCATTTCCAGGTGGCGGTGCGCGGGGAGGTGGATCGCGTCACCCTGCCGGGCGTCGGCGGCTCCCCGCTCCTCCGTCACGACGAGATCGCGCTGGGGCTCAACTACTGGTTCGATCCCGGCTTCGTGGTGAAGGCGTCCTGCCACGCGGTCCGCGGCAAGCGCTTCGCCGAGGCCGAGGACCCCGGGACCGCGTACCCGTGGAACGAGCCGACCGAGCGCACCGACCTGTTCGTCGTCGGCATGCAGTTCTCGTTCTGACCCTCAGGTGCCCGGGCGTCGCTGCCACACGGCGGCGAAGAACGCGTCCGTCCCGTCCCGGTGCGGCCACGTCCGCAGGAACCCTTCGGCCGTCGTGAGCGCGGGGGCCACCTCCGGCAGGACGCGCGCGAAGGCGGTGTGCCCGGCCTCGAAGGCGCGGGCGACGTCCTCGTCCTCCTCGCGCCGGAAGGTGCAGGTCGCGTAGACGAGGCGCCCGCCCGGCCGGACGTGGCGCGCCGCGTCCGACAGGATCCCGGCCTGGAGCGCGGGCAGGGCAGCGAAGCCGCCCGGGTCGATCCGCCAGCGCAGGTCCGGCCCGCGCCGGAGCGCGCCGAGCTCGGAGCAGGGTGCGTCCACCAGGACGCGGTCCACCCGCAGCTCCGCCGGCGCGGGCCCCGCGTGGAGCAGCACCCGCGCGCCCCCGGCGCGCCGGGCGCGACCGCGCAGCCGGACGAGCCGCTCCCGGTCCGGATCGGTGGCGTGCACCGTCCCGCCGGGCGCGGCCGCCGCAGCGAGGAGCAGCGTCTTCCCGCCCGCGCCGGCGCAGGCGTCGAGGATCGCCTCGCCCGGGCGTGCGCCGACGAGCTCGCCGAGGAGCTGGCTGCCTTCGTCCTGCACCTCGCAGAGGCCCTCGCGGATCGCCGCCAGCCCGAGCACGTTGGGCCGCGCCCCCTCCACCACCAGGGCGCCGGGCGCCAGGCGGCCGGCCCGGGTGGCGACGCCCTCGGCGGCGAGCGCGGCTGCGAGCGCCTCGCGCGAGATGCGGGCCAGGTTGGCGCGCAGGCAGACCGGGCCCGGGCGGGAGAGGGCATCCGCGAGCGCCGCCGCGTCCGGACCCGCCGCCCGCTCGATCTCGCTCGCGAGCCAGCCGGGCAGCGAGTAGCGGTCCGCGAGCGCCGCCGGGGGTGGCCGGGACGGTGGGAGGGCGTCCGGCGCGATCCCGGCGAGCGCCGCGGCGCCCTCCTGGATGCCGCCGAGGTCGCGGGCCAGCGCAGCGAGGAGCACGCGCGGCGACGCGTCCGGGTCGCCGAGCTGGGCCCGGAGCCGCCGGCGCCACAGCCCGACGCCGAACACGGCCTCGGCGGCGGCCGCGCGCGCCTCCGCGGGGAGCGCCGGCCGCGCCCGCAGGAACGCGCGCAGGACACGCTCGGCGGCCGCGCCCGACAGCACCTCGGCGATCGGCGCGTCCAGCTCCGCGGCGATGGGCGCGAGCGCGCGCCAGGGGACGGCCCGCAGCCGCTCCTCGGCGGGCGTCGCGACGCTCACGGCGATTGGAGCGGAGGGGCGGGCGGATGAGCCTGGCCCGTGGCGACCGGGGTCTGGAGGGCGTCCCCGCGCTCCGCGCCGGCCGCCGGCGGAGGATCCGGTGCCGCCGCTCGAGGAGCGGGCGTGATCGCCGGAGCCAGGGCGTCGGCGAGGGTGGCGCCGTCGCTCCCCGGCGCGAAGAGCCGCTCGGCGAGGTCGCCGGCGGTCTGCGCCAGGTCGGATCGCGCGCTCGCCGCGCGCTCGACGACGCGCTGCAGGCGCCGGGCGGCGTGGAACGCGTCGCGGGTCCGGCCCCCGTGCCGCGCAGCGGAGCGCAGCGCGTTGGCGGCGAGCGCATCGCGCCGGAGCCCGTCCAGCACGCGGGCGAGCTGCGCCTGGGCGTCGGCGTCCAGGTCGGCGCGCGCCACCGCCCGCAGCCCGGACCCGTTCCCGGCCCAGACGCGCCCGAGCACGCCGAAGGCGCCGCCGTCCTGGGGTGGCAGGTCCTCGAGCGCCAGGAGCGGGCCGGTGCGCACCGGGAAGTCCCGGGGGAGCACCTCGAACACGAGCGCGCCGTCGGGCCGGAGGTGCCCGCCCGCGACCAGCGGTCCGAACGGGAAGTAGGGCGTCGGGTCGTGCGCCAGCCCCGCGGCGAGACCGGCGCGCGCCGCGGCGTCGAGCGCGGGAGGCGCCTCGGCGTGCGCCCGCGGCGAGCGCCTGAGGGTGGTCATCAGATCTCGGACCTGGTCGATGGCCACCACGACGTTGAGCGCCGCGCCGCGCGAGTAGCCGGCGTGGTAGACGCCCACCAGCTCGAACTCCCCGGTCCGGCAGGAGACCGCGAGCACCGGCGACCCCGAGTTCCCCGGTGAGAGCAGCGCGTCGATCACGAAGTCGTCGTGGTCCCACTCGTGCTCGTCGTCGTGGTCGTAGGCGGAGATGACCTTGCCGGCGTTGCGCGTCCGCAGGACTCCGAGCGGGAAGCCTCGGACCTCGACGGCGTTTCGCTCCCGGACGGCCGCGCTCCGGCCGATCTTCCAGGGCAGGACCGGGAGCGCCTGGTGCGCGCGCAGCACGGCGATGTCGAGCTGCGGGTCGCCCGCGGCGCGCGTCAGGGGGACGTCGTCGCGCTCGTAGCCGTCGGTCTCGTCGTCCACGATCCGCAGCGCGTCGGAGACGCGCTTGCAGCCGCGCGGGACGTCCTCCACCGGGTGGTCGTCGTCGGTGACGGTCGGCCACTCCGCCACGTGGTCGTTGGTGATGAGGAGGGTGTCGCCCTCCTGCCGGCGGTACGCGAAGGCCGTGCCGTGCGCCACCACCGTGCGGCGCGTCTTCCGCAGCGCCCCGTCCGCTGCGTAGAAGGGGCATTCGTAGACGGCGCTGGTGCGGACGCAGAAGGTGTACTGCGCCTGCTCCACCTCCCGCGCCCGCGCGGTGAGCGCGGCGAGGTCGTCCGCGTACTCGCCGGAGCAGAAGGGCGGGCGGGACGCCCGGTCGGAGGGCGCGCGGGGCGCCGGCGGCACCGGGGTCTTCGGCGCCGCGAACGCGTGCCGCGGCGCTGCCGCGACGGCGAAGGCGAGGGCGAAGGCGAAGGCGGACGGGCTCGGGCGGCGCAAGCGGACCTCCGCGGAATGAGCGCCCCGATCCGTACTCGGGAGTTCGCTCCCCCGCCACGCCCTCGCCGCATGGCGAGATTCGAGCCGGCCAGGCCCGGGTTCTGGCCTCCGTGCGCAGTCCACACCGTCCACAAGGTTGTCCACTCGACGCCCGCCGGAGACCGCCCCTGGGCGGGGTCCCGGCTCCGTCGCCCGGGTGGCGCGGCCGCGACCCCGTACCGCTGGACGCGACGCCGTGACGCTGGCATGACCGGGGCGTGCTCGTGACGGTCCTCCTGTACGCCCTCGGCACCTGTGCGCTCGCCGCCGGGCTGGTGGGGCTGGTGGTGCCCGTCGTCCCCGGGGCGCTCCTCCTGGTGGCGGGGACCTTCCTGGTCGCGTGGGCGGAGGGGTTCACGCGCGTGGGCTGGGGGATCGTCGCGGTCTCCGTGCTCGTCGCCGCCCTCGTCGCGATGGTGGACGTGCTCGCAGGGGTCCTGGGCGCGAAGGCATTCGGGGCCTCGCGCTGGGCGGCGCTCGGCGCGTCGCTCGGCCTCCTCGCCGGTCTCTTCTTCGGCGTGCCGGGGATCCTGCTCGGACCGGTGGTGGGGGCGATGGCGTTCGAGGCGTGGCGCAATCCGGACGTGGCGCGCGCCGCGAAGGCCGGGCTCGGGACCGCGCTCGGGCTGCTGGTGGGCGGGGCGGTGAAGCTCGCGCTGGGGTTCGCGCTCGTCGGCGCGGTGGTCGTCGCGCTCCTGCGGTGATCCCCTCGCCACGGGGCGAGGGCCGGACGGGGTGGAGCGGGCGCGGCGACCTGCCGGGGAGGCGGCTCACCGTGGGTGCGGCGCTCCGCGAGACGAGATCGCGACGCGGGTCCCATCGTCGGCTAGGATGCACCTGGGGAGCACGCCGAGCGTGATCGAACGGAGAACCCTGTCGGCCGGCGCCGTCCTGTACCGCGACGACGGCGGCACGCGCCGCTACCTGCTCCTGCGCGCGTACCGGAACTGGGACTTCCCCAAGGGCCAGGTGGAGGAGGGCGAGGATCCCCTCGCTGCCGCGGTGCGCGAGGTCCGCGAGGAGACCGGGATCGCCGACCTGGAGTTCCCCACCGGCCACGACTTCGTCGAGACCGAGCCCTACGCGCGAGGCAAGGTGGCGCGGTATTACGTGGCCCGCACGCGCACCGCCGCGGTGGACCTGACCGTGAACCCCTTCGGCCGGCGGGAGCACCACGAGTACCGCTGGCTCGGGTACTCCGAGGCGATCCCGCTGCTCGTCCCGCGCGTCCGCAGCGTGCTGGCCTGGGCCGAACGGCGCATCGCCGCCGCGGGGGCGTGACCCCGCCTCGCCCCGGACGCGAAGGTCGAGGGCGAAGACGTCCCCCCGCCGCCCCGTGCAGGTCCCGCCTGCGGCGCCGCGACGGGGTACGCTCGCGCAATGGCGAGGAGGACCGCGACGCGCCTGCCGGCCCGGACCGGCGGGGGAGGCAGGCCGGCACGCCGGGCGCATCCGAGGTGGAAGCCGCCGCGGCTCGACGGCGCCGTCGCCGTGGTGACCGGCGCGAGCCGCGGGGCCGGGCGCGGCATCGCCGCGGTGCTCGGCGAGTGCGGCGCGACGGTGTACGTCACCGGCCGCAGCGTCCGCGGCGGGCAGACGGTGGACGATCTGCCCGGAACCGTCGAGGACACGGCCGAGGAGGTCGCCCGGCGCGGCGGCCGCGGCATCGCCCTCCGGTGCGATCACACCGTGGACGCCGAGGTGGAGGCGGTCTTCGCCCGCGTCCGCCGGGAGGCCGGGCGCCTGGATCTGCTCGTCAACAACGCCTGGGGCGGTTACGAGCACTACTTCGGCACGACCTACGACGACGGGACCCGGTTCGCCGCGCCGTTCTGGGAGCAGTCGCTGCGCCGCTGGGACGGCATGATCACGGCAGGCGCACGGGCCCACCTCGTGGCCTCGTTCTTCGGGGTGCCGCTCATGCTGAGGCGCGGCCGCGGCCTCATCGTCTCCACCACCGCCGGCGACCGCGGGAGGTACCTCGGCAGCCTCCTCTACGACGTCGCGAAGAACGCGGTCTCGAGGATGGTCCTCGGGATGGCGCGCGAGCTGCTCTCGAGGGGGATCCACGCCGTGGCGGTGACGCCAGGGTTCATGCGGACCGAGCGGGTGATGGCCGCCCACGCGCTCGCGGCGTTCGACCTGGGACCCACCGAGTCGGTCGAGTACGTCGGGCGCGCGGTGGCGATGCTGGCGGCGGATCCGCGGCGCGCGCGCTGGACCGGCAAGACCCTCACCGTGGGCGACCTGGCGCGCACCTTCGGCTTCACCGACGTGGACGGCAGGCGCGTGCCGCCGTTCCGCCTCCCCGAGGACGCGTGACGAGGCCCGGCACCCGGGCGCCCGGCGAGGGGCGCCCGTGCCGCACCCCGTTCGAGGCCGGACCCGACGAGCGCAAACGGCGTAGCCTTCGGGCATGAGCGAGTGGCGGGCCATCCTCTGCGCCGTCGACTTCTCGCCGCCGTCGCACGCCGCTCTCCTCGAGGCAGCCCGGCTCGCGCGGAAGGTCGCCGGCCTGCTCACCGTGGTGCACGTCGCGCCCGCACCGCGCCCCGGCGTGACGCCGTTCGCGCCACCCTCGGCGCCTGCGCGGGCGGAGCCGGGGGCCGCTGCGACCCTGGACGCGTGGGCGAGGGAGGTCGAGGCGGCGGCGGGCGCCCCCGTCTCGACGGCGCTCCTCGCCGGCCGTCCCGCCGAGGCGATCGTGGCTGCAGCCGTCGAGGGCGGGTTCGACGCCATCGTCGTCGGGACGCATGGCCGGACCGGGCTCGCGCACGCGGTGCTGGGGTCGGTCGCGGAGCACGTGGTCCGGCGCTCGACCGTGCCGGTGGTCGCCGTTCCCCATCGCTGAGCGCGACACGGAAGGTTCGCCCACGCGTCACGCTCCGCTCACGCGGGCCCGGTAGGGTCTGCGCGGAGAGGAGGCGCACCATGGCCCACCGAACCATCCGGTCGCTCCGCCGGGACGACTTCGCCGCGCTCATGCAGCTCGAGGACGCGATCTTCGGCTCCTCGGGCGAGGGAGTCCTGGGGCCGTACTACGTCCGGCTCTGCTGCGAGTTCTTCGCCGACACGTGCTTCATCGCGCTCGACGCCGACCGGCCCGTCGGCCACGTCCTCGCCTTCGTGCGCGGGCGCGAGGCCTACTGCACCACGCTCGGCGTCCTGCCCGAGTACCAGGGCTCCCGCGTCGCGGTGCAGCTGGTGCGTACCCTCATCGCCGGGCTCGCGCCGCACGTGGACGCCTGCTGGTTCACCGTGAAGGAGGACAACGTCGCGGCGCGGGCGCTCCACGCCGCGCTCGGGGCGCGCGACGTCGAGATCCGCGAGGACTTCTACGGCCCCGGCGACCGCCGCCTGGTCTCCCGCATCGACCGGGCCGCCTTCGAGCGGATGCGCGCGCGCCTCGAGAAGCTCGGGCTCGTCGGCGCCGGCGACGCCGTGGAGAAGGCCCGTCTCGCGGGGGCGGCATGACCCCGCTCCGGCTGGTCGCGGGCGTGCCCGCCGCGGCGCGCGCCACCGGGCGCATCGCCGGGACGGGCGCCGCCGCCGTCGAGGCCGGCGCCCGGCTGGGCGAGATCCGCCGCCACCGCGGCGAGCAGCCCGGCGCCCGCCGCGAGCGCGCGCTCCTGATGCGCGAGCTGTTCGCGCGGATCGCCGCGCTGCACGGCGTCGAGGTGGAGGTGGACGGGGCGCGACCCCGCGGGCCGTGCATCGTCGCCTCGAACCACGTGAGCTGGCTCGATCCCATCGTCATCGGTGGGCTGGCGCCCTGCGTGCCGATCTCCAAGCTCGACGTCTCCGCCTGGCCGATCGTGGGCGGCCTCGCCCGCGAGCTGGGCGTCCTGTTCGTGGAGCGCGGCGACGCGCGGTCCGGGATGCGCGTCATCCGCGGCGCCTCGAGGGCGCTCGGCGACGGGCTCGCGGTCCTGAACTTCCCCGAGGGGACGACCACGCGCGGCGATCGCGTGCTTCCCTTCCGCGCCGGGCTGTTCGCGCTCGCGCGGAGCGCCGGCGCGCCGGTGGTGCCGGCCGCCGTCGCCTACGATCCGCCCGGGCTGGCGTGGGTCGGCGACGACACCTTCCTGCCGCACTACCTCCGCCTGGCCGGCTCGAGCCGCACCCGGGCGGTGGTCCGGTTCGGCGTGCCCATCCTGCCGCGCGCGTACCGGACCGCCGCGGAGCTCGCCGCGGCGGCGCGCGCGCGCGTCGAGGCGCTGCTCTCGGGAGGCCTGGGAGATGACCAGACAAGAGCCGGCGCATGAGTACCTGGCCCACGGCCAGGCACCGTTCTTCCGGCTGCGCCGGGCCGCCCCGGGCGATCTGCCGCCCGGGACGCGCGCAGCCTTCCTGGGCGTCCCCACGGACGCGGGGACGACCTACCAGCCCGGCGCACGGCTCGCCCCCTGGCACGTCCGGCGGGTGAGCGCGCTCGTGCAGGGATGGCACGTCGGCCACGGGCTGGACGCATTCGAGGCGACGGGCGCGGTGGACGCGGGCAACGCGGCGTTCCCGCCCTTCGATCGCGAGGCGATGCGCGTCGCGGTGCAGGCACAGGTGGCGGCGATCCTGGCGGCAGGCGCCGCGCCGTTCGTGGTCGGGGGAGATCACTCCGTCGCCCTCCCGGCGCTCCGCGCGGCGGCGGCCCGGCACGGGCCGCTCGCGCTGGTGCACGTGGACGCCCACCTCGACACCAGCGGCCCCGAGCTGTGGGGTGACGACTGGCACCACGGTACCCCGATCCGCCACGCGCTGGCCGAGGGGCTGGTCGCCTCCGGCGGGCTCTGGCAGGTCGGCGTGCGCGGGCCCTGGGGCCGGGCCGACGACGGCGCGCTCGGGGACCGCCACGGCGCGCGGCGCATCACCGCCGACGCGCTCGCCGCCGCCGGTCCCGAGGCCGTGGCGCGCGCCATCGTCCGCGAGGTCGGAGACCGCCCCGCCTGGATCACCTTCGACGTCGACGCGGTCGATCCGGCCTTCGCGCCCGGGACCGGGACGCCGGTGCCGGGAGGCCTCGCGGCGCGCGAGGCGCTCGCGTTCCTCCGGGGCCTGGCCGGGCTCCCGCTGGTGGGCATGGACCTCGTCGAGGTCTGTCCGCCGCTCGACCACGCCGACCTGACCGCGCACCTCGCCTCGCACCTGCTCTTCGAGGGGCTGGCGCTCGCGGCGGTGGCCTCCCGGGCCGCGCGCTGACCGGACGGCCGGGTGACGGGCGCCCTCCACCGCTCCGTTGATCGGCTCGCCTCGTGGCTCGAGGACCGGGTCCCGCGGCTGCCGCAGCCCTATCGCGCAGCGTCCCCCGTCCCGCTCGACTGCTACGATCCGCTCCCGGCGCTGCCGGAGCCGCCGGACGGCCCCGGGCGGTGGTCGGCGCCGTCGCCGCGCCCTCTGTCCCCGCGCGACCGGATGGCGCTCCACGTGACCCCGGCGCGCGGCGCCGCGCGCGGCACCGCGCTCCTCGTGCCTCCCTGGAAGATCGGGAGCGTCGAGCTGGTGTCGGGGTGGGTGGCACGCCTCGTCGCCGCCGGGTGGGACGTCTGGATCGTCGTTCCCCCGCATCACCTCTGGCGCGCGGAGGAGGGCGCGCAGAGCGGCGAGGGCTTCGTCACGCTCGACCTGGCGCGGCTCCAGGCCGTCTTCGGCCAGTTCGTCCTCGAGATCCGGACCGCTGCCGCGCTCGCGGCGGCGCGCGGGCCGGCCGGCCTGGTCGGCCTCTCCCTCGGCGGCCTCGGCGCGGCGCTCGCGGCGACGGCCGGCGAGCCGCTCCGGTTCGTGGCGCTGGTGGCGCCGCCTGCGGACCTGGTCGCGGTGCTCGATCACCAGACGGCCATCGGGCGGCGCTACCGAGGGCTGGCGGCGGCCGCCGGGTCGCCGATGCCGGAGAACGACGTCCTCCGCGAGGCGCTCGCGAGCCTCGACCCGGCCCGCCGCCCGCCTCCCGCCGCGCCCACCTGGGTGGCGGGCGGACGGTTCGACGCCATCGCCCACCCCGGCGGCGCGATCGGCCTGGCGCACGCCTGGGGCATCGCGCCGGCGCTCTACCCGCGCGGCCACCTCACGCTGCTCTTCGCCTGCCGCGCCGCGCGGGCTGGCCTCCTGCGCTTCCTCGACGACGCGGTCCCCGGCCGGGGGCACGGCGGCTGAAGGCCGTCGCGCATTCGTCACGGGATCGCGACGCGCTCGCCACGCCGGTGCGCGACATGGGATGCCCGTGCCTACCCTGCTGATCGTCGAGGACGAGCCCGACATGCTGTCGCTCCTCGACTTCAACCTGAGGGGCGCCGGGTTCGAGACCCTGCTCGCCGGCGGGGGCGAGGCGGCGTTCGCGCACCTGCGGCGGCGCGTGCCCGACCTCGTGCTGCTCGACCTCATGCTGCCGGACGTGCCCGGCACCGAGATCTGCCGCCGCATCAAGAGCGATCCGCGCACCCGCGACGTGCCGGTGGTGATGGTCACGGCGCGCGGCGACGAGGTGGACCGCGTCGTCGGGTTCGAGGTCGGCGCCGACGACTACGTCACGAAGCCCTTCAGCGTCCGCGAGCTCATCCTGCGGCTCCGGGCGGTGCTCCGGCGCGCCGGCCCGGCGACGGAGCGGCCGCCCGAGTCGGTGGGGCCGATCCGGATCGACGTGGACACGCACCGCTGCCTGGTGGACGGCGCCGAGATCGAGCTCACGCCCATCGAGTTCAAGCTGCTCGCGACGCTCCTGGCGCGGCTCGGCCGCGTGCAGACGCGCCAGCGGCTGCTCGCCGACGTCTGGGGCGTCACCGCGGACCTGGAGACCCGCACCATCGACACGCACGTGAAGCGGCTCCGCGAGAAGCTCGGGTCCGGGCGCGATCTCCTCGAGACGGTGCGCGGGATCGGGTACCGGTTCGTGGACCCCGGGGAGCCGCTGGCCGCCCAGGATCAGGGGTGAGCTCGCATGCCCCGACATGGATGGTCCGCCGCGCTCGCCGAGGCGTAAAGCTCACCGGATGGACCTGCTCATCGTGAGGCACGCCATCGCGGAGGACCGCGAGGAGTTCGCGCGGAGCGGGAAGGACGACGTGCTCCGGCCGATCACCGCCCAGGGCCGGCGGAAGATGGAGAGGGCCGCCGCCGGGCTCGCGAACCTCGCCGCCGGCGTCGAGGTGCTGGCGTCGAGCCCGCTCGTCCGCGCGAAGGAGACGGCCGCGATCCTCTCGCCCTTCCTCGGCGTGAGCCGCGTCGAGGAGGTGGAGGAGCTCGCGCCCGAGGCGCCGCCGGAGGCGCTCCTCCCCTGGCTCCGCGCGCAGGCGAAGCGCAGGGCCGTGGCGGTGGTCGGCCACGAGCCGCACCTGGGCCTGCTCGCGGCCTTCCTCCTCGCCGGGCGCAGCGAGCCGTTCGCGGTGCTCCGGAAGGGAGGCGCCTGCCTCATCCGCATCGATCGGCGGCCCGGGCCGGCGGCGGGGGAGCTCCGCTGGCTGCTGGAGCCCTCGCAGCTCCGGGCGCTGGGACGGTGACGGCGCGCGGAGCGATTCCCGGGGCGAGCCCTTCCGGTAGGGGCGCGCCTGGCATGCCCGTCGGGGTCTGGCGCTACACTCCCCATCCGATGGTCAGGACTCGCGCCGACAAGCTGATCGCGGCGGTGGACGTCGGCACGAACGCCGTCCGCCTGGAGATCGCCCGGGTGCTGCCCGACGGCTCGCTCGAGACGATGCACCAGGAGCGCGATCCGATCCGCCCGGGCGAGGGCGTGTTCATCACCGGCCGGATCCCGCCCGAGGTGGTGGATCGCCTGGTCGCGACGCTCCGCCGCTACGAGGCGCTGTGCAGGCGGTACGGCGCGCGCGTCCGCGCCGTCGCGACGAGCGCCGTGCGGGAGGCGAAGAACGGCCCCGACGTCGTCCAGCGCGTGCGCGACGAGGCGGGGCTCGACCTCGACGTGGTCTCGGGCCGCGAGGAGGCCCGGCTCATCTGCCTGGGCGTCCTGCGCGGACGGCCGCCCGACGCGCGCGCCGTCGTCATCGACATCGGCGGCGGCTCGACCGAGGTCGCGACCGCGCTCGGCGAGGCGCCCACCGATCTCTGGTCGGTGGCGCTCGGCGCGGTCCGGCTCACGCAGATCTTCTCGGCCAACGGCCGGATGGCCCAGGCGCGGCTCGCCGCGCTCCGCGCCTTCGCCGACGAGGCGTTCCGGGAAGCCATCCCCGAGCCGCACCTTCGAGTCCGGTCGGCCCTGGGCAGCTCCGGGACGATCGGTGCCGTGGTCGGGTTCGCCGCCGACGGCGGGCGGCGCGCCACGCGCCAGGAGGTGACGCGCGCGGTCGAGGCGCTCGCCGGCATGAGCGTCGCCGAGCGGCGTCGCCTGTTCGACCCGCGCCGCGCCGAGATCGTGGTCGCGGGCGCCGCGGTGCTCGAGGCCGCCATGCGGCACCTCGGGCTCGCCTCCGTCGCGGCCGTGGAGACGGGTCTCCGCAACGGCATCCTCGTCGAGCTGTCGCGCCGCGGCGCGCGCGCGGACGACTCCACGGCCGACGCCCTCGTCGCCTTCGGCCGCCGCTTCGCGTTCGACGAGCGGCACGCCCGCCAGGTCGCGCGGCTCGCGCTGGTGCTGTTCGATCGCCTGGCGCGGCTCCACCGGCTGCCACCGTCCCAGCGCCGCGTGCTCGAGGCGGCCGCGCTGCTCCACGACGTCGGCCACGCCGTCTCGGTCCACGCGCACCACAAGCACACCTACTACCTGGTCGCCAACGCCGACCTGCCCGGCTTCCCGGATCGCGAGCGCGAGCTCATCGCCCTGGTGGCACGCTACCACCGCAGGAGCGCCCCCTCCCGGGGCCGCGCGGACCTCGAGCGGCTGTCCACCGCCGAGCTCGT
Source organism: Anaeromyxobacteraceae bacterium (assembly GCA_035519395.1). Classification (GTDB taxonomy): domain Bacteria; phylum Myxococcota; class Myxococcia; order Myxococcales; family Anaeromyxobacteraceae; genus Anaeromyxobacter. The sequence continues at coordinate 2,656 of DATIWK010000052.1, read as the reverse complement.
GGCCGTCCGCAAGCTCGTCGCGCTCCTGCGCGTCGCGGATGCCCTCGACCGCGGCCACCACCAGGTCGTGCGCGCCCTCGAGGTCTCGGCGCGGGGACGGTCGATCCGGGTCCGGATCGCCGCCAGCGGCCCCACCGACCTCGAGCTGTGGGACGCGGAGCGGGAGGCCGCGCTCTTCCGCCGCGTCTTCGGGCGCCGCCTGGAGGTCGCCGCGCCGGGCGCCGTCCGGAGCGGCCCGGTGCGACTCCGGATCCGCTACCCCGAGGCCAGCGCCGCCCGGAGCGCCCGGGCCCGGGCCCGGGCCCGGCCCAGGAGCGAGTTGGCCGCCGAGTAGGAACCGAGCCCCAGCAGCCGCGCGGCGTCGGCGATCCGGACGCCGTCCACGTCCACGAGCCGGAGGGCGCGGGCGTAGGCCGGCTCGAGGCGCGCGAGCACGAGCCGGACCTCCTCCCTCGCCTCGACCCGCTCCGCGATCCCGCCGCCCGTCCACCACGCGATCGGCTCACGCGCCGAGCGCTTCTCGGCGCGGGCGCGCCGGTCGCGGATGGCGTTGAGCGCCTTGCGCGTGGCGACCATCCGCACGAAGCCGCGGAATGGGAGGCCGTGCGGCGGCAGCTGATACCGCTCCCACCCGGTGCGTCCCGCGGCGTCGCGATCGCACAGGTCCACGAAGACGTCGTCCGCCGCCGCCCGGACGTCGTGGTGTTCGACGGCGAGCCGCCACACGCGAGCGAAGGTGCGGCAGGCGTCGGGCCAGGCGTCGGCGTAGAGCTTCGCCTGCGCGACGCGATCGCCGCCGCGCGCGCGCTCCAGGAGGGCGAGGTCCTCCGCGGGGCGGCACGGCGTGAAGGTGGGCGCATCGAGCGGCATCGTCTCTCTCCCGGGGCGCCTCGCAGTCCGGCGCCTCTACCGGGAAGCGCCAGGCGGCCGGAAAACGGCCATGGAGGTCCCACCTTTCCGCAGAAGCGGCCCGATTTCGCGGGGTTCGAGATCGGCTAGGATGGCCGCGAACCCGATGGCCTTCACCCTCGACGACCTCCCGGCCGTCTACGACGAGCTGCGGCGCAAGGCGCGCGACATGAGCCACGCCGCGCCGGCGACGCTCGTCGCGACGGCGGGGCTGCACGAGGCGCTGGTGCGCGTCCTCGGCTCGGGGAAGCGCGAGTGGAACGACCGGGCCCACTTCGTCGGGCACTGCCTCATCGCGCTCCGGCGCACCTGGATCGACCACTGGCGCGCCCGGCGGCGCCACCACGCGGTCGAGGCGCTGCGCGCCGTCCACGCCATGGGGCGCGAGGAGCGGGTCGAGGACCCGGAGGAGATCCTCGGCGCCCTCTGGCTGCTCGCCGACCTCGAGGCGGACGAGGTCGTCCGGCAGCGCGAGACCATCGCGCGGGTGGCCGAGTGCCGCCACCTCCTCGGCATGACCGTGGCGGAGACCGCCGAGGTGGCCGGCATCGCCGAGGGCACCGTGAAGAGCTACCAGGCGTTCTTCCGCGCCTGGGCCCTGGAGCGCGTCGCGCCGGAGCGCGCGTCCGTCGAGGAGTCGGCGCGCCGGCTCGAGGCCGACCCGTCGCTCCGGCACGGGCGGCGCATCGCCGACGTCGCGCGCCGGGTGGTGCTCGGGCTGGAGCGGCCGCCGGAGGTGGCGGTCGCCTCGGGGCGGACCACGGCCGACGTCCTCGCCGACCTGCGGTTCTTCCACGCCTGGGCGGAGCGGGAGCGCGGCGCGGCCGGGGGCGCGGCGTGACCCCGGCGGTGGACGACATCTGGATCGAGGTGGCGCGGCTCGGCGGCGAGGCGCGCGAGCGGCGCCTGCGCGAGCTGTGCGCCGGAGACGCGGCGCTGGAGGCGCGGGTGCGGTCGCTCCTCCCCGGCGAGGACGAGGCCTTCGCGCCGCCCCTGGAGCCGCCCTGCCGTCTCGGGCCCTACATGCTGCTGGAGCGGATCGCCGGCGGCGCGCACGGCGAGGTCTACCGGGCGACCCGCGCCGACCTCGACGGGCAGGTGGCGCTCAAGGTCCTGCGGCGCGTGCCCGGGGCGCCGGAGCTCATCGCCGAGGTGCGGCGCGAGGCGTCCTCCGCCCGGCGCATTCCCAGCGCCAACGTGGTGGCCGTGCACGGCGCCGGCCGCATCGAGGACGGCCCGTACTTCATCGAGATGGCGCTCTGCGCCGACGCCGACCCGCAGCGGCCGGGCGCGATCCGCGTGGGATCGTCGCTCGCGCACGTGGCCGGCGGCGGCGGAGCGCCGCGCCTCGCGCCGGCCGAGGCGGCGCGGCTCGTCGAGGACGCCTGCCGCGGGGTCGAGGCGGCGCACCGCGCCGGCGTGGTCCACGGGGACATCAAGCCCGAGAACGTGCTCGTGACGCCGGAGACGCACCGGGTGATGCTCGCCGACTTCGGGGTCGCCACCACGCTGGCGCGCCACGACGGCGTGCCCGCGCCGGACGGCCTGGTCCGCGTGGGCACGGTGGAGTACATGGCGCCGGAGCAGTTCCGCGAGGGACGCACCCCCGACGCCGCCTCCGACGTCTACATGCTCGGCGGCACCCTGCTCTTCGCGCTGACCGGCGAGCTGCCACACCCCGGCCGGCGCCTGGGCCCGGAGGGCGCCGGCGACGCGCCGCGCACCCCCGTCGCACGGCGCGTCCCGG
>DATIWK010000051.1:0-2084 GCA_035519395.1 Anaeromyxobacteraceae bacterium | reverse complement strand
GCGGCCTCCTGGAACGCGATGTCGGAGGAGTCGACCGCGTGGCTGGCGCCGTCGTTGATGACCACCCGGACGTTCACCACCGGGAAGCCGAGCATGCGCCCCTTGGACAGCATCGAGCGGATGAAGCGCGAGTACAACGCGATCGTGGTGGCCTCGCCGCCGCAGGTCGCGTACCGCGAGACGATCGGCCAGCGCGCCGAGTTCGCGTACACGCACAAGAAGCAGACCGGCGGCTCCGGCCAGTTCGGCCGCGTGTGCGGCTACCTCGAGCCGTTCGACGGCGACTTCGAGTTCGTCGACGACGTGGTGGGCGGCGCCATCCCGCGCGAGTTCATCTCCTCCTGCGAGAAGGGCTTCAAGTCGATGATCGGCAAGGGCCGGCTCCTCGGCTTCCCGGTCGTCGGCGTCCGCGTCGTCATCAACGACGGCGCGAGCCACGCCGTGGACTCGTCGGACATCGCCTTCCAGGAGGCCGCCCGCGGCGCCTGGCGCGAGGGCTTCGACCGCGCCAAGCCGCGCCTCCTCGAGCCCATCATGAAGGTCGTGGTCGAGACCCCCTCCGAGTTCTCGGGCGGCGTGCTCGGCGGCCTCATGCAGCGGCGCGCGATGATCATCGGCTCCCAGGAGGACGGGCAGCTCTCCCGGATCGAGGCCGAGGTCCCGCTGGCCGAGATGTTCGGCTACTCGACGACGCTCCGCTCCGCGACGCAGGGCAAGGCCGAGTTCACCATGGAGTTCTCGCGCTACCTGCCCGTCCCGGCCGCCATGGCCGAGGAGCTCATGACGAAGGCGGCCAAGGCGGCGGCGGGCGGCAAGAAGTAGACTCCGGCTGGACCATGATCCGGCAGGAGGCCATCCTCCAGAGCCCGCTGCGGATCCTCGACCGCACCCTCCGCGGCGGGCTCGGCCCCGGCCACCTGGGCGTGATCATGGCGCCGGCGGGCGTCGGCAAGTCCGCCTGCCTGGTCCAGCTCGGCCTGGACGCCCTGCTGCGCGAGCGGCCCGTCCTGCACGTCGGGGTCGGGCAACCGGTGGAGCACGTCTCCGCCCGGTACGCCGCGGTCTTCGACGCGCTGGCCGACCGCGTCGACCTGGCGGATCGGGGGAAGGTCCGCGAGGCGATCGCCCGCCGGCGGCTCATCTGGTCGTCGATGGACGGGGCCTTCGGCGCCCACGCGCTCGACGAGGCCCTGCGGGCGTTCCAGGCCCACTCGGGGCGCGCGCCCTCCGCCGTCCTCGTGGACGGCTTCGGATGGGAGGGACCCGGAGCGGCGGCGACGGTCGGCGCCCTCAAGGCGAGCGCCGCCCGCGTGGGGGCCGAGCTCTGGATGACCGCGCGGGACGCGCCCGGCGGCGCGCCGCCCATCGCGCCTCTGGCGGACGACTGCGCCGCGCTCGTCGACGTGGGCGTCTTCCTCGAGCCGCACGGGCGACACGCCCGGCTCACCCTGGTGAAGGACTTCGGGCGGTTCCCCGCGGCCGACGTTCCGCTCGTCCTGGAGGGCGGCGCCCTGCGGATCCAGGACGAGGACCAGGACGAGGCCCCGCTGATCGAGCCTCGCCCGGAGGACTTCACGCTCCTGGTGAGCGGCTTCGCCGGCGCCGAGGAGGAGTTCGGCGCCTGCGCGGAGCGCTGGGGCGTGGGAGAGGTGAACTTCACCTTCGCCGGCCGCCACGAGGTCGTCCGGACGCGCGGCCTCGTCGAGCTGAGCGAGGACGATCTCCGCGTCGGCCAGGTCAGCCCCGCCTACGTGAAGGCGCACCTCCACCGCGCGCTCTCCGGGTCGCCGGAGCTGCAGCGCGTCCTCCAGGCCATCTGGCACCAGGTGAGCAGGGCAGGGGAGGTCTTCTCCATCGGCGCCATCCGCCCCGACAAGACGGCGCACGGCGGGACGGGCTGGGCGGTCGAGCTGGCGCGGCACTGGGGAAAGCCGGTCCACCTGTTCGACCAGGAGCGGAGGGGCTGGTTCCGGTGGAGCGGCGGCGACTGGGTCGCGGTGGCGCCGCCGACCATCACCCAGGAGCGGTTCGCGGGGGCGGGGACGCGATCGGTGTCCGACGAGGGGCGCGCGGCCATCCGGGCG
>DATIWK010000050.1:0-13409 GCA_035519395.1 Anaeromyxobacteraceae bacterium | reverse complement strand
GCGAGCGCCGCGGCCAGCTCCCGCTGGCCGTTCCCGGAGACGCCGGCCAGCCCCAGGATCTCGCCCGCGCGCAGCTCGAGGTCGAGGCCGTCGAGGGCGAGGTGTCCCCGGTCGCCGCGCACCCGCAGGCCCTTCACCGACAGGACGGGCCGGCCCTCCCCGCCGCCCCCCTGGTTGCGGGCGATCTCCACCTCATGGCCGGTCATGAGCGCGGCCAGCTCGCGGGCCGTGTGGTTCACGGTCTCCCCGCTGAACACCACCGCGCCGTGGCGCAGGATGGTGACGCGATCGGAGAGCGTCTTCACCTCGTTCAGCTTGTGGCTGATGAAGATGACCGACAGCTCCGCGGTCATCCGCTTCAGGCGCTCCAGCAGGTCGTCCGTCTCCTGGGGCGTGAGCGCCGAGGTGGGCTCGTCGAGGATGAGGAGCCGGGCGCCCAGGCAGAGGGTCTTCACCAGCTCGACGCGCTGCTGCTCGCCCACCGAGAGCTGCCAGACGTGGGCGTCGGGGTCGACCGGGAGGTCGTGGTGCTCGGCCACCTCCGCCACGCGCCGCCGGGCCTCCTTCAGATCCAGCCGCAGGCCCCGCTGGAGCGCGCGGAGACCCAGCGCCACGTTCTCGGCCACCGTCATGCTGGGCACCAGCATGAAGTTCTGGTGGACCATGCCGATGCCGCGGGCGAAGGCGTCGGCCGGCGTGCGGAAGCGGACCGGCTCGCCGTCGAGGAGGATGCGTCCGCCGTCCGGCTGGTACAGGCCGGCGAGGATGTTCATGAGGGTGGACTTGCCGGCGCCGTTCTCGCCGACCAGCGCCAGCGCCTCGCCGCGCCGTACCGAGAGCGAGATCCGGTCGCAGGCCAGCACCCCGGGGAACCGCTTGGTGATCTCCTCGAGCGCCAGCTCGCCGATGGGGGCGAGCGCCGTCAGAACTTCACGCTCTTCCAGTCGAGCGGGAGCGTGCCGGCGGCGAGGCCGGCCTTCGCCGCCTCGACCCGGGCGCGGACGTCCTTCGTCAGCACCGGCCCGACCGCGTCGTTGAACCGGTAGACGAAGCCCCCGTTCGCGAAGGTGAGCGGGAGGTTCTCCCCGCCCAGCACGCCGGCCTGGCGCTTCTCGATGAGCGCCTCGATGACCGCGGCGTAGTCGTAGCTCGCGGCGGCGATGACCTTCGCGCTCTCCGGGATCTTGAGCTGGGCCACGTCCTGCCCCACCCACCAGATCGGCTGGTCCTTGACGGCCGCCACCGCGCGCAGCGCGCCCAGCGCCTGCTGCGACGAGCCGGTGAGCACGTCGGCGCCCGCCTTCACCTGCGTCTGCGCCAGCTCGCCCGCCTTCACGAAGTCGCCGAAGCTCCCGGTGTGCGCGACCTTCACCTCCGCCTTCGGGTTGACCGCCTTCACGCCCAGCACGAAGCCGCGGTCGTAGCGGGCGGCGTCGCCGCCGTCGACGGGGCCCACCAGCCCGACCACGTTGGACTTCGTGGTGAGGCCGGCGATGAGGCCGTTCAGGTAGCCGGTCTGCTCGCTCTGGGGCATGTAGGTGAAGACGTTCTTCGGGCCGACCTCGGCGCTCGTGCCGAAGGCGAACGTGGTCTTGGGGAACTCGTCCGCCATCTCCAGCACCAGGTTCTTGTACTGCGCGCCGTGGGCGATGACGATGTCGAAGCCGCGGGAGGCGTACTGGCGCGCGGCGGAGCCCGCGTCCACGGGCTTCATCTTCTCGGTGTAGCCGTACTCGACGAGGGCCGGGCCGTACTTCTTCTGCACCGCCTGGATGGCGTCGTGCATCGCCTGGCACCAGCCCTTGTCGTCCACGGTGGACTCGACGATGAGGGCGATGCGCACCTTCGCCTTCGGCGCGGCGGCGGGCGCGTGGAGCGCGAAGCACAGCGCGGCGAGGGCGAAGATCAGCTTCCGCATGGTCGGACTCCTGCCGGAGGTTCGGGACGGAGGCAGGACTCTAGCGGAAGGCCGCCGCGCGTACCACGGCCAGCCGGTCCTGGCGGTGGGCACCGGCCCTCAGCGACGCCCGCCCGGCGGCGCCACGTCCTGCTCGTTCCAGGGAGGCGCACGCCGGTCCGCCTGGCCGCCGCCCTCGCGGTGGCAGACGAAGCACGGCTGTCCCGACGGCCCGTCGCCCGGGGTGTACCGGAACCGGAACAGGTGCTCCATGCTCGAGCCGTGCGGCTCGTGGCACGTCGCGCAGGTGAGCGGTCGATCGGCCACCAGGCCGTCCGTCGGCCCCTCGACCGGATGCTGCGTCCGCGGATGCACCCGGCGCCCCGGGCCGGCCAGCGGAAAGGCGGAGGCCTCGTGACAGGAGAAGCAGACCTCCTCGATGCTCGGTTTCACGAGCAGCCCGTCCGGCCCTGCCCGCGGGTGCGCCAGGTGGCAGGCGAGGCATTGCCGGGCGGGCTTGTGGAGCACGCCCGCCGCCTCGATCTTCCAGCGGATGTCGGCGAGCGTCCGGCCGCCCGAGGCGATCCGGCGGCCGTGGCAGTCGAGGCAGAGGTCTCCCGGCTCGCGCCGGAGGAGCTTCTCGTGCCGCGAGCCGTGCGGCGCGTGGCAGGCGAGGCAGGCGCCCGCGCTCGCCAGGCGGTGGACGGCCGGCCGCGGGTGGACCCGGGTGTGGCACCGCGTGCACAGCTCCGGCGCGGCCTTGCGCAGGAGGTGGGGCTCGTCGCTACCGTGCGGGTCGTGGCAGTTCCCGCAGCGGCGCTCGATGCCCAGCGCCTTGTGGGATCGATCCCCCGCGGGCTTTCCTTCGTGGCACGGGGTGCACGCCTCGGGCGTCGTCACCGCCGCCCTGGCGCCGTCCTCGAGGTGGCGCGCCTGCACGCGGTGGCAGGCGTCGCAGTCGCCGACGGCCACCGGATGGTGGAGGTGCTTCCTGCCGGCGAAGGACGCGTGGCAGGCGATGCACCTGCTTCCGGCGCCCTCGCCCGGAGCGGAAGGCGCGGCCTGCGGGAAGGCGCGCCCGCCGGCGGCGGACATCACGGCGAGGAGCCACACTGCCACGGACGACGTCATTCACCGCCCTCGGACGGCCCTGCCCACGCTGGAGCGACGGCCGATCCAGGGAGAATCCCCGTCGGGGTTGGTGCGAGTCAATCGCACCCGGGAACCCGGAAGGCCTCGACAGGAGGCTCCCTCGCGATCAATTCGAGGAGGATGAACCGCCTCGACCCGGTGGGACGCTGACCCATGGCCGCTCGCAAGGAGGTGCTCCGGATCGCGGACCGCGAGGTCGCGATCTCGAATCCGGACAAGCTCTACTTCCGCGAGGCGGGGATCGCGAAGCTGGAGCTGATCCAGTACTACCTCGCGGTCGCCGACGGCGCGCTCCGGGGCGTCCGCGACCGGCCCATGGCGCTCAAGCGGTTCGTGAACGGCGCGGGGGGTGAGTTCTTCTTCCAGAAGCGCGCCCCGGAGTCGCGGCCGCCCTGGATCGACGTCGCCGAGATCAAGTTCCCGTCGGGCCGCAGCGCCCAGGAGATCGTGGTCCGCGACGCGGCGCAGCTCGCCTGGGTCGTGAACCTCGGCTGCATCGACCTCAACCCGCACCCGGTGCGCGCCTCCGACCTGGAGCATCCGGACGAGCTGCGCGTCGACCTCGACCCGGTGCCGGGGGTGGCGTGGGAGCAGATCCGGCGCGTGGCGCTCGTCGTCCGGGAGGTGCTCGGCGACCACGGGCTCACCGGCTGGCCCAAGACGAGCGGCTCGCGGGGCATCCACGTCTACGTCCGGATCGAGCCGCGCTGGACGTTCACCGAGGTGCGCCAGGCGGCCCTGGCGCTGGCGCGCGAGGTGGAGCGGCGCGCGCCCGCCCTCGCCACCAGCAAGTGGTGGAAGGAGGAGCGGCACGGCGTCTTCGTCGACTACAACCAGAACGCCAAGGACCGGACCGTCGCGTCGGCCTATTCGGTGCGCCCGACGCCGGACGCGCGGGTCTCGGCGCCGGTCACCTGGGAGGAGCTGCCCGACTGCGACCCGGCGGACTTCACGCTCCGGACCGTCCCAGCGCGCTTCGCCCGGATCGGCGACCCGGGCGCCGGGATCGACGGCGAGGCCGGCTCGCTGGAGAAGCTCCTGGAGCTCGCGGCGCGGCAGCGGGCCGGCGGGCTCGGCGACGCGCCGTGGCCGCCTCACTACGCGAAGGGCGAGGACGAGCCGGCGCGCGTGCAGCCCTCCCGCCGCAAGGGCGCGCGCCGGACTTCCGCGCCGCTCGTCACGGTGGCGAGGGCCGCACGGCAGGAGGACGCGCTCGCCGGGCTGGCGCGGTGGAAGCAGCGTCACCCGGCCGCCGCCGAGCGGCTCGCCCCCGAGGACGTGCTGGTGGACGCCATGCGCGGCAGGTTCACCACCTGGACCCGCGTGCGCGTGAACCTGAAGTCCGTCCCGGAGGCCGACCGTCCGCCGCCGGACGAGCCGCCGGAGCCGGACTTCGATCAGGCGAAATGGGATCCGAGGGAGCCGGATCCGCCGGGGTGACGTCCCACGCCCGGTAGCCGGCGCGGAAGCCCGCGGCCCGCCCGCTCCCGCTGCGGCGCGTCCTCGCGCGCGCTCGGCCTTCCAGATCGCGCGCTCTGGAGCGTTTTCGTGGGCGCGGCCTGCGGCCTGGTGCCCGAAAGCGCCCGTCCGGCCCGCGGCCCGCCCGCTCCCGCTGCGGCGCGTCCTCGCGCGCGCATGGCCTTCCTTGTCGCGCGCTCTGGACCGTTCCCGTGGGCGCGCTCTCCCTCGGCGCAGCGACTCACGTCGGGTGCCCCGGCGGCGCCTGCGGAACTCGCCCTCCGCGTGGCGGGAGGGCGTTCCAGGCTCCGGGCTCAGACAGGTCCTCGGCGCCGCAGACGATGAAGTCGGCCTCGCGCGCCTGGGCACGTCGCAGTTCGCGCGCTCCGGGCGGGTCCTCGCCTGCGCGCTGCGGTATGCGCCTTCGCGGGTGCGGGCGGGCCGCTCCGTTCGCGCCTGCCGCACTCCCTGCGAGGGCCGCCGGTGGAGACGAAACATCCGCCGAATTCAAGGACGAGCAGACCAGAGCGGGCGTCGGCGCCGAGGACGCGGGAGGCGGGAGTCCCGGCGTCCCGGAGCGCGCCTCCGCAGGCCGCCACGAACGGGCCCAACACGCCTGCGCGCGCACCGTGAGCCGCGTGGCCGCGCGAGGACAAGCGCGGCCCCGAGCACCCTGCGACCAGAGCCGCGCCTCCGCAGCGTGGCGTGGGCTGCCGTGCGTTGCGCGCGGGCCGCAAGCGCCTAACGCGGCCGAGGACCAGCGCGCGGAGGCGACGCCGAAACGCACGCCGGCGCCATGCGTGCGGGAGGCGGGAGTCCGGCGTGCCGGAGTGCGCCTCAGGAACGTCCGGCCCGCCCGAAGGACCAGCGCGCGAAGGCGACGCCGGGACGCACGCCGGCGCTCACCGCGCCTGCGCCGGTCCCGCGGCGAAGATCCTCGACAGCTCGTACGCGGGCGTCACCTCGAGCTGGTCGTAGCGGCAGTCCCGCGGCGATCGGTCGGGGCGCCAGCGGAGGAAGTGCGTGGCGTGGCGGAAGCGCGTTCCCTGCAGGTGGTCGTAGGCGACCTCGCAGACGCGCTCGACGCGGAGCGGCTCCCAGGAGAGGTCCTTCCCCCGGTTCCAGCGGCTGGTCGCGCCCGGCATCCGCTGGCCGGGATCGCCCTCCCCGTCCGCCCACTCCGCCCAGTCGCGCCAGGGATGACCCTCCATCGCTCCCTCGCGCAGCGGCGCCAGCTCCTTCACCAGCTCCTTCCGCCGCGCAGTCGAGAACGCGCTGCAGATGCCGAGGTGGTGGAGCGTCCCGCCGTCGTCGTAGAGCCCGAGGAGCAGCGAGCCGACCATGGTTCCGGGGCCGTTCTTGTGCCAGCGGAACCCGGCCACGGCGCAGTCGGCGGTGCGCGCGTGCTTCACCTTGACCATGGCCCGTTTCCCCGGCTCGTACGGTGAGTCGAGGGGCTTCGCGACCACGCCGTCGAGGCCGGCCCCCTCGAACCGCGAGAACCAGTCCCGCGCCACGGCACGGTCCTGCGTCGCCGGTGTGACCAGCACCCGCAGGCCGGTGGTGACCTCACGTTCCAGCAGCGCCCGCCGCTCCGAGAGTGGGACGTCCCGCAGGTCGCGGTCGCCGAGCGCGAGGAGATCGAACAGCACGATGCTCGCCGGCCGCTCCTCGGCGAGCAGCTTCACCCGCGACGCCGCCGGGTGGATGCGGAGCAGGAGCGCCTCGAAGTCGAGCCCCGCCCCGCCCGCGATGACGATCTCGCCGTCCACGACGCAGCGGGGCGGGAGCGCGGCCAGGAGCGGCTCGTGCAGCTCCGGGAAGTAGCGGTCGAGCGGCTTCAGCTCGCGCGACTGGAGGTACAGGTCCGCGCCGTCGCGGAACGCCAGCGCGCGGAATCCGTCCCACTTGGGCTCGAAGTGCCACCCCTCCCCCTCCGGCAGGTCGTCGGCGGGCTTCGCCAGCATCGGCTCGACCGGGGGCGCGATCGGGTAGGCCATCGCACCGACGTATCGCCGGCCGCGCCGGTGCGCCAGGTCGGCGACGCCGAGGGTATCCTGGGCCGCATGCCCGACCCGCGCGCCCCGACCCTCCTCGTCCGCGACGCCGCCGCCGTCGCGACGCTCGACGACGGGCGCCGCGAGCTGTCGGACGCGTCGATCCTGATCCGCGGGGGGGTCATCGAGGCCATCGGACCGGCCGCCGAGCTGCCGCGCACCGCCGACGAGGTCCTGGACGCGCGCGCCCACCTGGTGGTGCCGGGGCTGGTGAACACCCACCACCACATGTACCAGTCGCTGACGCGGGCCGTCCGCGCCGTGCAGGACGCGGAGCTGTTCGCCTGGCTGCGCGGCCTCTATCCCATCTGGGCGAACCTGACGCCGGAGATGGTCCGCGTCTCGACGCAGGTGGCGATGGCGGAGCTGCTCCTCTCCGGCTGCACCACCACCAGCGACCACCTCTACCTCTTCCCGGGCGGCGTCACGCTGGAGGACAGCATCGAGGGGGCCCGGCTCGCCGGGATGCGCTTCACCGCGACGCGCGGCTCGATGAGCGTGGGCCGGAGCCGGGGCGGACTCCCGCCCGACGAGGTGGTGGAGCGCGAGGACGCCGTCCTGCGCGACACCGAGCGCGTGGTGGGGCGCTGGCACGACCCGTCGCCCGGGTCGATGCTCCAGATCGCCGTCGCGCCCTGCTCGCCGTTCTCGGTGAGCCGCGAGCTGATGCGCGACTCGGCCGCGCTGGCGCGCGACGTGGGCGTCCGGCTCCACACGCACCTCGCCGAGAACGACCACGACGTGGCCTACTCGCGCGAGAGGTTCGGCCGGACGCCGGCCGAGTACGCCGAGGACCTCGGCTGGCTGGGCGAGGACGTCTGGCACGCGCACTGCGTGAAGCTCGACGCGCCCGGGATCGCGCGCTTCGCCGCGACGGGGACGTCGGTGGCGCATTGCCCGGCGAGCAACATGCGCCTCGCCAGCGGCATCGCGCCGGTGCGGGCGATGCTCGACGCGGGCGTCCCGGTGGGACTGGGCGTGGACGGGAGCGCCAGCAACGACGGCGCCCAGCTGGTGGCGGAGGCGCGCCTCGCCATGCTGCTGCAGCGCGTGGGCGTCGCCCTCGAGCCGTTCGGCTGCGATCGCGGCCCGGCGGCGATGACGGCGCGCGGCGCGCTCGAGCTGGCGACGCGCGGCGGGGCCCGGGCCCTGGGCCGGCGCGACATCGGCCACCTCGCCCCCGGGATGTGCGCCGACCTGGCGCTCTTCGACCTGCGGACGCCCGGGTTCGCGGGCGGCGCGGTGCACGACCCGGTCGGCGCGCTGCTCCTCTGCGCGTCTCCGGCGGCGGCGTACACCATCGTGAACGGCCGCGTGATCGTCCGCGAGGGGCGGCTCGCGTCCTTCGAGCTGGAGCCGGTCCTCGAGCGCCACGACGCGCTGGCGCGGCAGCTCGTCGGGGCGGCGCGGCGGGGATAGGCCGGAACGACGCCGGGCGCCGCGGTCGGTCCGCGGCGCCCGGAGTGAATCGAAGGCGGTCAGGGACCGCGCCGCCGGATCACTTCCCCGACGGCACCTTCCCCTCGACGCCCTTCACGTAGAAGTTGACCTGGCTCCGCCAGGCGTCGTCGGCGACCTCGCCCTTCTTGAGCAGCACCTTGCCGGTGTTGTCGAGGAGGGGGCCCTTGAAGACCTGGATCGAGCCGTCCACGATCCCGGCCTTGGTCTCGGCGACCTTCTTCTTCACGTCCTCGGGCACGAAGTCGGCGACCTTCACGAAGTCGTTCATCCCCTCCTTGATGCCCCACTTGGTGTTCTCGACCTTCCAGGTCTTGTTCATGACGTCTTCGATCGCCTTGACGTAGTAGACGCCCCAGTTCAGCGCGCAGGAGGCGAGGTGGGCCTTGGGCGCGAACGCGCTCATGTCGCTGTCCCAGCCGAAGGCGTACTTGCCGTTCTTCTCGGCGGCCTGGAGCACCGCGGTGGAGTCGGTGTTCTGCAGGAGCACGTCGGCGCCCTGGTTCATGAGCGACTGCGCCGCCTCGGTCTCCTTGGGCGGGTCGAACCAGGAGCTCACCCAGACCACCTTGGTCTTCACCTTCGGGTTCACGCTCTGCGCGCCGAGGGTGTAGGCGTTGATGTTCCGGAGCACCTCGGGGATGGGGAAGGTGGCCACGAACCCGAGGACGTTGCTCTTGGTCATCTTGCCGGCGAGCACGCCGGCGAGGTAGGCGTCCTCCCAGAACTTGCCCTCGTAGACGCGCAGGTTGGGCGCGGTCTTGAAGCCGGTGGCGTGCTCGAAGTAGACGTCCGGGAAGTCCTTGGCGACCTTCGCCATCGCGTCGCCGTAGCCGAAGGACGTCGCGAAGATCACCTTGTTGCCCTGCGTCACCAGATCGCGGATGACGCGCTCGGCGTCGGGTCCCTCGGGGACCTTCTCGACGAAGGTGGTCTGCACCTTGTCGCCGAACTTCGCCTCGAGCGCCTTGCGGCCGAGGTCGTGCGCGTACGTCCAGCCGGCGTCTCCGACCGGGCCGACGTAGACGAAGCCGACCTTGAGCGGTGCGGGCTTCGCCGGCGCGGCGGGCGCGGGCGGCGGCGGGGGCGGCTCGCTCTTGCAGGCGGTCAGGGTGGTGCCCGCGACGAGGGCACCGAGCGCGAGGTGCTTCAGCAACGAACGCCGGTTCATGGTGAGGGATCTCCTTTCCTGCGGTGAGAACTGGAATCGAGGCCGTGCATCCTACTCCAGCGCGCCCACGGCGCACGCCCGAACGTCAGGCGCCCGGGAAGAAGGGCTTCCCCAGCGAGGCGGGCATGTTCAGCCGGATCCACAGGGGGTTCCGGGAGATGATCACCAGGACCACGATGGTGGCGACGTACGGCAGCATGCTCATGAACTGGTTCGCGATCTGGACGCCCAGCCCCTGGAGGTGGAGCTGGAGCATGGTGACGCCGCCGAACAGGTAGGCGCCGAGCATCACGCGCGCCGGCCGCCAGGTGGCGAAGACGGTGAGCGCGAGGGCGATCCACCCCCGGCCCGCCGTCATACCCTCCACCCAGAGCGGCGCATAGACGATCGAGAGATAGGCGCCAGAGATGCCGCACAGCGCGCCGCCGAACATCACCGCCGCGAGCCGGATGCGCCGGACCGGGTAGCCGAGCGCGTGGGCGGAGTCGGGCGATTCGCCGATGGACCGCAGCACCAGGCCGGCGCGGGTGCGGTACAGGAACCAGGCCATCGCGCCCGCCAGCGCGATGGCGATGTAGACCATCGGGTGCTGCTCGAAGAAGGCCGTACCGAGGAAGGGCAGGTCGCGCAGCAAGGGAACGCTGTAGTGGGAGCGCTCCACCAGCTTCCGGCCGACGTAGGAGACGCCCACGAACGCCGAGAAGCCGCCGCCGAAGAGGCTCAGGGCGAGGCCGGTCGCGTACTGGTTGGTGTTGAGCCAGATGACGAGCCAGCCGAACGCGGCCGCCGCGGCGGCGCCCACCGCGGCGCCGGCCGCGAACGCCACCCAGTCGCTGCCGGTGTGGTAGGCGGCCGCGAACCCGGCCACCGCGGACATGAGCATCATCCCCTCGGCGCCGAGGTTCAGGACGCCGGCGCGCTCGTTCACCAGCAGCCCCAGCCCGGCGATGGCCAGCGGCGTCCCGGCGGAGAGCATCGCGGCGACGAGGAGGGCCAGCTCGTTCATCGGGATGCCGCCCAGCGGAGCCGGTGCTGGATGAGGGTGTCGCAGGCGAGCAGCGACAGCAGGAGCACGCCCTGGAAGACGCCGGAGAGGGCCGCGGGGAGGCCGACGCGCGACTGGGCCAGCTCCCCGCCGATGAGGAACATGGAGAGCAGCACGCTGGAGAGGACGCAGCCGAGCGGGTGGAGCCGCCCCACGAACGCCACGATGATGGCGGTGAAGCCGTAGCCGTTCGAGACGTAGGGCGTGAGCTGGCCCATGGGCCCCGCCGCCTCGCAGGCGCCGGCGACGCCGGCGAGACCGCCCGAGACCAGGAGCGAGGTCCACAGCGCCCAGCGGGAGGAGAACCCGGCGTAGCGCGCGGCGGCGCGGGCGGAGCCGCCGATCTGGAGCTGCATCCCGCGGTAGGTGCGGAAGAGGAAGACCCAGGTCGCGGCCGCCGCCGCCAGCGCCACCCCGAAGCCCCAGTTGAGCCGCATGCCGCGCACCAGCCGCGGCACCTCCGTGGCGGCCGCGAAGCTCGCCGTCTGCGGGAAGTTGAAGCCGTTGGGGTCCTTCCACGGTCCGAAGACGAGCCAGCTGAGGAGCAGGTTCGCCACGTAGACCAGCATGAGGCTGACCAGGATCTCGTTGGCGTTGAAGCGGTCGCGCAGGAACGCGACCAGCGCCGCCCAGGCGGCGCCGCCCAGCGCGCCGGCCAGGACCAGCAGCGGGAAGAACGCCCAGGGCGCCATGGGCACCTCGGCCACCGTCACCCAGAGCGCGAGGCCGCCGCCGGTGATGGCGCCGAGGAGGTATTGCCCCTCGGCGCCGATGTTCCAGACGTTGGACCGGTAGCAGAGCACGAGCCCGAGCGAGCAGAGGATGAGCGGCGTCGCCTTGAGCCCGAGCTCGGTGAGCCCGCGCGCCCCGCGCAGCGGCTCGACCAGGAACACCCGGAGGCCCTGCACCGGGTCCTTCCCCAGGGCCGCGAAGAGCACCGCCGCCACCGCCACGGTGAAGGCGAGCGCGATGACCGGCGAGAGCACGCTCATGAGCCGCGAGGGCGTGGGGCGGACCTCGAGCTGGATCACCGCCCGGCCCCCGTCGCGGGGGCGGCGGCCTCGTCGGCCGGGGGCGCCCACAGCCCGCTCATCCACTCGCCGATCAGCTCGACGGTGGCGGCCGAGGTCGGGATCGACGGAGAGAGGCGGCCCTTGGCCATGACGTGGAGGCGGTCCGCCACCTCGAACAGCTCGTCCAGCTCCTCGGAGACGACCAGCACCGCGCAGCCCGCGTCCCGCAGCGCCAGCAGCTCGCGGCGGATCTGGGCGGTGGCGCCCACGTCCACCCCCCACGTCGGCTGGGCCACGATGAGCACCTTGGGGACGGCGTCGATCTCGCGCCCCACGATGTACTTCTGGAGGTTCCCGCCGGAGAGGCTCTTGGCCGGCGCGGCCGGGCCCGGCGCCTTCACGCCGAACCGGTCGATGATCCCCTCCGCCTGCGCGTTGAGGGCGCGCCCGTCGATCCAGCCCATGGCCCGCAGGGACTCGCGGCGGGTGAGGAGGAGGTTGTGGGCGAGCGAGAGCCCCGGCACGGCGCCGCGCCCGAGGCGCTCCTCGGGCACGAAGTGGAGCCCGAGGCCCCGCCGCGCCGCCGCCCCCATCGCCCCGATGGCATTTCCGAGCAGCTCGATCTCGCCGGGCGCGGCGCGCGGATCCTCGCCCGACAGCGCGCCGAGCAGCTCCTGCTGGCCGTTTCCGGACACCCCCGCGATGCCGACGATCTCGCCGGCGCGGACCTCGAGCGAGATCCCCTCCAGGTCCACGCCGAAGCGGTCGTGCCGGTGCAGGGTCAGCCCGCGCACGCGCAGCGCCACCTCGCCGGCGGTGGAGGCGCGGGGCGGCAGCTCGGGGGGCTCCGCGCCGATCATCATGCGCGACAGGCTGGCGGTGGTCTCGCGGGTCGGGTCGGTGGTGCCCACCACCCGGCCGGCGCGCAGCACGGTGCAGCGGTGGCAGAGCGCCCGGATCTCGTCGAGCTTGTGGCTGATGTAGAGGATGGAGCAGCCGGTCCCGGCGAGCTTCCGCAGCGTCTCGAAGAGGCGCTCCACCGCCTGGGGCGTCAGCACCGAGGTCGGCTCGTCGAGGATGAGCAGCCTGGGGTTCCCGAGCAGCGCCCGCACGATCTCCACCCGCTGGCGCTCCCCCACCGACAGCGTGTGCACGGGCCGGAGCGGTTCCAGCTCCAGGCCGTATTCCGCCGCCTTGGCGCGGATCCCGTCCACCACCGACTGGAGCCGCACGCCGCGCGACAGGCCCAGCCACACGTTCTCGGCCACGGTGAGCGTGTCGAAGAGCGAGAAGTGCTGGAACACCATGGCGATGCCCAGCTCCCGCGCCTCGTGCGGCGAGCGGACGTGCACCGGGACGCCGTCGAAGAGGATCTCCCCGGCGTCCGGGCGCAGGGCGCCGTAGACGACCTTCATCAGGGTGGACTTCCCGGCGCCGTTCTCGCCCAGGACGGCGTGGATCTCGCCGGGCTCGACGGTCAGCGCCACGTCGTCGTTCGCGACGAGCGACGCGAAGCGCTTGGTGACGTGGCGGAGCTCCAGCCTGGGGGCGGTCACGGGCGCGCGGTCCCGGGGTGCACGAGGAGAGGTCCCGCCGCTACCGCGCCTTCGCGCGATCCTTGATGGGCGAGACGAAGCGGTAGTCGATGTCCCAGGGGAAGTAGATCCACTTCTCCTGCTTGAACTCCTTGACGAAGGTGTCGACCACCGGCCGCCCCAGCGGCTTCGCGTAGAGCGTGGCGAAGTGCGCGCGGGGGAGCCGCTCGCGCACGGCCCGGGCGGTGACGCCGGTGTCCACCAGGTCGTCGATGAGGAGCCAGCCCGCGCCGTCCCCCTGGACGGTCTTGAGCCAGCGCAGCTCGCCCTGGCGCATCTCCGCGGAACCCTCGCCGCCCCCGCCGTAGCTCACCACGCAGACCGTGTCGATGAGCCGGATCTCCAGCTCGCGGGCGACCAGCGCCGCGGGCACCAGGCCGCCGCGAGTGACGGCGATGATCCCCTTCCAGTCGCCGAGCCGGTGGAGCACGCCGCAGAGGTACCGCGCGTCCCGGTGGAGCTCGGGCCAGGAGATGACGATCTCGTCGCGGTACGGGTTCTCGTCGGTCGCCATGGCGCGCACTCCGCTCCGGAGGGCGGCACCGGGCGCCGGCGGAGCCAGC
>DATIWK010000049.1:0-12250 GCA_035519395.1 Anaeromyxobacteraceae bacterium | reverse complement strand
CAACAACCTCATCCCGGAGTGGAACGACCTCGTCTACCGCGGCCAGTGGAAGGAGGCGTACATCCGCCTGGCCAAGACCAACAACTTCCCCGAGTTCACCGGGCGTGTCTGCCCGGCGCCCTGCGAGGGGTCGTGCACCCTCGGCATCCACTCGCCGGCGGTGACCATCAAGACCATCGAGGCCGAGATCGTGGACCGCGCCTTCGCGGAGGGCTGGGTCCTCCCCGAGCCGCCCCCCATCCGCACCGGGAAGCGGGTGGCGATCGTGGGCTCCGGACCGGCCGGGCTCGCCGCCGCGCAGCAGCTCAACCGGGCGGGGCACGCCGTCACCGTCTTCGAGCGCGCCGACCGCGTCGGCGGGCTGCTCATGTACGGCATCCCCAACATGAAGCTGGACAAGCGGTACGTGGAGCGGCGCACCAAGCAGATGGCCGACGAGGGCGTGCGCTTCGTCACCCAGACCGAGATCGGGCGGCACATCCCGGCCGACCGGCTGGTGAAGGACTTCGACGCGGTGATCCTGGCGGGCGGCGCCACCGCGGCGCGCGACCTGCCGGTGGACGGCCGCAGCCTGGCCGGCATCCACCTCGCCATGGACTTCCTCCACCAGAACACCAAGAGCCTGCTCGACTCGAAGCTCGCCGACGGGAAGTACGTCTCGGCGAAGGACCAGCAGGTGGTGGTGATCGGCGGCGGCGACACCGGCACCGACTGCGTGGGCACCGCCGTCCGGCACGGCGCGCGCACCGTCACCCAGCTCGAGATCCTCCCCCGCCCGCCCGACCAGCGCGCCGCCGACAACCCGTGGCCGCAGTGGCCCAAGGTCTAC
Organism: Anaeromyxobacteraceae bacterium; assembly: GCA_035519395.1. GTDB lineage: Bacteria > Myxococcota > Myxococcia > Myxococcales > Anaeromyxobacteraceae > Anaeromyxobacter. Next base: position 11,421 of record DATIWK010000049.1, on the reverse strand, counting down.
AAGCTCGACTACGGCCAGGAGGAGGCCAAGGCCCTCTGGGGCGAGGACCCGCGCCGCTACAGCACCCTCACCAAGCGCTTCATCGGCGACGACCAGAAGCACGTGCGGGAGCTCCACACCGTCGAGGTGGAGTGGGTGCGGGGCGCCGACGGCCGCTTCGGCCCGAAGGAGCTCCCCGGCACCGACAAGGTCATCCCGGCGGACCTGGTCCTCCTCGCCCTCGGCTTCGTCGGGCCGGAGAAGCCGGTGGTGCAGCAGCTCGGGGTGAAGCTCGACGACCGCGGCAACGTCTGGACCGACGAGGGGAAGATGACCAGCGTGCCCGGCGTCTTCGCCGCGGGCGACATGTCGCGCGGCCAGTCGCTGGTGGTCTGGGCGATCCGCGAGGGCCGCCAGGCCGCCCAGTCGGTCGACCGCTGGCTCTCCTACGGGGAGACGGTGCTCTCACCTTAGCGCGCGAGCGCGGCGCGCCAGCCGGGGACCTTCGGCCCGGGCGGCGCGTGCTACCATCCGCCGCCGTGACGATCGACGAGCTGCGCGCGGTCGAGCGGGCGGTGCAGCCCATCGCCCCCGGCGGCCAGTGGCCGCCCGAGGTGGACGACCGCATCCGGATCTACAACGACGCGGTCGCCGCCTTCCGCGAGATCGTGGTCCGCGCCCGCAACGCCATCGTGCGCGGCGCGCTCCTCGCCCCCGGGTCCGAGGAGAAGCTCCGCGACGTCTCCCGGCGGCTCACCGCCGACCGGGAGGACATCGTGCGGGCGATCGGGTGATCGCTACGCCTCCGCCCGGTGCGGCGGACGCAGGTTTCGCCAGAACGGGCCGCTGCGCGGCTGGCCGGGCGGCCGCGTGACGAGGGGCAGGACGGTCGCGACCAGGAGCACGACGGCGGTCACGGGCAGCGCGCCCGAGAAGGCGCCGGTGAGGTCCTTCACCTGCGCCACGAAGACGGGGCCGACGACCCCGCCCACCCCCCAGGCCGTCAGGATCCAGCCGTAGTTCACGCCCATGAACCGCGTGCCGAAGTAGTCGGCCGTGAACGACGGCATCGTGCCGAACCCGCCGCCGTAGTCGAGGAGCACCACGGCGAACAGGACGGTGACGAGCGGGAGCGCGTGGACGCCGCCCACCACGAAGAAGATGATCACCTGCGTGCCGTAGGCGAGCACGTACGCCAGGTTCCGGCCGATGCGGTCGGAGACGGCGCCCCAGAAGAAGCGCCCCAGGCCGTTGAAGACGGCGATGAGGCCGTAGACGCCGAGGGCGGTCCCCGGCGCCGCGCCGGTCAGCTCGCGCATGATGGGGACGGCGTTGGAGATGAACAGGATCCCCGCGCAGACGTTGAGGAAGAGCATGGCCCACAGCGCCCAGAACTGCGGCGTCCGCATCGCCTCGGACGGCGGCCAGTCCCGCCCCGCTGCAGCCCGCGCCGCCACCGCGCCGGCGACGGCGTGACCGGCGGGCGGGTTGCGGACGGCCAGCGCGCAGAGCCCGCCCAGGACGGCGAAGGCGATCCCCGACACCAGGAACGTGTTCATGAGCGTCGAGACGCCGCCGGGCGAGAGGGCGGCCGCGCTCCCGGCGGCGCGCGCCGCGAGCACCTTCCCGGCCTCGCGCGACATCGCGGCGAAGGGCGCGATGGCGCGCAGGACGTTGTTGAAGAAGAACGCGCCCAGGCCGAAGCCCATCACCACCAGGCCGCTCCCCAGGCCGCGGCGGTCCGGGAACCACTTGGTCACCGTCGCCACCGGGGTCACGTAGCCGAGGCCGAGGCCGATGCCGCCCAGCACGCCGTAGCTGAGGTAGATCCACCAGGCGCCCAGGCGCGCGGTGCCGAGGCCGGCGAGCACGTTGCCGGCCGCCCAGAGCAGCGCGCCCGTGACCGTCACCGGCCGCGGTCCGGCGCGGTCCTGCCAGCGGCCGCCGACGATCGCGCCCACCCCCAGGAAGAAGACGGCGAGGGCGAACGTCCAGGTGGTCACCGTGTTGGACCAGCCGAACGCCGCGATGAGCGGCTGGGTGAAGAGGCTCCACGAGTACACCGTCCCCAGGCAGGCCATGACGCCCACGCCCGCGGCGGCGACCCACCATCGACTCGCCGCCGTGCTTCCCCCCTCCGGCGCGGTCATCCCCCGATGCCTCGCATGGGCAGGAGGACCAGTCCGGCGCCCGCCTCGTCCATGTGATGGCGCGGTCCCTTCCTCGCGAGCGCGCCGCGGATCCTCGTCTCGAGCTCGGCGTCGGGCGCGCCGGCGCGGAGGAGGTCCCGGAGCGACACCCGCGAGTCGCCGCCCAGGCACGCCTGGAACTCGCCGTCCGCGGTGATGCGGGCGCGGTTGCAGGTCTCGCAGAAGTTGTGGGTCATCGCGCCGATCAGGCCTACTCGTCTCACCGGGTGTTCCGCCCCCCGGTGAGAAGGCTCGGCGAGCCGCAGGTAGTGGGCCGGGCCCCACCCGCGGTGCGGGTCGGGCTCGAGGGGCACGCCCTGCTCGGCGAGGAGCTCCTGGACGCGCGCCAGGGGTACCGGCTTCCCCTCGCCGAACGGCATCAGCTCGATGAAGCGCGGCGTCGCGCCCCGGGCCCAGGAGAACCGCACGATGTCGCCCAGCTCGTCCTCGTTCACGCCACCCATCACCACGGTGTTGGTCTTGAGGTGCGGGAACCCGGCGGCGGCCGCGGCCTCGATCCCCCCGAGCACCTCCTCGAGCCGCGCGCCCCGCCCGCTCACCGCCAGGAGGCGGTCCTGGCGCAGCGTGTCGAGCGAGACGTTCAGCGACTCGACGCCGGCATCGCGGAGCGGCATTGCCAGCTCCCTCAGCCGGTGCCCGTTGGTGGAGAGCGCGACCTCCTCCACTCCGGGGGTCGCGCGCGCCGCCGCGGCGATGGCGACCACGTCCTTGCGGAGCGTCGGCTCCCCGCCGGTGAGGCGTACCCTCCGGACGCCGGCGCGGGCCAGGAGCCCGAGGAGCCGCGCGATCTCCTGGAAGGTGAGCAGGTGCTCGGGGGCCTCGTTCTCGGCGGCGGAGCAATACCCGCACCGGAAGTTGCAGCGGTCGGTGAGCGAGAGCCGCACGTAGGCGATGGTGCGGCCCTGCGCGTCGCGGAGGGGTTCAGGGCGAAGGTCCAAGAACGGCCGACTCCTTCCCGGCTTCGCCGGCCCCGTGGAGCGCAGGGCACGGCACAGGCGCGGCGAGCTTCTTAACCGGCTCGGCGGCGCTGCGCCCCGCGCGTTGCTACTCGAAGGTGGCGAGATCACGGCGCTCGGCGGCGGCGATCCCGAACCGGAGCGCCAGCGTCCCTGCGAGGGCCATCAGGCCAGCGCCACCGGCCCCCGGACGGGCAGGAAGAAGGTGGGGTGAATGGGCCCGAACCCCGACAGGGCCCAGGTTTCCGAGGGGCCATTCGGACAGGGGTCGAGGTCGCGGTCGGGCTCGCGGTGGACGTCGAGCGCTCAGAGCGCCGGGAGCGGCCCTGCCCGAGGAGCGGAGCGCATGCGAGGGCTTGCCGCCTCCACTTCGGCCGGTGCAGCAAGGAGTCCGGCCAGGCAGCGACTGCAGCGCGAGTGCCGGCGGAGCCCCCTGCAGCGGTTCCGGGTGCTCGCGACGGTTTCGGGCGTCGGGAACGATCCCCACGCACTGCGCGGAGCGACGAGGGACGGGGCCGCCCCGGCGCGAGCTGCGCTCGGACGAATCAGGAGGCGGGACCGGGCGCGGCCGGATCGAGGCGCCATGCGTGCGCGTAGACGTTGAAGGCAGCGCCGCGGACGAACCCGCAGAGCGCGATGCCGGCGGCCTCGGCGACGTCGACGGCGAGCGAGCTCGGCGCGGAGACGCTCGCCACCACCGGCACGCCTGCGGCGGCGGCCTTCTGCACGATCTCGAACCCGGCGCGGCCGCTCACCGCCAGGATGATCGGCCCCCCGGCCGGCGCTCCCGCGCCCACCAGGCCGAGCCGCGCCACGGCGCCGACCACCTTGTCGACCGCGTTGTGACGGCCGATGTCCTCGGCGGAGGCGAGCAGCGCGCCCCCATCGCCGAGGAGCGCCGCCGCGTGGAGGCCGCCCGTCGCGGCGAACACGGGCTGCACGCCGCGCAGCGCCTCGATCGCCTGCGGCACGAGCGAGCGCGCGACGCGACGCGTCGAATCGAGCCTCGGCGTGCGCGAGAGGAGGCCGTCGATGGTGCGCCGCCCGCAGACGCCGCAGGCGCTCGTGCCCGGAACGCGGCGCGTCCCATCCAGCACGCGCTCGGGATCGAGCCGCACGCCCGCAGCCGAGGACACGTCGATGACGTTCCCGTATCCCTCGTCGCCCGGGCGTCCGCAGTGCGCGATGGCGCCCACGTCCGCCGCGCCCGCCACGATCCCCTCGGCCAGGAGGAACCCGAGCGCCAGGTCGGCGTCCGCGCCGGGGGTGCGCATGGTCGTCGCCACCGCCTCGCCGTCCACCCGGATCTCGAGCGGCTCCTCCACCGCCACCGCGTCGAGCCGCTCCTCGCCGCCGGGTCCGCGCACCACGCGCTCCGCGATGGCGCGGGCGAGCCGGGGATCGGCGGAGTGGGGAGCGCGGCGCACGCGAGAACCTTAGCACCGGGGCTGCGGGAGCGCCTCGGGGCAAGGCCCGGCCCGGAGCGATCAGCCGGCTCGGCGGGGCGGAACGCCCCCCGGCGAAACCACGACCCGGGCGCGACCCGGGCGGTCCGGGCCGCGCCCGGCGAGCCGCCGCCGTGACCCGGCGGTCCGCGCCCTGGCTCGTAGCGCGGCGCGGGTGCAGCCGCCCGCAAAACGCGCCGGCGGGTCGCGCCGTGCTCGAGGCGTGGCCCCGGACCCGCCCGACGTGCGCGCCCGCCGGAGCGCGGCTAGAGTGTTCCTCTTGCGCAACCGCCACCCAGAGGCGCACGCCACCCTCGGCTCCGGCGAGGCCGCCCTCGCGGCCCTCGCACCCGAGGAGCGCGCGCTGGTCCGGGAGGAGGAGGACCTCCTCGCCCGCGTCCACGCCGCCCTCGCGGCGCGTCGCGCCTCGCGCGGCGACGGCGACCTCGTCGGGCGGCTCCGCGAGCTGCGGGACGAGGCGCTCGAGTCGACGTCCAAGGACCTCCCCACCGTCTTCCAGGAGATGGGGCTGGTGCGGGCGGTGATGGAGCGCTCGCGCGCCGAGGCGCTCCCCGATCCGTCGGTCCCGTACTTCGCCCACCTTCGCGTCCGCGAGGGCGGCGCCACCCGCGACTACTGCCTGGGCCGCGCCACGTTCGTGGAGCGCTCGGCGGGCGTGCGCGTGGTGGACTGGCGGCTGGCGCCGGTGGCGGCGCTGTTCTACCGCTACGTCGAGGGCGAGGACTTCGAGGAGCCGCTCCCCGGGCGCCTCTCCGCGGGCGTGGTGGAGGCGCGGCGGGTGGTGGTGATCGAGCGCGGCGTGCTCACCCGCGTCGCCGCGAACGGCGTGACGGTGGTGCGCGACCCCGGCGGCGCCTGGCGCAGCACGCGCCAGGGGGTGGCCCTGGGGGGCGGGGCGGGCACCGCGGCCCGCCCCGGCGCGCTGGGCGTCGGTGCCGGCGCGCGGGGACGACCGGCGACGCCCGAGGTGACGGCCCTGCTCGACCGGCAGCAGTACCAGGCGGTGGCGGCGCCGGCGCCGGAGCCGCTCCTCGTCCTGGGCAGCGCCGGGAGCGGGAAGACCACCGTCGCGCTGCACCGGCTGGCGCGCATCGCCTTCGAGGATCCACGCCGCTTCCCGCCCTCGCGGATGCAGGTGGTGGTGCCCGAGATCGGCCTGGCGCGGCTCGCGGCGCGGCTGCTCGAGCCGCTCGGCCTGGAGAAGGTCTCGGTGCGGACCCTGGACGCCTGGGCGCGGGGCGCGTTCCAGGGCGCGTTCGGCGTGCCGCCGCCACGCCTGACGGCCGAGACCCCGCCGCTCGTCTCGCGCCTGAAGCGCCATCCGGCGCTCTACGAGACCCTGCGCCGGCGTCCCCGCCTCGCCGGCGGCGGAACGCCGGCGTTCCCGCGGCTCCGGCGCGAGCTCTCGGAGCACTGGTCCGACCGCGGCTTCCTGGAGGGCGTGGTGCGGGCGGCGGCGGGCGACCTGCCCACCACCGCGGTGGAGGAGACGCTGCGCCACACCCGGCTGCAGCTCGCGCCGCTTCCCGAGGAGCTGTACGCGGGCATCGACCCCGACGCCCGCCAGACCCTCGACGGCCGGCCCATCGAGGAGGACACGCCGGAGTCGCTGGCGGGGACGCTCGACGCGGAGGACCTGCCCGTCCTGCTCTTCCTGGCGGCGCTGCGCGGTGGGCCGGCCCGGGCCCGCCTCGCGCACCTGGTCGTGGACGAGGGGGAGGACGTGTCGCTCTTCGAGCTGTTCGCCCTCGGGCGACACCTGGGCGGCGGCCGCAGCGTCACCCTGGCCGGCGACGAGGCGCAGCAGACCTTCTCTTCGTACGCCGGGTGGCCGCAGGCGCTCGAGGCGCTCGGGGTCGCCGGCGCGCCCACCTGCCGGCTGGAGACCACCTACCGGTGTCCTCGGCCCATCGCCGAGCTGGCGCACGCCGTCCTCGGGCCGCTCGCGCCCGAGGCGCGACCCGGCGCCGGCCGGGAGGGGGTGCCCGTGTCCCGCTTCGACTTCCCGGGCGAGGCGCACGCGCAGCTCTTCCTGGTGGGGGCGCTCCGCGACCTCCTCGACCGCGAACCCTCGGCGTCGGTGGGGGTCATCACCGCCGCGCCCGAGACTGCGCGCACCTTCCACCGGCTGCTCGCCGATCTCCCGGAGGCGCGGCTGGCGCTCGACGGACGCTTCACCTTCCGGCCGGGTGTCGACGTGACGGACGTGGCGAGCGTGAAGGGGCTCGAGTTCGACTACGTGGTGGTGCCGGACGCCTCGGCGCGCGCCTACCCGGACGGCGACGAGGCGCGGCGCCGGCTCCACGTCGCCGTGACGCGGGCGGCGCACCAGCTCTGGATCGCGGCGGTGGGGACGCCCTCGCCGCTGCTCGCGTCGCTCGAGGCCGCCTAGGCCGCCGCGCCGGGACCCTTGCCGGCGCCGCGCATCCCGGCGATCCTCGCGCTCCCGCGTCAGGGAGGGGCCATGCCCGAAGGACCCGAGGTCGAGACCGAGCGGCTGCACGAGGCGATCCACGAGGAGCTGGAGCACGAGGGCGGCAGGTTCCTGCGGGCCATCGCACTCACCACCGCGTTCCTGGCGGCGCTCGCGGCGATCGCCGCGCTCCGCGCCGGGGCGACCGTCAACGAGGCGGTGGTGCTCAAGACCGAGGCGACCCGCCTCCAGGCGGAGTCGTCGGACCAGTGGGCCTACTACCAGGCCAAGGGCGTCAAGGCCGCGGTGCAGGAGACGATCCGCGCGGCGTGGCTCGCCGCCGGGAAGGAGGCGCCGCCGGAGACCGCCGAGAAGGCGCGGCGCTACGGCGAGGAGCAGGAGAAGATCCAGGAGGCGGCGCGCGAGAAGGAGAAGCTGCGCGACGAGAAGGAGGTCGAGGCGGAGCACCTCCTCCACGCCCACCACCGGTACGCGTCGGCGGTGGCCTTCTTCCAGGTGGCGATCGCGCTGGGTGCGGTCGCCGCCCTGACCCGCATCCGGCCGGTGTGGCTCGGGTCGCTCGCGGTGGGCGCGGCGGGGCTGGTGTCGCTGGCGCTGGCGCTGCTGCGGTAGCCCGGCCGGTGGCGCGCCCGCGGAGGGCGACCGGCGCAGGAGAAGACGGGCAGCGCCCGGCCACACCCGGGCGCCGCCCTGCGTCCTCCGGACGACCTCAGAACATCCCGGGGAACGGATACGGGGTGGCGATCGAGGCGAAGTCGAAGTCGGTCGCGTTGCCCGACGGCGAGGGCACCGGTCCGAACGCGGCGTCGCAGGCAGCCGCACCCGGCTGGACCTCCCAGGACTGGACGGTCGCGCCGGTCGAGTCCTCCTCCTTCACCAGCCAGTAGAACTCGGCGGGCGCCGACGCCGGATCGGCGGTGCGCGCGTGGCAGGTCACGCCCATCCACACGTCGCCCGCCGGAATCTGTCCGCCGGTCGCCTGCGCATCGCTGCGGCCGTGGACGTCGCCCGACGAGGTCCGGTACCAGCGCGAGACGAGCGTCGCGTCGGCCGGGGCGAGCGCCGGGTTGGACGGGCAGCCGAAGACCATCGAATCCTGGAGCACGAGGCTTCCGCCGACGCCGGGCTCGCGGAGGTACGTGTAGGTGGCGTCGAGCGGCGCGATGCGCGCGAGGTCTCCGTCCGTGTCGGGATCCCACTTCACCCCGCCCGCGGAGATGGCGACGAGCCGCTTCGCGGCGGTGAGGGTGAAGGTCGCGTGGAGCGTGCCCGCCACATCCAGGGCGGGGACGACGGCGTGGAGCGCGTCGAGGTCGAGGGCCAGCGCGCCGGCGCCCTGGTGCGGTCCGGTCGCGCCGCTCCGGTCGACGTCGCCCGAGAAGACGGTGACCCAGGCCGTGTCGGGCGCGCCGGCGGGGCGCAGCTCGAGCATCCAGGTGAAGACGTCGCCGGAGCGGGTCATGGTGAAGCGGACGTCGAGGCCGTCGCGCGTCTCGGTCCAGACGAGCTGATCGCCGGAGGCGAGGGCGGGGTGGGTGGCGATGACGTGCTCGATGCGGCCGAGGGCGTAGGCGAAGTGCCGGTTCAGGCGGCGGGCGACGGCCTCGGTCCGGGCGAAGAGGAACGGGTGGCAGCCGGGCAGCGGCAGGGCGGCGGCCGCAGACGGCGCCGCCGTCGTCGCGGCGGCTCCGGCGTCGACGTCGATGGACAGCGCGGCCGCGGACGGCGCGGCGTCTCGGAACGCGTCCTCGCGCGAGCTGCCGCCGCAGGCGGCGAGGGCGAGGGCGGTGACGGCGAACATCGAGAGACGAATGGGGCTCATGGCGGCTCCTCCTCTGGCGCTCGCATGAACCCGGACCCGGCCGCCAGGTTTCGGCACCGCGGCGGGACGCCCCTCTCGGGATGGACGGCTGGTGGTCCGGGCGAGCGGCCTGGACCGCCGGACGTTACACTTCGCGCCGGAGGGAGCCGGGCCGGGCCGGAGGGGTCCGGTCTTCTGCCCCGATCCACCGCTTCGCTCCGGGCGCGCCGCGCCCGCGACAGGAGAGTCGACCGATGGCCACCGTCACGCTGAAGGGCAACCCCATCCACACCAACGGCGAGCTTCCGGCGGTCGGCGCGACCGCGCCGGCGTTCAAGCTGACCGGCGGCGATCTCAAGGACGTCACGCTCGCCGACTACAAGGGCAAGCGGAAGGTCCTCAACATCGTCCCGAGCCTCGACACGCCCACCTGCGCCACCTCGACGCGCAAGTTCAACGAGCGGGCGGGCAAGCTGAAGAACACGGTGGTGCTGGTCGTGTCGGCCGACCTGCCCTTCGCCTCGAAGCGGTTCTGCACCACCGAGGGGCTCCAGAACGTGGTGCCGCTCTCGATGATGCGCGACAAGAGCTTCGCCAAGGACTACGGCGTCCTCCTCCAGGACGGCCCGCTCCAGGGGATCACCGCGCGGGCGGTCGTGGTCATCGACGAGAACGACAAGGTGACCCACCGCCAGCTCGTGCCCGAGATCGGGCAGGAGCCCGACTACGACTCGGCGCTCAAGGCCGCGACGTAGCCAGCGTCGCGGAGCGAGCCTCGGGGGGCTGGGGTGCCTGCACACCCCAGGACGACGCTACAGCGCCGCGAGCCGCTGCTGGGCGGCCTCCCACGCCGCGTAGAGCCGCACCAGCTCGTCCTTCGCGGCGCGCTGCCGCTCGATCACGGGCTTCGCCCTGGCGAAGTCCTGGTACACCGCCGCATCCGAGAGCAGGGCCGTCGCCTCGCGCTCGTCGCGCTCGAGCGCGTCGATCCGCTCCTCCAGCGCGGCGATCTCGTCGCGCAGCGGCTTCTCGGCCCGGTAGCGGGCGTTGCGCGCCTCGGCCTCGGCCCGGCGCCGTCCCCGGTCCGTCCCTGCCCGCGCGTCGCCCCCCGCGGCGCCGTCCTCCGGCGCCGGCCCTCCGGCGGTCTCGGCCGCCTCGACCTGGCGCCGGTGGTAGAGCCAGTCGTCGAGGTTCCCGGGGAACGGCAGGACCGTTCCGTCCCGCACCTCCCAGATCACCGTCGCGAGCCGGTTCAGGAACGACCGGTCGTGCGAGACGAACAGGATGGTCCCGCCGTAGGCGGCGAGCGCGTCGATGAGCGCCTCCGAGGAGTCGAGGTCGAGGTGGTTGGTGGGCTCGTCGAGGACGAGGAGGTTCGAGGGGACGAGCAGGAGCTTCGCCAGGGCCACGCGCGCGCGCTCGCCGCCCGACAGGACGCCCACCTTCTTGTCCGCGTCGTCGCCGGAGAAGAGGAACGCGCCCGCCACGCCGCGCAGGTACGCCTCGCCGCGATCGGGCACCAGGTCCCAGAGCGTGTCGAGGATGGTCCGATCCGGGTCGAGCGTGCCGAAGGTGCGGGCGGCGCCGGCCGCCTCGCCGTGCTCCGCCCGCTCGAAGTGGTGCTGCGCGTAGTACCCCGCCACCACGGAGTGGCCGAGGCGCACCTCGCCCGCGTCGGGCCGCGCCTCCCCGGCCGCGAGCCGGAGGAGCGTGGACTTGCCCGCGCCGTTCGCGCCGATGACGCCCACCCGCTCCCCGCGGAGCACCTGCGCGTCGAGGCCGCGGTAGACGACGCGTGGCCCGAACGACTTCGCCACGCCCGCCAGCCGCAGCACCTCCTTGCCCGAGCGGGGGGCGTCGGGGAACTGGAAGCGGAGCGTGGCGCGGGCCTCGTGGACCTGCACCTCCTCCATCCGGTCGAGGAGCTTCTGCCGCGACTGTGCCTGGCGCGCCTTGGTGGCCTTGGCGCCGAAGCGGTCGATGAAGCCCTGCAGCTCGGCGCGCCGGGCCTCCTGCCGGCGGGCCTGCGCCTCGAGCTGCTCCTCCTCCTCCGACCGCCGGGACCGGTAGTCGTCGTAGTTCCCGACGTAGCCGCGCAGCCCCTCCGGCTCGAGCGCCAGGATCCGGTCCACCTGCCGGTTCAGGAACTCGCGGTCGTGCGACACGAGCAGGAGCGCCTTGCCCGTCGCCCGCAGGAAGGCGTCGAACCACTCCAGCGTCGGGACGTCGAGGTGGTTGGTGGGCTCGTCGAGGAGGAGCAGGTCCGGGTCCTGGAGCAGGAGCCCCGCCAGCGCCGCGCGCATCTTCCAGCCGCCCGAGAGCGTCCCGGCGTCGCGGGAGAGGTCGGAGGCGGAGAAGCCGAGCCCGCCCAGGATCCGCTCGGCGCGGCGGCGCCCGAAGTGCTCCTCGAAGTGGTCCAGCTCCTCGTGGAGCGCGGCGAGCGCGGCGGAGAGCTCGAGCTGGTCCGCCTCCACGCGCGCGGCGGCGAGCGCCGCCTCGGTCGAGGCGAGCCGCTCCTCCAGCGAGGCGCGGCCCGGGACCGAGGCGAGCACCGTGTCCACGAGCGGTCCGCCCG
>DATIWK010000048.1:0-37286 GCA_035519395.1 Anaeromyxobacteraceae bacterium | reverse complement strand
ACGCGACCGACCTCCGGCGCCGGGACGGCCGCGGTGGCGGCGAGGGCGAGGAGCGCGACGAGCCGCATGGAGGGGAGGGCTACCAGGAACAGGCGAGGTCCGCCACGACCGCGTCGCCGCTCGCGTTGGCGGGGCAGACCTCGGCGGTCGCGGTGATCGCACCCGCCGCGTCCACCCGCGCCACGCGCCCGCTCCACAGGTCGCCGACGTACGCGGCCCCTCCGCAGAAGGTGAGCGCCGCGGGCGTGAACCCGTGCGGCGCCGGCGCGATCCCGTGCGGGGCGGACCCCGGCACGGCCGAGAGGTCGAGCGGCGCGCCGACCACCGGCGCCGCGCCGGAGACGTCCACCGGAACGACGGCCGGCGTCCCCTCCCAGGAGCAGGAGACCCAGAGCGTGTCGCCGTTCGCCGTGATCGCGTCGGCGTTGGCGCAGCCCGCGCCGAGATCGACGATCGAGGTGGGCGACGCGAGCGCGCCGCCCTGGAGGACAGCGAGCTTCCCGTGGCCCGCAGGCGCCCGGTAGATCTTCTTCGTCCAGTCCCCGGGCGTCATGTTGCCGAGCGTCACGTAGGCCTTGTCGCCTGCCGCGAGCACGTTCCAGGGGAACGGCTTCCCGCCCGCGTCCGCGGCGGACGCGAGATCGACGCGGCCCGTGACCGTGCCGCACGGGATCTGGCAGCGGCCACGGACGCAGCTCCGGCCGGCGTCGCAGGTGCTCGAGTCCGCGCAGGCCGGCGACGACGGATCCCGGCAGGCGTCCACGCTGGAGAAGTCGATGATCGCGACCTGCTGGCCCCCCGCCAGCTGGTCGGACCCCGCGAGGGCCACGTAGGCGACGTCCCCCACCACGGCGATGCCGTGAGGGTTCGGATAGGAGTCGGTGCCGGTCGCCAGCGCCACGGCCCCGACCACGTCCTGCACCGCAGGGTCGAAGACGAGCACCGCGTTCGCCGTGGCGTCCGACACGAGCAGCACGTCGCGCCAGGCGCGCAGGGACTCGAGGTCCTCGTAGGCCGGGAAGGTCACCTCGAAGCCGGCGTTCCCGCCGTCGGTCGCGTAGGCGGCGACGCTGGGGATCCCGGCGGACGTCGCGCCGAAGCCGGTGTTCACCGTGTAGATCACGTCGCCCCCCAGCGCCAGCGCCAGCGGACCGTCGCCCGCCGAGATGGAGGCGGCGTGCGCGAGCGACGCCGTGACGCGGGCGATCTCGTTGGTGTTGAAGCAGGCGGCGTAGAGGGCCTGGCACGCGCCGGCCTGGCAGCGCTCGCCCGGGCCGCAGGACCGGCCGCAGGCGCCGCAGTTCGCCGAGTCCACCGCGACGTCCACGCAGGCGCGGGCGCAGTCCGTCAGCCCCGCCGCGCAGGCTCCCTGGCACGTGGACGCGCTGCAGACCAGGGCCGCGTCGCACGGGCTCCCGCAGGCGCCGCAGCTGCGCGGGTCGCTGGCGAGGTCGGTGCAGACGCCGCCGCAGCCGGTGGCCCCGGCCTCGCAGGCGCAGGCGCCGGCGCCACAGTAGGCGCGAGGGCCGCAGGCGTGCCCGCAGGCGCCGCAGTTGGCGGCGTCGGAGGCGAGCGGGACGCAGCGGCCGCCGCAGTCCACCTCGCCGCGCGGGCAGACGAGGTCCTTCTTGCAGGCGAGGGAGAGCAGGGGAACGAGGACGAGGAGCAGGCGCCGCAGGGTCATGGCAGGGACTCCGTTTCACGGTCGGCCGCGCGGAGGGTGACGAGCACCATCCGCCCGGGCAGCGGGTAACCGAAGGGGTCGACGAAGGTGCGGTCGTCGGCGAGGTTCCGGACCTCGAGGTGGACCCGGAGGAAGGGCGAGCGCGAGAGCCGGACGGAGGCGCCGCCGTTCCAGACGAGCATGGCGGGTATGGCGGACAGGTTCCGCGCGTCGTTCCACATGCGGCCGACGTACTGGGACTCGACGTGCACCTCGAGCGGCCCGGGCGCGACCGACGCGCGGGCGTAGAGCCGGTGCCGCGCGCGCCGGGGCACCTCCTTGCCCAGCTCGCCGGGGGCGCCGCGCAGGACCTCGCTCGCGAGCAGCGTGTAGGCCGCCTGCGCCGAGAGGCCGGCCGCCTCGCGCCAGCGCGCCGCCGCGGCCTCCACCTCGACGCCGCGCACCAGGACCCGCCCCACGTTCTGCGGCTGGAACCGGCCGAAGCTCGCCGGCTGGTAGTAGACGAGGTCGTCGTAGAGGAGCGCGTACGCGGTCGCTGCGGCGAAGCCCGCCGCGCCGCGCGCCGCGAGCCCCGCGTCGCCGCCCGCGGCCTGCTCGGGCCGCAGCGCCGGGTTTCCGACCACCGGTCCCTGATCGAGCCAGAGCTCGGAGAGGCTCGGCGGCCGGAAGGTGCGCGCCGCGGTCGCCCGCGCCTCGAGGCCGGCGCCGAGGTCGGCCGTCGCGCCGAGCGAGGCCGACCAGCCGGCGAACGGCGCCGCCGCCTCGACGCGGACCGCAGGCGCGAGCCGGACGCGGCCGGCGACGAGCACGTCCTCCGCGAGCCACCCCGCCGCCGTGGCACGCGCGCGCGTCCCGTCGAGCGCGGTGGAGTCGAGGCGCTCCGCGCCCCCCTCCGCGCCGGCGCGAAGGAAGCCGAGCGCATGCGGCTGCCTCACCTCGATCGCGGCCCCGGCGGCGTCCCCGCGCTGGCGCGTCGGGACGGACCCGGCGGCGGCCACGAAGGTGTCGAGCCGGTCGAGGCGGAGGTGCAGCCGTCCCGAGAGCACGCCGGAGCCCCAGGGTGCCGGGCCGGCCAGCCGCGCCACCGCGAGCGCCCGGGCGTCCGACATCCAGTCGGCGGGCGGCGGCGCGTTCTCGGCACCCGGCGGTGGCGGCAGGCCCGGAAGCTGGCGGTGTCCGGCGGAGAGCTGGAGGAGCAGGTCGAGCCTCGCCGCCCCGACGTCGCGGCCTGCCCGGGAGAGGACGCCGGCGCGCCAGGCGGCGTCGTTCTCCCGCACGAGGGGAGTGGGCGCCGTCCCGGGCAGGAACGCCGCTCTGAGGTACGGGAAGCGGCCGTCGGTCCCGTCGGCGCCCGCCGCCGCAGTTGCCGTCCACGGACCGGCGCGCGCGGCGCCGTCGGCCGCAGCGCTCCAGGTGCCGAACGAGCCACCGGTCGCCGAGGCGGACCACGACCCAGGCTCCGGCGTGCGCGTCACCACGTTCACCACGCCGCCCAGCGCCCCGGCACCGTAGCGCGCACCCTCCGGCCCGCGCACCACCTCGATCCGCGAGATCCACGCGCGCGGGATCGAGGAGAGGTCCACTCCGCCTCCTGCCGCCGTGTTGAGCGGCAGCCCGTCGAGCAGCACGAGGACGCCGTCGGAGGTCGAGCCGCGGACGGAGACCGTCGCGATCTGCCCCGGCCCGCCCTGCTCGTGGACGGCGACGCCCGGTGCGGTGGCCACCATCTCGGCCGCGCCCTTCGCCTCGCCGGCGAAGGCGTCCGCGGAGACCAGCGACGACGCGGCGGTCGGGTCCTCCGCCGGTCGCGTCCTGGGGAGCTGGACCACGACCTCGGGGAGCTCCACCTCCGGTGCGGGTGGCTGCGGTCCTCCGGTGGCGGGCGCCGCGAGCTGCGCCGCCGCACCGGTCGCCGCGCCCTCGCCACCCCGCGCTGGCGTGGGGAACGCTGCCGCGACGGCTGCGTAGAACGCGAAGGCGACTGCGGGGGCGGACGCGCCCCTGCGCACCGGAGGATGTGGGCTCAAGTCCCAGGGTCTCCTTCGGACCCGTGTGACCAGCAGGCCGCGAACCATTCGCGGCCGGGCTCGAAGGGAGGTCTCCTGGCTTCCGGGGCCGCGGGAGCTTCCCCGCGCCGCGCCTTCCACCTTCCCACCGCGAGCTTCCGCGGCAGTGGTGACGACCGAAGGCGTCGTTGACCCCGGCTACAGTGGCGGGACCGCGCCGGACTTGGACCGGCTTCCCTGTTCCTCCGAGCCGTGCTGCGAGACGAGCGAGTAGCGCAGGCGCGCGCCGCCCGTCAAGCGCGGCGTCGCCCCGAGGCGGGGCGTGCGGCGAAACCCCTTGGAGTTCATCGCTCATCGCCTCGCCGCGTCCCCCCAGCCCGTGGAGTCGTCACCCCGGGCGGCCGCGGCGCCGGTGGTGAGGTGCGCCCGGACCCTGGAGAGCCATCCGGGGCGGATGCCCTTCACGCCGAGTAGATCCTCCGGGCGCTGGAACGGACGCCGCGCACGCTGGACGACGATCGCCTGGGCGCGCTTGGCGCCGACTCCGGGGAGCCGCATCAGCTCGGCGACGGTCGCCCGGTTCACGTCGACGCGCTCGGTCGGCCCCATCGGCTGCTTGGCGAGGGCCGGCGAAGACATCGCCAGGGCGACAGCCGCGAGCGCGAGCGCCGCCGCCCTCCTGCGCCGGTTCACGGCAGCGCCTCCTCCCCGGCCGGCGGCGGGCGCAGGCCGCTCGCCCCGTTCGCGCCCCACCGCTCGTCGTCGCGCTGCTCGCGAATCTGGAGCTTGGCCGTGCCGATGGGCAGGGCGTTGAGGAGCAGGGTGATGCTGTCGTCGCGGTTGGTGAACGCGACGCCGATCTTGGTCCAGCGCGCCGGCTTTCCCGGCTCCTTGTTCTCGTTGATGGCGAAGACCGCCAGCCGGCGCTCGCCGCTCCTGTCGTTCGTGTCGCTCATGTCGTCTCCCGGACGCGCACCTGCGCGCGCTCCGGGAGACAGCAGGGCGCGTGCCGCGCCAACTCCCCGGATCGACTCGAACGCTCCGCGAAACGGAGGTTCAGCGGCGGACCAGCGTCCGCCGCGCGACCGCGCCGCTAGTTCGCGATCCCCGTCGGGAACTGGAGCTGATCCCCGAGCTCGATCCGGCCGAACCGCGACTCCCACTTCGCGACGTTGTCCTGGAGCGCCAGGAGGAGCCGCTTCATGTGCTTGGGCGTGGTGATGGCCCGCGCGCGGACGGTCGCCCGGGGCGCCTGCGGCTGGACGTAGAGCAGGTCCAGGGTGAACTCGGTCTCGGTGTGGTTCACCATCGCCATGTTGACGAAGACGCCGTTGGCGACGGCAGGGTCGAGGTCGATCTGGAGCTGGATGGTGTGCGGCGGCGGCGGCGCGGCGGGCTTGTCGGACATGCGGCGAGCCTAGATCGGGTCCTCCCGCACCGGAAGATTGCGGCACGCTCCGATGAGGGGTAGGGGTCTTGGGTGGACCGGAGCCCCATCGCCCACGGCCGCGCCTTCGAGCTCCCCGGCGGCCCCGACGCGGTCCTGCTCCTCCACGGCCTGACCGGATCGACGTTCGAGATCCAGCCCGTGGCCGAGAGGCTGAACGCTGCCGGGATGCGCTGCCTCGCACCGCTCCTCGCAGGCCACGGCGGTGCGCCCTCGGACCTGGTGGGCGTGCCGTGGACCGACTGGACGGCGCAGGCGTGGCGGGAGCTGCAGCGGCTGGAGGGCGCGCGCCGCACCTTCGTGGTGGGCTGCTCGATGGGCGCGCTGATCGCCTGCGCGCTCGCGCACGACCACCCGGAGCGGGTGGACGGGCTGGTGCTGCTCGCCCCCGCGCTCGAGCTGCAGCTCCCGGGCAAGCTCGGCGCCTTCCTCGGCGGCCTTGGCCCGGTTCGCGACGTCGTCATCCCGAAGGGCGCCGGGTCGGACGTGCGCGACGAGGACGCGCGGCGGCGGAACCCGTGCCTCACCGGCATGCCGCTCGGCGCCATCGCCGAGCTGGCGTCGCTCCAGCAGCACGTCGACCGGCAGCTGCCCGGCGTCGCCGCGCCCGCCCTGGTGATCATGGGCGCGCACGACCACACCGTCACGGTGGCCGGGGCGCGGCGCCTGGCGCGCCGGATCGGGAGCGGGCCCGCGCGCATGATCGTGCTGCCGGAGAGCTGGCACCTCGTCGGCGTGGACGTCGAGCGCGAGGCGGTGGCGGACGAGACCCTCGGGTTCCTGGAGGCGATCCCGCTTCCCGGCGCCGCCCGCGCGGTCCCGGCCCGCCGTGGCCCGCGCCCTTCCCGGCACCGTGCGCGCGAGGCGCCGGGCGCGGGCGGCGGGCGCCCGTCCGGGAAGAAGGGAAAGCCACGCAAGGGCCGCTCGACCAGGCGGAGGTGAGGGGATGGCGTCATACGTGCTGGCGATCGACCAGGGCACGACCGGCACGACCGTGCTCGTGCTCGACAGGCGGCTGTCCGTCAGGGCCAAGGTGAACCAGGAGTTCCGGCAGATCTTCCCGAAGCCGGGCTGGGTGGAGCACGACGTCGAGGACATCTGGGGGTCGACGCTCGCCACGGTCCAGCGCGCGCTCCGCGAGGCGGGGATCTCCGGGCGCGAGGTGGCCGCCATCGGCATCACCAACCAGCGCGAGACCACCGCGCTCTGGGAGCGGCGCTCGGGAAGGCCCATCCACCACGCCATCGTCTGGCAGGACCGGCGCACCACCGAGGCCTGCGCGACGCTCAAGGCTGCCGGGCACGAGCCCCGGGTCCGGGAGAAGACCGGGCTGGTCATCGACCCCTACTTCTCCGCGACCAAGGTCCGCTGGCTCCTCGACAACGTCCGGGGCGGGCGGGGCAGGGCCGCGGCGGGTGAGCTCGCCTTCGGAACCATCGACAGCCTGCTGGTGTGGCGGCTCACCGGCGGCGCGGCCCACGTCACGGACGTCTCGAACGCGAGCCGGACGCTGCTCATGGACCTGCGCACGCGCGCGTGGGACGGGGAGCTGCTCGACCTCTTCGACGTGCCGAGGAGCGTCCTGCCGGAGATCCGGTCGTCCTCGGAGGTCTACGGGGTGACCAAGGGCGTGAAGGTCCTCCCCGACGGGATCCCCGTTGCAGGCATGGCCGGCGACCAGCAGGCGGCGCTCTTCGGCCAGGCGTGCTTCGAGCCGGGCGAGGCGAAGTGCACCTACGGGACCGGCGCCTTCCTCCTCCAGAACACCGGCGCGGACCCGGTCTTCTCGTCGCGCGGGCTCCTCACCACGGTGGCGTGGAAGGTGGGCGGCGAGGTGGCCTACGCGCTGGAGGGGTCGTCGTTCATCGCCGGCGCGGCGGTGCAGTGGCTGCGGGACGGACTGGGCATCATCAAGAAGGCGGCCGACGTGGAGGCGCTCGCCCGGGAGGTGAAGGACTCCGGGGACCTCGTCTTCGTGCCCGCCCTGGCGGGCCTGGGCGCGCCGCACTGGCGGCCGGAGGCCCGGGGGCTGGTGCGCGGCATCGATCGCGGCACCACGGCGGCGCACCTGGCGCGCGCCACATTGGAGGGCATCGCCTTCCTCATCTTCGACCTCGCCGAGGCGATGCGGGCCGAGGCGGGCAAGCCCTTCCCGACCTTCAAGGTGGACGGCGGCGCGAGCCAGAACGACCTGCTCATGCAGTTCCAGGCGGACCTGCTCGACGTGCCGGTGGAGCGGCCGCGCATGGTCGAGACCACGGCCTTCGGCGCGGCGTTCCTGGCCGGCCTCGCCACGGGCGTCTGGAAGGACCGGGAGGAGATCCGGCGGAGCTGGAAGGTGAGCAAGCGCTTCGAGCCGAGGATGAAGCCGGTGGAGCGCGAGGCGCACCTCGCCCGGTGGCGGCGGGCGGTGCAGGCGGCGTAGAGCCGCGCCCGCCCACCCGCGCGGCTACTCGTCCTCGTTGAGCTGCTGCGCCAGGTACTGCTGCACGCCCACCTGCTGGATGGCGGAGAGCTGCCCCTCCAGCCAGTTCGCGTGCTCGTCCTCGTCCACGAGGAGGTCCTCGAGCAGCTCCGCCGATCCCGCGTCGCCCGCCTTGCGGCACAGCTCGATCCCGCGGTTCAGGAGCGCGAGGGCGGCCTTCTCCACCTCGAGATCGAGCCGGAGCTGCTCCGGCACGTCCTTGCCGACGTTGATCTTCCCGAGCCGCGTCAGGTTGGGCAGGCCCTCCAGGTAGAGGATCCGCTCGATCAGCTCGTCGGCGTGCTTCATCTCCTCGATCGACTCGGCGCGGATCTTCTTCCAGAGCCGCTGGTAACCCCAGTTCTCGCAGATGCGCGCGTGGAGGAAGTACTGGTTCACGCCCGTCAGCTCGCCGGTCAGGACCTCGTTCAGGAGGTCGATCACCTTGGGGTCGCCTTTCACGTTCGTCTCCTTGTGGTGGCTCGCGCCCTGAGCTTGCCCCCGGGCGGTGACCGGCGCACCGGCTCTGCGGGGGCGTACGGCCCATCCCCTCGCCATCGCGACGCCCAGCGGCCGCGCTGCCCTCGGGACGGAGCTGCGCTCTGGGGCAGCTGTGCTCGTAACGGAAGGGCCGAGCGCCCCGCCTGCTCAGAGGAGCCGGTCGAGCGCCCCGGCCACCGTCTCGACGCCGACGACCTCGAGCCCCGCGGGCACCTCGGCGTGGCGCGCGTTCTGCGCCGGCAGGAAAGCGCGGACGAAGCCGAGCCGCGCCGCCTCGGCGAGCCGCGTCTCCGGCTGGGAGACCGCGCGCACCTCTCCGGCGAGGCCCACCTCGCCGAGGACCAGGGTGCGGCCCGGCAGCGGCCGCTCGCGGAAGCTCGACGCGAGCGCCGCGACGGTGGCGAGGTCCGCGGCGGGGTCGTCGAGGGTGAGGCCGCCCGCGACGTTCACGAACAGATCGCAGGACAGGATCTCCATCCCGACCTTCTTCTCCAGCACCGCGGCGAGGAGCGCGACGCGGTTCGAGTCGAGGCCCAGCGCGGTCCGGCGCGGCGTGCCGTAGCCGGTGGGTGCGACCAGCGCCTGGATCTCGACCAGCACCGTGCGCGTGCCGTTCAGCACCGCGGCCACGGCGCTCCCCGGCGCGTCCTCCGGCCGCTCGGCGAGGAAGAGGGCCGAGGGGTTGGGCACCTCGGCCAGCCCGCCGGCGCGCATCTCGAAGACGCCGATCTCGGCCGCGGAGCCGAAGCGGTTCTTGTGCGCCCGCAGGATCCGGTAGGGGTGTGCCCCTCCGCCCTCGAAGTAGAGGACCGTGTCGACCATGTGCTCCAGGACGCGCGGCCCGGCGATGGCGCCGTCCTTGGTGACGTGGCCCACCAGGAAGGTGGGCGTCTCGGTGGTCTTGGCGAAGGCCATGAGACGGGCCGCCACCTCGCGGATCTGCGTCACGGTGCCCGGCGCGCTCTGCAGCTCCGGGAGGTACTGCGTCTGAATCGAGTCCACCGCGAGCGCCGCCGGCCTGGCCGCCTCCGCCGCCTGCAGGACGCGCACGGCGTCGGTCTCCGCGAGGAAGTGCAGGTTCGCGGCGGAGACGCCGAGGCGGGCGGCGCGCAGCTTCACCTGGCGCGCCGACTCCTCGCCGGAGACGTAGAGGACCGGCTGCTCCGGCCGGGCCCGGGCGACGCGATCGAGGGCGACGAGGAGCAGGGTGGACTTGCCGATGCCCGGGTCACCGCCGAGGAGCACGAGCGCGCCCGGGACGACCCCGCCACCCAGCACCCGGTCCAGCTCGCCGATCCCGGTGCGGAGCCGCTCGTCCTCGCGGGCCTCGACCTCCTGGAGCGGCACGGGCCGCGCCGAGCCGCCGCCGGTCCAGCCGCGCGGGCCGGCGCGCTTCGGCTCCGCGGCGGCCACCTCCTCCTGCAGCGTGTTCCACCGGTGGCACGACGGGCACTGCCCGAGCCACTTCGGGGTGGCGTGGCCGCACTCGGCGCACGCGTAGACGGTCCGGGTCCTGGTCGCGATGGGCACTGCCACCGTGGGTAGCACGCGGATCTGACGGGAGCATGCGACCCTCCCACCGCCAGACTACCCGTCGCCCCGCTGCCGGCCCCTGCCTGCACGCTTCGCGGCCCCTGCACCCCGCCGGCCGCGCTCGCCGGACCGGTCCGCGGCGACGAGCAGCCGCGCCAGCGCCCGCGTGATGGGCAGCCCGGCCGCGTCCTCGACGAACAGCCACCGGCCCGCCGGGTTCACCTCCAGGAAGACGATCTCGCCGTCCGGCCGGCGCTTGAGGTCGAGCGCGGCGTACTCGAGGCCGAGCGCGCCGACCAGCGAGCGGATCGCGCGCGCCACGCGGGGCGGGAGCCGCACGGGGCGGGCGCTGCGGCGCACCTCGCGCCAGGCGCGGCGCCAGTCGTCCTCGCCCGCGGTGCCCCGCGCGTCGAACTCCGCCGCGAAGATCTGGCGCCCCACCACCGTCGCGCGCAGGTCCGTGCCGGGGACGCGCTCCTGCAGGATCACGGGCGCGCGGCGGACGGCCTCGAGCGCGGCCGCACCGGGCATCCCCTGGCGGCGGGTGTGGAAGGAGAGCTCCCGGGCGGGCGCCAGGGACTTCGCGACCGCGCCCGGACCGCGGGGGCCACAGAGCGCGGCGAGGAACGCGGCGGCGTGCGCCGGGCTGCTGGTGACGAGGGTCCGGGGGATGGGGAGGCCCGCGCGCGGCGCGAGCCGGAGCTGCCAGGTCTTCCACTGGGCCGCGTCGGCGCGCCAGGGGTCGTTCACCCACAGGACATCGAGTCCCCGCCACAGCCCCGAGAGCGCCTGGTCGGCCTGGAGCAGGGCGAAGGGCCGGTGCCGCTCGGCGAGGCGGGGGTCCAGCCCGTACCGGCGCGGATGCCACCACCAGACCGCGCGCACGCGCGACAGGTCCAGGGCGCGGCCGCCCGCGACCAGCTCGGCCGCGGGCGGGCGATCGGGCCCGTAGCCGAGCGTCACCGCGGCGGCGCGCGGGAAGCGACCGAGGTCGAAGACGAACGGCTCCGCGCCCAGCGCGCCTACCGCCGCGAGGAGCGCGCGGGAATGCGCGTCGCGCCGCGCGACGGCGAGGATCACCTGCGCTTGGTGCCGCGCCGGCCGGCCGGGCGGCGGCGCTTCGGCCGCGCCGGGGCCTTCCGCGCCAGCGCCTTCTCGACGCCGGCGATGTAGCCGTCGATCGCGCCGTGCGCCTCGGACGAGACGTGGCCCTTCATCTCCCGCAGGGCGTCCGCGTAGCCGCGCGCCACGTCCTTCGCCGCCGCGCCGCGCTCCTTGGCGATGGACAGGAACACGGGGTGGACGACGTCGACCGCCCCCTTCGCGGCCTGCCCCTGACCCGACCGAGCGAGGCTCAGGACGAAGCCGGGAAGCTCGGCGAATTCCTTCGGTCCGGTGTTGTTCAGTGCCACGCCCGACCTCCTCCGCCCGCTCCGGGCGGCGCCCGGTGACGCTCAGTTGAAGCCGCAGACTGCACGGCTCCGCGCAGCACGTCACTTGCCCAAACGGGGCGCAGCGGGCGGCGTGGCCGGTCGCGGCGCGGGACGGCGGGCCTCGAGCTCCGCGCGCAATGCCCGTGCCTCCCCGAGCAGCGGCGCGTCGGCGTCCGCGTGTGCCCACTCGGTGACCAGCCGGTCGAGCTCCGCCCCGGCCTCGGCGGTGCGCCCCATGCGCGCCAGGATCCGCGCCATCAGGACCCGGCTCCGCGGAAAGGCCCAGACGCGCCAGTTGGACAGCGGCTGGTACACGGCGCGAAAGCGCTGGAAGGCCGCGAGCGCCGCGGCGTCGTCCCTCGCGTCGGAGAGCGCCTCGGCGAGCAGGAACGCGGGCGCCTCCGGGGAGAGGACCCAGAGCCCGAGGGGCGGATCGCCGGGGCGCGGCGTGAGCCGCTCGACCGCGCGCAAGGGATCGCCGCGCCGCCAGGCGGCGATGGCGGCGTAGAGGTCGCGGGCTGCGCCCGGCGGGAGGCCACGGGCCAGCTCGTCGCCCCGCCGCACGTCGCCGAGGTAGGCCAGGTTGAACGCGTAGGTGGCGGCCAGCGAGGGGTTCAGCTTCTCGAGCCGGGCGACCTCGTCGGCCTCCAGGCGGACGTCGCGGTCGCCGAGGAGGTAGTCGGCGCGCTTGGCGTGGTACCAGAGGAGATCGCCCTGGTCGCGGGCGATCCCCGGGATCTCGTCCAGCTCGCGGAACGCCTCGCGCCGCCGCCCCTGGAGCAGGAGCGTGCCGGCGAGCGCGAACCGCTGGGCCGGCGCCTCCTCGCGGCGGATGGCCGAGCGCAGCAGCGCCTCGGCTGCGAGGGTGTCGCCCGTGAACGCGAGGGCCTGGACGAGGTCGCGCTCGGCCTGGGGGCCGCCCTCCTCGGCCAGCTCGCGCCGAGCGGCCTCGACCGCTCCCGGGCCGTCGCCGAGCCAGCCGCGGGCGAGCGACAGGGCGTGGAGCACGGGCGCGCGCGGCGGCGCGGCGCTCCACGCGCTGGCGTGGCGCGCGAGCGCGCCGCGGCGTTCGAGCAGGCCGAGCGACCAGACCAGGTGGTCGAGCGCCCATCCGAAGGACGGGTCGAGCGCGGCCACCCGCTCGAAGTACTCCACGCCACGGGCGTAGTCTCCCGCGTGGTAGAGGAGGTCGCCCGCGAGGAAGAGCGTGCGCTTGTCGTCCGGGTCGAGCTCGATGGCGCGCCGGTACTCCGCCATCGCGTCGCCGTCGCGGCCGTCGAGGTGCGCCTTCCACGCCAGGATCAGCGCGCGCTCGCGGGGCGGCACGCGTTCGATGCCGCGGAGCGCCGCCGCGATCTCGGCCCGCTGCCGGGCGTCGGCCGGCGCCTCCCCGCCGAGGATCCAGGCGATGCGGTAGTGGGCGAGCGGGAAGTCGGGGTCGGCGATGATGGCGCGCTCGAACTTCTCCGCGCAGTCGAACCGGACGCCGGCCATGGGCCGATCGAGGCAGTCCTCGCCCTCGAAGTAGTACCGGTACGCCTCGAGGCTGGGCGTGACCGCGCGCGCCACGTCGATCCGCTCCGAGCGGACCTCGGCCTCGTGCTCCTGCAGCGTCTCCCGGATGCGCGTCGAGAGCCGGTCGACCAGCGCGGTGACCGCGGCCAGGCCGCGGGCCTCCTCCCGCAGCGCGAACAGGTTCTCGTCCGAGCGGAGGTCCACCGCGGCCACGTCCACCACGAAGGTGTCCCCGAAGCGCCGCGCCGTCGGCACCAGCAAGGCGTCGGCCCCCGCGCGGCGGGACGCGTCGCGCGCGGACGGGGCGTCCAGCCGGTCGGCGGCCCGGCCCGCGGAGCGCAGCAGGTCGAGCATGCGGGTCCGGGTGACCACCCGCAGCCGGCGCGACTGCTCCAGCGAGGTCGCGAGCAGGCCGGCCAGCCCGTCCAGCTCGGCCGCGCCGCTCTCGTTGACGGCGTCGGCGAGCGCGACGCGGATCCGCTCCGCGGGCGCCGGCGCCCGCCGGGCGAGGAGCGGGGCGGCGATCGCGGCCGCCGCCGCGAGGGCGAGCGCGGCCCTCACCGCGATCCGCCGGTGCCGCGCCGCGAGCGCCGCGGCGTCGAGCATCCGGAGCCAGGCCCCGCCGTCCGCGGGGCGCGCCGCCGGGTTCTTCGCCAGCGCCGAGGCCACCGCGCGCCGGACCGGCGCGGGCGCGAAGCGGGCCCGGAGCGCGGGCGCGGGCTGCGGCGACAGCACGTCGGCGCCGTCGGGAGCGCGGAAGGGCGGCCCGCCGGAGAGCATCCGGTAGAGGAGGACGCCCGCGGCGAAGACGTCGGTGCGCGCGTCGTCCGGCTGGCCGCGCCACTGCTCCGGCGCCATCGCGCCCGGCGTGCCTCCGCGGGTGCCGGCGTCTCCGCCCAGCGCCGCGAGGCCGAGGTCGAGGAGCTTCACGCCGCCGTCGGTCTCCAGATACACGTTCGACGGCTTCAGGTCGCGGTGGACGACGCCCGCGGCATGCGCGTGGGCGAGCGCGCGGGCGACCTCGCGCGAGACCCGCAGCGCCTCGCGGAGCGGCAGCCGCTCCTCGCGCCAGAGCCGGTCGGCGAGCGTCTCGCCCTCGAGCCGCTCGTAGACGAGGTAGGGGCCGCCCTCCCATCGTCCCGCGTCGTGGAGCGTGACGACGTTCGGGTGGCGCAGCTTCGCGGCGGCCTCCGCCTCGCGCTCCAGGGAGGCGTTGCGCGCGCCGCCGGGGTGGACCGCCGGCCGCAGCAGCTTGAGCGCGACGACGCGCTGCAGCTCCAGGTCGCGCGCCTCGAAGACCACGCCGAACCCGCCGCGGCCGATCTCGCCGAGGAGCTGGAACCGGCCGATCCGCTCGCCGGCGCGGGGCACGTGGGCCCAGGCGGAGTCGAAGGTCGCCTCGGGAGCGCGGGCCAGGTCCGCGAGGAGCGCCGAGAGCCGGCCCGGCTCCAGCGCGGGCGGGGCAGGCACGACGGGCTCGCCCCCGAGCGCGCCCGCCTCGCGGTCTCCCAGTCCGTCCCCCGGTCCGGCCATGAAGCCACCAGTGTACGTCAAGGGTGTCAGGGTTCACGACACGGACGCGCCAGGAACCGCGTCCGGGGGATCCTGGCGGTCGCGGACCGGCCGATGCCGAGGGGTGACCCGATGGGTGCCCTCATCCAGGGTTTCAACCCGTTGTAAACCATTTGTCCGGCACCCGGTTGACGACGCGATCCCGGCGGGTATGCTGCGAGCCCATGTGCCAGGTGCCCCGCAAGGCGCTGCCTCCCGGCGTCGAGCCCATCTCCGCCGACGAGGCCCGCCGGCTCATCCGCCACGCCTCCGGCCTGGCGCTCGACGCGCTCCTGGAGCGGGCCGACGCGGTCCGCCGCGCCGTCCACGGAGACGAGGTCTCCCTCTGCGGCATCACCAACGCGAAGAGCGGCCGCTGCCCCGAGAACTGCGGCTTCTGCTCGCAGTCGGCGCACTTCCCGGACGCCGACGCCCCGGTCTACCCGCTCGTCTCGGCCCGCGAGATGGCCGAGCAGGCGAAGGCGGCGGAGGCCGCCGGGGCGCGCGAGTTCTCCATCGTCTGCTCCGGGACGCGCATGTCCAGGGAGAGCGAGCTCGCGACCGTCGAGGAGGCGATCCGGCTCATCCAGGAGGAGTCCGCCGTCGAGCCCTGCGCCTCGCTCGGCCTCATGCGCGAGCCTGAGCTGCGGCGCCTCCGCGCCGCAGGCCTCGAGCACTACCACCACAACCTGGAGACGGCGCGCAGCCACTTCGACCGGGTCTGCACCACGCACGGCTACGACGAGCAGATCGAGACCATCCGCACCGCCAAGGCGCTGGGCCTGAAGCTGTGCTCGGGCGGCATCCTGGGCATGGGCGAGACGCCCGACCAGCGGGTCGAGCTGGCCGAGACGCTCCGCGACCTCGACGTCGACTGCGTGCCGATGAACTTCCTCAACCCGCGCCCCGGCACCCCCCTGGCGAACGTGCAGGCGATCACGCCGGAGGAGTGCCTCGCCGCCATCGCGGTCTTCCGCCTCATGATGCCCGCCGCCCACCTGTTCGTGATGGGCGGGCGGGAGGTGAACCTCGGCGATCGCCAGCACCTCATCTTCAAGGCGGGCGCGAACGGCACCATGGTCGGCAACTACCTCACCTCCGCCGGCCGCACCCCGGACCAGGTGGTCGGCATGGTGGAGGGGCAGGGGCTCACGCTGCGGGGGCCGGAGGACGGCCGCCCCTGGGCGTTCCACGGCGAGGCGCCACAGGAGACGTCCTGGAACCGTCGCGCCGTCGACCGCGGGGCGAAGCCGCTCCCCGTCGTGCGCTGAACGCCCACCCGCGATCGCCGCGGCCGGCGGCGGTCAGTTCACCGGGCAGGCGGACGGGCACGGGCAGGGCTCGGCCGCCGCGCGCGGCACGCTCGCGCGCCGCGCCCCGACCGCCGGCCGCGCCGCGACCAGCGCCCGGACCGCTCCCGCCGACGCTTCTGGCGCGGGCGTCGCCACGTCGGCGACGAACGCGACCGACAGCCCCAGCCACAGCGCCACCACCGCCGCGTCCCTCCAGACCCGGCGCCGCGCGATCCTGAAACGCGGCGCGCCCTCGCATGCGCTCTCGCCCGGCATCTCGACCTCTCGTCCGGCGGGAACGTCCCGCCTATCGAGAGGAGGAGCGGGCGGCGCCTTCGTGACCGGGCGGCGCGCGCCACACGCGTCCCACCAGGATCTGCAGCTCGAACGGGCTCCCCTTCTCGCCCACGCCCGAGTCGGTGGAGGAGAAGGTCCCCCCTCCGCGGAGCCCGGCGTACTGCCCCGTCCCGGACGCGATCGACCAGCGGCCGGCGAACGCCGGGACCGACCGCGGCTCGTGCTCGCCCGCCAGGCGGATGACGAGCGTCCCGCCCTCGGATCGAAGCGTCCGCTCGACGATGGCGCCCGGCGTCCCGAGCCCGCCGGCGTCGCGCGCCGTCCCCTCGCCGGCGAGGAGCCCGGCGTCCTCGCAGGTGGCCCGGTACGTCCCGGTGAAGCGCCACGCCGGGAACCGGACCACGAACTGCACGCGGTGCGCGCTGGGCGGGGGCGGCTCGAGCCCGAGCGGCGCCGCCTCGTGCGCGTCGCCCGCGAGCGCCGGGCGCGGCGACGCGGCGGCGGCGGCGAGGGCGAGCGCGCGGAGCGCCACCGCGGCGACGCGGAGCAGGCGGCTCATCCCCGCGTCTCCTGCCGGAGCGCGGCCGCCCCGACGCTCGCGTCGTGCGGCGGCGCTGGCACGGGGGTCGGCGTGCGGCCGTGCCCGCGCTCGCAGGCCTCGAACCGGGCGCGCGCCTCGTCCGGCGGCTCGCCGAGTGCGGCCGTCCGCTGCGTGACCGGGAGGCAGGCGCTGGAGGCGCCGCGGAGCGCCTCCTGGAGCTTCGGCCAGCTCACGAGCCAGACCCGCGCCGTCCCGTCCGCGGACGCCGTCGCGAGCAGCGTGCCGTCCGGGGCGAAGGCGGCCTGGGTGATGGGCGAGGCGTGGCCGCGCAGGATCTCCGGGTCGCCGTGTCCGTCGGCGGACACGATCCGGACCGTGCCGTCGTTCGCGCCGAGCGCCAGCACCCTTCCGTCGGGGCGCCACGCCAGGGCCCACATCCCGTCGGGGCGGCCCGGCGGCGCGGGCAGCTCTCGCAGGTCCGAAAGCCGGAAGAGGCGGAAGGCCCCGTCGGTCTCGGCGACGCCGATGCGCGTGCCGTCGGGCGACACCTTCACGTCGAAGACGCTGTTCTCCGCGGCCAGGGTCCGCGGTGCGCCGCCGTCCACCGGCCAGACGCGCACGGTGCCGTCGAGCTGCGAGGCGGTCACCAGGCTCCGTCCGTCCGGCGTCCAGACCACGCGGGTCGGAGCCGCCTCGTGGCCGCGCAGGACCTGCGGCGCGCCCGCGCCGTCGGCGGGCCAGACGCGGACCGTCTGGTCGAGCGATGCGCTGGCGATGGAGCGCCCGTCGGGGCTGAAGGCGGCCTGCAGCACCGCACCGTCGTGTCCGCGCAGCTCCGTGAGGAGGACACCACCGTCGACGCGCCACACCCGCACCGCTCCGTCCTGCGAGGCGGTGACGATCCGTCGTTCGGCGGGGTCGAACTGTGCGGAGTGGATCGAGCGGCCCGGATCGCGGAGGACGGAGGTTGCGCCGCCCTCGAGGCTCCAGATCCGCGCCGTGCCGTCGTGGCTCGCGGTGAGGATCCGCATGCCGTCGCCGCTCCATTGCACCGTGTCCACCAGGTCGGTGTGGCCGCGCAGCACGCCGCGGTCGCGCGGGTCGGCCGCGGGCCAGACGCGGAGCGCGCCGTCGGTGCCGCGGGTGACGATCCGGGTGCCGTCGGGCGTGAACGCGGCCGTCATCACGAGGTGGCCGGGGAGGAGGAGCGGCGGGGAGCCGCCGTCGGCGGGCGCCACCCAGGCGCTGCCTTGCATCGTCCAGGCGAGCACCCGGCCGCCGTCGGGCGAGAAGGCGACGCCCGCGAGCGGCGCGTCCGGGGCGCCGAGGCGCACCGGGGTGCGGCGGCCGTCGAGGTCGAGCACGGCCGCGGTCCCGTCGCGGCGGGCGACGGCGACGCGGCCGCCGTCCGGCGACAGCGCCGCCCGCGCTGCGCCGGCACCCGGCTCCGCCGGCATCCCCACCACCGCGCCGCGGGCCCCGTCGAGGAGCCGCACCGTGCCGTCGCTCCAGGCGACGAGGAGGCGCCGGCCGTCCGGGGTGAAGGCGAGCGCGGCGACGGCGCCTCCCGGGAGCGGCGCCGACCAGAGCTGCGCCCCGGTGGCGGCGTCGAAGGCGCGGACCTCGCCCTCGCTCGTCCCGGTGGCGAGTCGCCGTCCCTCGCGGTCGAACGCCACCTCGCGCACGTCCGCGCCGTGCAGGAGCGGCGACGGGGAACGGCCGTCGAGCGGGACGATCCAGGCGCGGCCGTCGAGCGCACCGATCGCGGCGGTCCGTCCGTCGGGCGAGAGCGCCAGCCGCGCGACGGGCGCGTCGCCGGCGGGAAGGGTGCGGGGGGCGGCCTCGCCGACGGGATCGAGCACCAGCACCACCCCGTCGTGGCGCGCCGCGACGAGGCGCGCGCCGTCCGGCGTGAAGGCCAGGTCGTCGATGCGCCGCTCCCCGGGCGTGCCCAGCTCCCTCGGCGCGCCGGCACCGTCGGTGCGGAACAGACGCACGATCCCGCCGCGCAGCCCGGCCGCCACGAGCCGCCCGTCGGGGCTCACCGCGAACGCGTGGCCGCCCCGCACCGGCCGGAGGACCACCGCGGGGATGGGCTGGCGCAGGACGCGCTGCGCCGTCTCGAAGGCGCGCGGCGGCGGCGTCCCCGGCAGCTCGGCGAGGAGCAGGGCCGCCACCAGCGGATCGGAGGCGGCGTCCGCGGCCGCGGCGATGCGGCTGGCGCGCAGCGCCCGCTCCGCCTCGGTGCGCGCGCGCTGCGCCAGCGCCGCCGCCCCCGACGCGATCGCGAGCGCCGCCGCGACCAGGGCGCGGCGGACCCGGCGGCGCCGGCTCGCGCGCAGCGCGGCCTCGGCCCGGCGCTGGTAGGCGCGGGCCACGGCCTGCAGGGCGTCGAGGAGCGCCTGCGCGGTCTGTGGCCGCCCCGCCGGGTCCTTGGAGAGCGCCGCCGCGAGCAGCGCCGCCAGCTCCGGCGGCGCGTCGGCGAGCGGGAGCCGCGGCGGCGGACCGGGATCCAGCGCGGCGCTCCGTCCGGCCGCCGCCGCGAAGGGGAGCTGCCCGGTGAGCGCGTGCCAGAGGACCACCGCGGCCGCGAAGACGTCGGTGCGGGCGTCCCCCTCTTCCCCCCGAAACTGCTCCGGCGCCATGTACGCCGGCGTGCCCCCCGAGTCGCCGCCCGCGCGCCCCACCAGCCGGGCGAGGCCGAAGTCGAGCAGCTTGGTCCCGCCGTCCGCGCAGAGGAAGACGTTGCCGGGCTTGAGGTCGCGGTGCACCACGCCCTGCGCGTGCGCGTGGACGAGCCCGCGCGCCACGTCGAGCGCGATGCGGATCGCCTCGGGCGGCGGGAGCTTTCCCTCGCGCGCGAGCCGCCGCTGCAGCGTCTCGCCCTGGAGCCGCTCGAGGATGAGGTAGGGCGTCCCGCCGTGGATCCCGTAGTCGTGCAGGGTGACGATGTTGGGGTGGTTGAGCCGCGCGGCGGCCTCGGCCTCCTCCCGGAGCGGCCGGGCGAGCTCCCCGGCGCGCTCCGGTGCGAGGCGCCGCATCGCCTTGAACGCCACGAGCCGGCCCAAGTCCCGGTCGCGCGCCTCGAAGACCACGCCGAACCCGCCGCGGCCCAGCTCGCGGAGCAGCTCGAACCGCCCGACCACTGCGCCGGCGCGCAGATCGGCTCCCAGCGCGGCTGGGTCGCGGGCGGGGGCGCGGGCCACCTCGGCGATCAGCTCCCGGAGGGCGTCGCTCTCGCCACCCTCCTGCCCTGCCGCCGCTCCGCCTTCCGGATCCTGCGCCACGCGCGCTCCTCACGGCTCGTCGACGAGCCCCTCCTCGCGCGCCATGCGCGCGAGCCGGTCCTTGACGCGCTCGAACCGCTTCCGCATGGCCGCCTCGTCGAGCGCGGTGCCCTCCTCCTCCGCCAGGACCACCGCCACCTCGCGCCAGGAGAGCCCGCGGTCCAGGCGGAGCACCAGCAGCGAGCGGTCCTCGGGGGAGAGCGAGGCGCGCAGTCGCTCGACGCCCCGGCGCCGCGCCTCGTCCCGGCCGTGCAGGACGCTCGAGCGGATCTCCTCGGCGAGGCGCGACAGCTCGGTCGTCTCCAGCCTGCGCCCCCGCTGCCGGTAGGGATCGCGCAGGAACCGCGCCGCGGCGTGCCACGCCAGCCGGTAGGCCCACACCCGCGCCGGGCAGTCGCCGCGGAATGCGGGGAGGCCGCGCCAGAGGTCCTCCGTGAACTGCGAGAAGACCTCGGCGGCGTCCGCCTCGCTGCGCACGACGGAGAGGAGGTACCCGAGGAGGTTCGGGCCCTGCTCGCGCAGCAGCTCGGTGGCGGCGGCGGCGTGATCGCCGCGGCCGAGGAGCTGGGCGACGCGTTCGTCGACCATCGGCGCGTTCCTCTCCGCGTCCTCTGGCGGCGGGTCCGCCCGCCGGGAGGAGGCACGATAACGGCCGATGGGGACGGCGGCAACGCGCGCTGGGCCCACCGGGGAGGGAGGCGCCGCGGGCGGAGACGTGACGGGGTCGCCACGACGGCTCCCCCTCACGCCGCGCGATCGGGGGGCATTCGACTCCACCCTCCCCCCACACGGCGGGGGAGAGGGCGAGAGTTCGCCGCTGCGACCGGCGGGTGAGGGGGGATACGCTCGGACCTACAACCCCAGCTGCTGCACCTGGTACCCGCGCTCGCGGAGGGCCCGGAGGATCTCCTCGACGTGCTCCGGCCCGCGGGTCTCCAGCGTGAGCTGCAGGGTGGTGTCGCCGAACCGCGTGGCGAAGGCGCGGGTGTGGTGCACCTCGATCACGTTGGCGCGCTGGTTGGCGATGATCGACGACACCTTGGCGAGCTGGCCGGGCTTGTCCATCAGCGCGACGGAGATCCGGACCAGGCGGCCGTCCTTCACCAGGCCGCGCTCGATGATGCGTGCCACCAGGTTCACGTCGATGTTCCCGCCGGAGAGGATCGAGACGACCTTCTTCCCTTCCAGCCCGCGGATCTTGTGGTGGAGGAGGGCCGCCACCGGCGCCGCCCCGGCGCCCTCGGCGACCGTCTTCTCCCGCTCGAGGAGGTAGAGGATCGCGCTCGCGATCTCCTCCTCGGAGACGGTCACGATCTCGTCCACGTACCTCTTCACGTGCGCGAGCGTCACCTCGCCGGCGCGCTTCACGGCGATGCCGTCGGCGACGGTGGAGGCGGGCTCGAGGGTGACCGGCTTCCCGTCCTCGAGGGCGGCGAGCATGCAGGGGAGCACCTCGGTCTCGACGCCGAAGACCTTGATGGCGGGGCGCTGCTCCTTCACCGCGACGGCGATGCCCGAGACGAGGCCCCCGCCGCCCACTGGCACCACGATCGCGTCGGCGTCCGGGAGCTGCTGCAGTACCTCCAGCCCGATCGTCCCCTGGCCGGCGATGACCGCTTCGTCGTCGAAGGGGTGGACGAAGGCGAGCGACTCCACCTGCTCCAGGCGGCGCGCCTCGGCATAGGCCTCGTCGTAGTTGGCGCCGTGGAGCACGATCCGCGCGCCGTAGGCCCGGGTGTTCGCCACCTTCATGATGGGCGTGGTCTCGGGCATCACGATGGTCGCCGCCACACCCATGCGCCCCGCGTGGTAGGCGACGCCCTGGGCGTGGTTCCCGGCGCTCGCCGCGATGAGGCCGCGCGCGCCGTCGGCGCGGGACAGGGTGAGGAGCTTGTTGAGGGCGCCGCGCTCCTTGTAGGAGCCGGTCATCTGGAGGTTCTCGAGCTTCAGGTACCCGGAGGTGCCGGTGAGCCGCGAGAGGGTCTCCGAGCGCGCGCAGGGCGAGAGGTAGATCTTCTCGCGGATCCTGCCGAGCGCGGCCTGCACGTCCGGGAGCGTCACCATGAGGCGGGGACCGTATCCCCGCGCCGGTGACGCCGCAAGGTTCGCACCTCACTGCCCGGGCGGGGCGCCTGGCGCTCCGCCTCGACTAGTGCTGGACGAGGCGCCGCGCCAGCTCGACGCGGTTCCGCACGCCCAGCTTGTCGAAGATGGTCTTGAGGTGGCTCTTGACCGTCTGGGAGGCGATCCCCAGCCGCTCGGCCACCTCGCGGGAGCGGAGCCCGTCCGCCACGAGCAGGGCGACCTCCCGTTCACGCTGCGTGAGCCCGTCGGCCGGCGACGCCGCCGCCGTGCCCTCGGTCCCGACGTGGAGCGGCTCGGGGAGCGGCTCCCGCCAGAGGTGGAGCTGGGTCTTCGCCTTCCCCACCGCGGTCACCTCGATCCGCAGGCGCTCGCCGTGGCCTTCCATGATCAGCGTGCGCCGGATTCCGGGGACCCCCGCCTGCGATCCGTCCACCAGGCCGCGCAGGTCCACCGGCACCGGCTGTCCCTCCGACGCGTCAGGGAAGAATACCTTCAGCATCTCCTCCGCCTGGCGGTCGCAGCGAAGCACTCCGCCCGGCTCGACGTGAGCTGCCGCACCACGAGGCGCCGGAACGCGGACGTTCGCGCGCATCATGACCTCACCCCCTTCATCTTGTCGCTCGGAGACGTGACCCCATACTACAGGCTCACGCGGATGAGGTCAGCCGGCCCAGCCCCTCCGTCCGGGCTCTTTTGGGTTTCGGCCTGATATTGAGCTATTGCGTCTCCGTCGCGGGCTCCACCTGCCCCGGCGGTATCGCTCGTACGGCCCAGGTCGGACGGAAGGACCGAGACGCCCTATCGGAGCTCCACCTCGAACCCGAGCCGCCGGGCAGCGTCGAGCAGCTCGTCCGCGGGCTGTACCCGGGACGGGACGGCGATGGTGGTCTCGGTCTGCGCCGGGATGACCGCGTGCACGGTCACGGCGGTGTTCCCGGCATGGCGCGCCAGGAGCGTCTTCAGGGCGGTGGCCTTCTCGGCGGTGAGGGCCTCGGCGTCGATGCGCAGCGCGACCTCCGTGGTCTTCTGGTTGCGAACCGCGGAGAGCGGCTCGATCTCGATGGCGGTGATCTCGGCCTTGGGGTTCTCCGCCTCGCGGTCGTTGATGCGCACCTCGCCGTGGACCAGGACGGGCTCGTCGCTCTTCACGAAGAGCTCCCAGTCGGACCACCCCTTCTGCGCCGGGCGCCCGTTCTGCGCGAGGCGCGAGGCCCAGCAGATCACCTCGACGGTCCCGGAGAGATCCTCGAGCGTGAGGAAGCCGAAGCGCGTCCCCTTCTCCTTGTTCATCCGCTCCCGGAGGCTGGCCACCACGCCGACCACGCTCACCTTGTCGCCGTGCCGCTTCTTCGCCACCGCGGCGCAGGTGACGGAGGCGTAGCGCTTCACCTCCTTCTCGTAGCCCTGGAGCGGGTGGCCGGTGATGTAGAACCCGAGCGCTTCCTTCTCCAGCGCGAGGCGCACGCGCTCCGGCCACTCCTCCACCTGGGTCTCGCCGACCAGCTCGCCGGACCTCGGGTAGCGCGGCTTCGCGGCCGTGTCCGCCGCCGGGAGCGCGCCGAAGAGCGACGCCTGCCCGCTGGCCCGGTCCGCCTGCGCGGAGGCGCCCGCCGCGAACGCCGCGTCGATCCCGGCGAAGAGCTGCCAGCGCGGCACGCCCTCGAAGTCGAAGGCGCCGCTCTTCACCAGCGCCTCCACCACCTTCT
Organism: Anaeromyxobacteraceae bacterium; assembly: GCA_035519395.1. Classification (GTDB taxonomy): domain Bacteria; phylum Myxococcota; class Myxococcia; order Myxococcales; family Anaeromyxobacteraceae; genus Anaeromyxobacter. Next base: position 13,944 of record DATIWK010000048.1, on the reverse strand, counting down.
TGTTGATCCTGCGGCTGTCCACGCGCAGCGCGAGGTCGAACAGGCTCCCGAACGGCCCGCCCTCGGCCCGCGCCTCGAGGACGGCCTGCACCGCGGCCTCGCCGACGCCCTTCACGGCGCCCAGGCCGAAGCGGATCCGACGCTCGTTCCGGGGGGGCCCAGAATGCCCGCCCGGAGCGATCGTTGCTCCCACGAAGGCCGTGAACTCGGCGTTCGACTCGTTCACGTCCGGCTGCAGCACCTCGATGCCCGCGGCGCGCGCCTCGCCGATGTGGGCCACCACCTTGTCCGTGTTCGACGCCTCGCTGGAGATGAGCGCGGCCATGAACTCCACGGGGTAGTGCGCCTTGAGCCACGCGGTCTGGACGGTGAGGAGCCCGTAGGCCGCCGAGTGCGACTTGTTGAAGCCGTAGGCCGCGAACTTCTCCATGAGGTCGAAGACGCCGCTCGCGATCTCGGCGTCTACCCCGTTCACGGTCGCGCCCTTCACGAAGATGGCGCGCTGCTTCGCCATCTCCTCGGCCTTCTTCTTCCCCATGGCGCGGCGCAGCAGGTCGGCGCCGCCGAGCGAGTAGCCGCCCAGCACCTGCGCGATCTGCATCACCTGCTCCTGGTAGACGACGACGCCGTAGGTCGGCTCCAGGACCGGCTCGAGCAGCGGGTGGGGGTAGGCGACCTCCTCGCGACCGAGCTTGCGGTCGATGTACACGTCCACCATCGTCCGCCCGTCCTCGAGCTTCTGATCGAGCGGGCCGGGCCGGTAGAGCGCGCCGGCGGCGATGACGTCCTCGAACCGCGAGGGCTTCATCCGCGTCACCATCGCCGTGAAGCCCGAGGACTCCAGCTGGAAGACGCCGGCGGTGTCGCCCCGGGAGATGAGCTCGTAGACCGCGGGATCGTCGAGCGGGATGTCCGACGCCTTGAAGTCCTTCATCTCCGGGTGGTTCGCCCGGACGAGCCGGAGCGCGTCGTCGATGACGGTGAGGGTGGTGAGGCCGAGGAAGTCGAACTTCACCAGGCCCGCGGCCTCGACCTCGTCCTTCGCGAACTGCGAGACGAGCATCTGGGACTTGTCGTCCTGGTAGGCCGGGACGTACTCCCAGAGCGGCTTGTCGGCGATCACCACGCCGGCGGCGTGCAGGCCGGCCTGCCGGTTCAGCCCCTCGAGCGACATGGCGATGTCGAGGAGGTCGCGGTGGGTCACGATCTGCTGCTGGCCGCGGTCGTCCACCCACTGCGCGATCACCGCGGGCTTGTCGTACAGGTCGCGGAGCCGCGGCTCCGGCGCGATGGGGTCGTCGCCCCCCTTCTCCGCCTTCTTCCCGAAGATGAGCTCCTTGAGCGGCGGCGTCTTGCCCTGCACCGGCTCGGGGACGAGCTTCGCGATCTTGTCGCCCTCGGCGAAGGGCAGCCCCATCACCCGCACCACGTCCCGGATCACCGAGCGCGCCTTGAGCGAGCCGAAGGTGATGATCTGGCCGACGTTGTCCTGCCCGTACTTGCCGCGGACGTACTGGATGACCTCGTCGCGCCGGTTCTGGCAGAAGTCCACGTCGAAGTCCGGCATGGAGACGCGCTCGGGGTTGAGGAAGCGCTCGAAGAGCAGGTTCCAGCGGAGCGGGTCGAGGTCGGTGATGCGCAGCGACCAGGCCACGATCGATCCCGCGCCCGAGCCGCGGCCCGGGCCCACCGGCACGTCGTGCTGCTTCGCCCAGTTGATGAAGTCCTGGACGATGAGGAAGTAGCCGCTGAACCCCATCGTGCGGATGACGGAGAGCTCCATCTCCAGCCGCGCCCGGTAGACGTCGCGGTCGTGCGGGTACTTCCCGTCGATCTCGCGGAAGCGGCGGTCGAGCCCCTCGCGCGAGAGCTTCTCGATGTACTCGTCCTCGCTCAGCCCCTCGGGCACCTGGAACCGAGGCAGGAAGGACTTCCCGAGCTTCATCTCGACGTTGCACATCTCGGCGATGCGGAACGAGTTCTCGATCGCCTCGCGGTGCTGCGGCAGCGCCGCCGCCATCTCGTCGCCCGAGGCGATGAAGAGGCCGTCGGTGTCGTGGCGCAGGCGCTTGGGGTCCGAGAAGGTCTTGTTCGAGGCGATGCACATCAGCACCTCGTGCGCGCGCGCCTGGTCGCGGCTCACGTAGTGCGCGTCGGCGGTGGCGACGAGGGGGATGCCCTCCGACTCCGACAGCTCCGCCAGCCGGGCGTTGACCTCGAGCTGCTCCTTCATCCCGTTCGACTGGACCTCGAGGAAGAAGGACCCCGGCTCGAAGATGTCCCGGTACTCGCGGGCGGCGCGGCGGGCGCCGTCCATGTCGCCCTGCCGGACCAGCCGCGGGATCTCGCCCGCCAGGCAGGCGGTGAGGCCCACCAGCCCCTTCGAGTGCTCGCGGAGGAGCTGCTTGTCGATTCGCGGGTCGTAGTAGAAACCCTCGGTGAACGCCTTGGACGAGAGGGTGCGCAGGTTCGCCCAGCCCTCGGCGTCCTTCGCGAGGAGGACGAGGTGGCGGCCGATGCGCTCGGTCCGGTCCGTGCGCCCCTTCTCCCCGGCGACGTAGGTCTCCATCCCCAGGATGGGCTTCACGCCCGCGTCCTTCGCCTTCTTGTAGAAGTCCACCGCGCCGAACAGGTTGCCGTGGTCGGTGACCGCCACGGACTTCATCCCCTTCGCCTGGACCGTCTTGAGGAGGTCCTTGATGCGGATGGCGCCGTCGAGCAGCGAATAGAGCGTGTGCAGGTGCAGGTGGACGAAGTCGGGCATCGGAGAGGCGGTTCTAGCAGCCCGCTCTGACGAGGGCGAGCGGGGTGAAGTCCCGAGGGAATAAACGGAAATTGCCTTTGCCGCAGCGGGCCGGCGGCACGGCTGGACGGCGTCGCTCAGGCCTGGGAGATGGTGGAAGGCGCCGTCCGCCGCCGCCTCCAGCACCACACCAGGACGACCTCGCCGGCGAGGAACACCGTCCCGAAGATCGCCTTGTTGTGCCGCGCCAACCAGCCGGGCAGGTAGATGTCGAACGCGTCGCCCCGGTCCACGGTGTACCGCATGGCGACGTCCGTGAGCGGGCAGCGCAGGTCGTTCGCGGCCAGCACCGCGATCTCGGCCCATACCAGGGCCGAGAGGGCCAGTGCGAGGCGCAGGCGCCCGCGGAGCGCGGCGGCGGGGACGCCGACGATGCACGCGACGAAGAAGGCCCACACGGCAGTGTGGGCGAGCTTCACGAAGACGAGGGCAGTGCCGGGTTCCACGTCGTCACTCCGCGGACGCGGCGCACCGCGCCCCGGGGCCTGGCTCGCACGCCGCGAGCCGCTCTCGCTCGCGAGCCAGCTCGTCCTCCGCCGCGAACCACATCGCGGCGCGATCGTAGTCCCGAACGGGTGAATCTGCTTCTCCTGGAGGAAGTAAGCTCACCCACCCGGGACCGCCGTTCCGAGGGAGGGGAGCATGCCAGCGGAGAGCGCGAGATCCATGACGCCCATGGAGAAGGCTCGGGCCAGTCCGGTCGCCACCACGTTGGAGACGCCGCGCGGGAAGATCGAGTTCGCCACGCTTGGCGACGGCCCGGCGGTGCTCGCCCTCCACGGCGCCATGGGCGGCTGGGACCAGTCGCTGCTCCTCGCGCGCAGCCTCGGCGCGCCTGGCTTCCGGTACGTCGCGGTCTCGCGCCCCGGCTACCTCGGGACCGCGCTCTCCGCCGGGCGCACGCCCGAGGCGCAGGCCGACCTCTACGCCGCGCTCCTCGACGCGCTGGGCATCCGGCGGGCCGCGGTCGCGGCGGTGTCCGGCGGCGGCCCGTCGGCGCTGGCGTTCGCGCTCCGCCACCCGGACCGTTGCTGGGCCGTCGTGATGATCTCGGCGGCGAGCGCCCGCATCGACGTCCCCGTGCCGTTCGCGTGGCAGGTCATGAAGCTGGTGGCGCGCTTCCCTGCGCTGGTGGCCAGGATGCGCGGGCGCATGGGGCGCGACCCCGACGCGACCGCGCGCCGCTCCATCCCCGATCCGGCGCTCCGCGCCCGCACCCTCGCCGATCCGGAGGCGGCGCCGCTCCTCGCCGCGCTCCAGGCGTCGAGCCTCGACCGGATGCGCGAGCGGATCGCCGGCACCGAGAACGACATCGCCACGACGCGCCGCGACCTCGGGTTGCCGCTGGATCGGATCGCCGCGCCTCTGCTCGCCGTGCACGGCACGGCCGACCGGATGGTCCCGTTCGAGATGTCGCGGGCGCTCGCGGCGCGGTTGCCCGGGGCGGAGCTGCTCGCCATCGAGGGCGGCGAGCACGTGGCGCTCTTCACGCACCTCGCCGAGGTGCGGGCACGCGCCGGGCGCTTCCTGCGGGCGCATGCGCCGGCGGCGCCTTGAGGCAGCAGTATCCCACCTGCACCGGCGCGGGATGTTCCAAGCGGGCGGGCGGCGGAGTACGCTGCGGCGGTCGAGCGCCACGCGCCTCAGGGAGCCGCCGCACGGACCGAGCGAGGACGCCCGCCCGCGGGCGGGCGCCATCAGGACGCGCGATGAACTTCTCGTGCAGCCACTGCCACCGGACGTTCCAGACGACCGACGAGGCCGTCCCGGGCCGCGTCTACCGCGTCCCGTGCAAGTGCGGGAACACCATCGAGGTGGAGATCGCCGAGCCGACGGTAGACGTCGCGCTCCCCGAAGCGCGGAGGCGGCTGTTGCACACGCCGCTGCCCGGGATCCCGCGCGCCGGGAGGGCCGCGGCCGCAGCACCCGCCGGGGGCACCGGCCGCGGCGCCGCCGGGTCTCACGAAGCGGCCGCGAGCGTCTCCGGTCCCGGCCCCGCGTCCGGCGGGACGGATTCCCGGCGGATGCCGGACGACCCCTTCGCCCGCGCGCTGACCGACGGCCGTGGCGACGTGACGCCGACGGTCCTCCCGGGGGCACTCGCGCTTCGCGACCCGGACGCCGACCCGGACGAGTCCACTGCCTTCGGCCTCACCGGCGCGGCCTCGGTCGACGATCTGCTCCGGCGCGTCCGCGTGCGGGCCTTCCTCGCGGGCTCGTGCGCCGGCGCCATCGGGACCGTGCTGGTCGCCCTCGGCATCGCGCTCGTGTCGCGGTGGCAGGAGGCTCCTGTGCCACCGCCTGCGGAACCGCCGCCCGCCATGCGTGCGGCGGAGCCGGCCCCCTCGCTCCCTCCGGCGGCGGCGTCGCCCCTGCCGGTCGTGTCGCCCCCTGCGCCTGCCGCTGCTGCGGCGGCCGCCGCACCGCCCCCGCCCGCTGCCTCGCCGCCGCCCGCGGCGCCGAAGACGAAGGCGGCGCCCCAGGCGATCGCGGCCGTGCCGCAGCCCGCTCCGGCCCGGGCGGAAGCGGCGGCCCGGAAGCCGCCCCAAATCGCTGCGCCGGCACCCGGCCCGAGCGAGGCGGCGTCGCCCGCGGCGACGGAGCCGCCCGCCGAGGAGCGACCGGCCGCCGGCGCGGCGCCGGCCGTGCCCGACGAGGCGGAGCCTTCCGAGCCGCCGGCCGACGCCGCCGATCCGCACGCGGCCGCCCGGGCGACGGAGGAGCGCGTGGTCCTCGCGGCGCTGCAGGCGCGCCGCGCGGAGCTCGACGCGTGCTTCGCGGATCCCGAGGACGCGGCCGTCGCCCGCGGCAAGCGCTTCCGGCTGGTGGTGATCGTCTCGCCGAGCGGGCTGGTCTCCGACGCGCGCGCCGACGATCCGGACATCGACTCCTCGCCGGCCGGCGCGTGCCTGGCCCGGATCGCGCACGGGCTCTCCTTTTCGCCGTTCGAGGGCGAGGCCGTCCGCGTGGACCTGCCCCTCCGCTACGGCAAGGCGGACTAGCGCGATGGCGGCCGCACGCCCGGCGGCGCTCGGCTTCAAGCCTCACACCGGCTGGACGGCGGTGGTCGCGCTCGGCGGGCCGGCGGGAGCGCCCGAGGTGCTCGCGAAGCGCCGCATCGACATGGCCGCCGGCTTCGGCGAGGCGGGCGTGTACCACGCCGGCCAGGGGATTCCCCTCGCGCACGCGGAGGCGCTCATCCGCGCCTCCGCCGAGCGCTTCGAGCACGCGGCGCGCACGGGGATCTCCGCGCTCTGCGCCGACCTGCGCGCGGACGGGGTCGAGCCGGCCTGGGGCGGGGTCGTCGGTGGGAGCAGGGCGCTCCCCACGATCGAGGCCGTCCTGCGGTCGCACGCGCTGGTCCACGCGGCGGAGGGCGAGCTCTTCCGGACGGTCGTCGCGCGCGCCTGCGGGGCGTGCGGCCTGCGCGCGGCGCTGGTCGCGCCGAAGGAGCTCCTGGGCCGGGCCGCCCGCGCGCTCGGCCTCGGCGAGGACCGGGTCCTGGCGAGGCTCGCCGCGCTCGGCAAGGCGTCGGGCCGGCCCTGGGCCCAGGACCAGAAGGAGGCGGCGCTCGCCGCGTGGATCGCGCTCGCCGGCGGCGGCTGAGGCGGCCGCGCGACCGAGCGGGAGCGGCCGGCACCCAAATCGGCCTTGATGCGGCCCCTCCTCGGAGCAACCCATCCGGCAGGGCTGGGATCGACATGGCCACGGACACCAACCACTTGCCGCCGCCTCTCAAGGCAGTCCTCGACACGGCCCCCGACGCGACGGTCGTCGCGGACAGGCTCGGCCGGATCGTCCTCGTCAACGTCCAGGCCGAGACCCTGTTCGGCTACGAGGCCCGCGAGCTGCTCGGTCAACCCGTCGAGGTCCTGATGCCGGAGCGCTTCCGGGGCGTCCATCCCGGCCACCGCAACGCCTACTTCCAGGACCCGTGCACGCGGCCGATGGGCGCGGGCGGCCTCGAGCTCCTGGGCCTCCGCAAGGACGGGACCGAGTTCCCGGCCGAGATCAGCCTGAGCCAGCTCGAGACGGAGGACGGCATCCTCGCCGTGACCGCCATCCGCGACGTGACCGCGCGGAAGAGGGTCGAGTCGAAGTTCAGGGGGCTGCTCGAGGCGGCGCCCGACGCCATGGTGATCGCCGATGCGCGCGGCCGGATCGTCCTCGTGAACGCGCAGGCGGAGCGGCTCTTCGGCTACTCGCGGAGCGAGCTGCTCGGCCAGGTGGTCGAGGCGCTCATCCCGCCCCGCTTCCGCAGCGGCCACCGCGGGCACCGGACCCGCTACGTCCAGGATCCCCGCGCCCGGCCCATGGGCGCCGGCGGCCTGGAGCTGTTCGGACGGCGCAAGGACGGGACCGAGTTTCCCGCCGAGATCAGCCTCTCGCCCCTGGAGACCGAGGAGGGCCGGCTCGCCATCACCGCGATCCGGGACGTCACCGACCGCAAGCGCGCCGACGAGGAGCGCGCGCGGCTCAACGCGGAGCTGGAGCGGCTGCTCGCCGACCAGAACCGGTTCTTCACCAACGTGAGCCACGAGCTGCGCACGCCCCTGGCGCTCATCCTCGGGCCGGCCGAGAAGCTCCTCGCCGCGCCCGAGACCGGCGAGGCGGCGCGCGCCGGCCTCGAGGTGATCGGCCGCAACGCCCGGACGCTGCTGCGCCACGTGAACGACCTGCTCGACGTGGCGAAGCTGGAGGCGGGCCGGATGACGCTCGAGGCCGCCCCCGCGGACGTGTCGCGCCTGGTGCGGCTCATCGCCTCGAACTTCGAGTCGGTCGCCGCGGCGCGGCACATTCGCTTCGAGGTGGAGGCCCCCGAGGCGCTGCCACGCGCGGTGGACGCGCCCAAGCTCCAGCGCGTCGTGCTGAACCTCCTCTCCAACGCGTTCAAGTTCACCCCCGGCGGAGGGCAGATCCGCGTCGCGCTGCGCGCCGCGGCGGGCGAGGGCGAGCCGGCCGGCGGGCTGGTGCTCGAGGTCGCCGACACCGGCCCGGGCATCCCCCCCGAGCACCGCGAGGACGTCTTCGTCCGGTTCCGGCAGCTCGACGCGGCCGGACGGCCCGGCGGCACCGGACTCGGGCTCGCCATCGTGAAGGAGTTCGCCGAGCTGCACGGCGGGCACGCCTCCGTCGAGGAGGCGCCGGGCGGCGGGGCGCTGTTGCGGGTGATCCTGCCGGCCGCCGGCGCAGGAACCGAGGTGCTGGAGCCGGCGCCCGCCCTCCTCGACGAGACGCGCGACGTCGCCGAGGCGCTGAAGTCGCGGCCGCAGCCCTCCTCCGCGCCGCGCGCCGGCGCGGCCACGGTCCTGGTGGTGGAGGACAACGCGGAGATGCGCGCGTACATCCGCGACGTGCTCGCGCCCGACGTGTCGGTGGAGCTCGCGTCCGGCGGGCGCGAGGGCCTGGAGCGCGCCGGCTCGCTCCGGCCGGACCTGGTCCTCACCGACCTGATGATGCCGGGGGGCGGCGGCGACGAGCTGCTGCGGGCGATGCGGGCTCGGCGCGACTTCGACGACGTCCCGGTCGTGGTCCTCACCGCCAAGGCGGACGACGCCCAACGCGTCCAGCTCCTGCGGGACGGCGCCCAGGATCACCTCATGAAGCCCTTCTCCGCCGAGGAGCTGCGCGCCCGCGTGCTGGGGCTGGTCGCCGCCCGGCGCGCCCGCGAGGTCCTGCGGCGCGAGCTGGACTCGCAGGCGACCGATCTGGAGTCGCTCGCGCGCGAGGTGGCGGGGCGCAAGCGAGATCTGGAGTCCGCGCTCGACGCGGCGCGCGTGGCGCGGGACGAGGCGGAGCGGGCGAGCCGCATCAAGGGGCGCTTCCTGAGCCTCGTCTCCCACGAGCTGCGGACGCCGCTCGCCTCCCTCCAGCTCCAGGCCGAGCTCCTGCAGCGCGATCCCCACTCCAGCGAGCGCGCCCGCCACGCGGTCCCGCGCATCCTCTCGGCCGGGAAGCGGCTCGCCTCCATGGTGGAGACCCTGCTCGAGCAGGCGCGCGCCTCCAGCGGCCGCATCGCGCTGCGGCGCGAGCCCACCGACCTGCGCCGCGTGGTGCAGGACGCGATCGAGGAGGCGCGCCCGGACGCGGAGGCGAAGGGGCTCGAGCTCCGCACCGACTGGCCCGCCGAGCTGGGGCCGGTCTACACCGATCCCAGGCTGGTCCGGGTGGTGGTGGCGAACCTGGTCGGGAACGCGGTGAAGTTCACGCCGTCCGGGACGGTCGAGGTGCGCGTCTCGCGCCAGAACGGCGAGCAGCGGATCGAGGTCGCCGACTCCGGGCCCGGGATCCCGGACGCGGACCAGGCGCGCGTCTTCGATCCCTTCGAGCAGCTCGAGGCGATCGCCTCGAAGCACCTGCCCGGCGTGGGGCTCGGGCTGTCCCTGGTGCGGGAGCTGAGCGCCGCGCTCGGCGCGCGCGTCGAGCTGCGCTCCCGGGTGGGCGAGGGGAGCACCTTCGCGGTGATCATGCCGGTCGTGCCGCCCGACCAGCCCTCGATGGGCCTGGGCCCGCCCGCGGCGCACGCCTGATCGCGCCCGATGGACGATCGCGAGCGCTGGAACGCGCGGTACCGGGCCGGGGACGCGCCTTCCGCGGAGCCCTCCACGTTCCTGCTCGGGCTCGACGACCTGCTCCCGCGCCGCGGCCGCGCCCTCGACGTGGCGGGCGGCGCCGGCCGCCACGCGCTGTGGCTCGCGCGGCGCGGGCTCGACGTCACGCTCGCGGACGTGTCCGACGTCGCGCTCGAACGCGCCGCGGCGGCGGCCCGCCGGGAAGGGCTCGCGCTCCGCATCGTCCGCGTGGACCTCACCGCCTCGCCCCTCCCCGCCGGCCCCTGGGACGCGATCCTGTGCGCCTACTTCCTGCACCGGCCGCTCCTCTCGGCGCTTCCCGCCGCGCTCGCGCCGGGTGGGGTCCTGGCCGTCGCGCACGCCACGCGCTCGAACCTCCAGCGCCACGCGCGCCCGGGGCCCGACCACCTGCTCGACGACGGCGAGCTGCCGGACCTGGTCCGGGGCCTCGAGGTCCTCCGCTCCGAGGAGGGCTGGCTCGAGTCGGGCCGCCACGAGGCGCGCCTGGTGGCGCGCCGTCCGGCGTAGAATCCGTGCTCCACGACCGAGGGAGCATGGCCATGCTGAAGGGCTTCACGCCGCCGTTCACGCCGCGCGGGACCGCGTCGCTCGTCCCCCCGCCGCCCTGGCACTACGCCGGCTGGCTCCTCAACGTGGACTTCGAGTGCGACGCCGCGGCCGCCGCGCGCTTCGTGCCCGCCGAGCTGGGGACCGCGACCGGTCGCGGCGCCGTCCACTTCGCGGACTGGCAGTCCACCACCGACGGCTCGGAGCTGCTCGATCCGGTCCGCTCCCAGTACCGCGAGACCATCGTGCTCCTCGAGCTGAGGCGGCCCGACGGAACGGCAGCCAACTTCTGCCCGCTCATCTACGTGGACCAGGACGCCTCGATGCTGCGCGGGCAGCTCCAGGGCTGGCCCAAGAAGATGGGCAGCACCTGGCTCACGCGCTGCCTGCCGCTCGATCACCCGGCCGCGGCGCCGCTGCGCGCGGGGACGCGCCTGGGCGCGACGCTGACCGTCACCGAGCGGCGGCTGGTGGAGGCGCGGCTGGAGCTGACCGGGCGCCCGGGCCGGCCGCTCGGGTTCCTGGCGCGGCCCACCTACGGGACGGTGGGCTGGGCCGACCTCACCGAGCCGGGCCAGCCGCCGGCGCTGCGGTACCTCCGCCCCGCGGTGGCCGGGCGCGTCGGGGACGCGTGGCACGAGGCGACGGCGCAGCTCTCGTTCCTCGAGGTCCCGCGGGAGGAGCTGTGCGAGCTGCGGCTCCGCGCCGCCACCGACGCGAGCGCGGGGTGGTTCGCGATGTCCGTCACCGGCGCGACGCCGGCCTGAGACCGTCAGGCGCTCCGCGCGTCCGGCTCGGGCCGCGGGCGCCGCCGCCGGGTGGCCGCCGCCTCCAGGCGGACGAAGCCGTCGATCATCTGGCGGTAGAGGGACTCCACCAGCTCCGGCTCGATCCCCGCGCGGTAGGCGAGCGCCTTCACGTTGGCGATCACCTGCGCCTCTCGGGCCGGGACCCGCACCGCCTCCGGCGACGCCTTGAACCTCGCCGCCTGCAGCACGTAGGCGCGCCGCTCCGCGAGCAGCTCCACGATCCGGCCGTCCACGTCGTCGATCGAGGCCCGGACCTCGTCGAGGCTCGCGCAGTCGCGGGCGTCCGGCGCCGCCGCCGGGAGGCAGGGCGCGAGATCGAGCATCTGCGCCGCCAGGCGCGGCTCGCGCGAGCGGAGGAGGCGCACGTCCTGCAGACCCTTGGCGAGCGCCACCAGGCGGTCGAGGTCGAGCCGCAGGGCGAGCGCGGCCGTGTCGGCCGGCAGGCCCGCCTCGGCGAGCAGCGCCGGGACGACGACGCCGCACGCCCCGACGGCGATCCACTCGCCCCGGACGCGCACGTCGATCTGCCGCCCCTCCGCGAGGTGCGGCGACGGCCCGGCGGTCACCGACAACGTGAACCCGGGCGCGACGGCGCCCGCCACGGCGCCGACCGCGAGCGCCACGTCGCGCAGGCCGAGCGGCGCGCCGCGCCGGATGCGCCAGAGCTCGACCTCGTGCCCCTCGCGGGCGGAGCTCGGGTCGTCGGCCTCGCGGTAGACGACGCCGGGGCAGACGAGGAGCACCTCCTCCGGCGGTGCCGCGGCGAGCCGCTCCAGGACGGGCGGGATCGACGCGGCGGTGCGGGACCTGAGCAGGTGCGTCCCCGAGACCCACCGCGCGCCGACCCCGGCGGGAGGGCGCGGCTCGCGCAGGCGGTCGAAGTGGTGATCGGCGGGGACGATGGGGCTGGCGCGGTGGTGCAGCACCCCGCAGCGCCAGGCCCGCGAGAGCGCCTGGACGGCGCCGTCGAGGACGCGCTGCACCGCGTGCGGTCCCTGCGACGGATCGGTCAGGTCGCGGACGGCGAGGGCGCAGGCGACGGCGTCGGGGGTGAGGGTGTCGGGGGTGTTCACGGCTGGGACCTCTCGGATCGGGAGGCCGCCTGGTGAGGCACGTGGAGGCGGCTCGTGGCGCGGCGGACGGCGCGGCGGGGCGACTTCCCCCCCCCGTCCAGGCCCGAGCGATCTCGATGGTGCGGAGTGGTCCTCGCTACGCGCGACGGCTCACCCAGCGCCCAGGCCGGGGCGGGGGGCCGATAAATCGATACGCGCTGAGCGGAAGGACCACGGCGTGCAGCATAGCGGGAGGGCCTCCGCGGATCAACGGAGCTCGCGGCCTCCACAAGGGCGTGCACGCGATGATCCCCGGGAGCATCTTCAACCCCCGGGGTGGCGCGGGCCATCACCGTCGCCCGACCCCGGAGCTGGCCAATGTCCGACGCGGCCGTCCTCGTCTCGCATCCGTGGTGCAACGCGCACGACACCGGGCCCGGACACCCCGAGAGCCGGGCGCGCCTCCCCGCGCTCCTCGACGCGCTCAGGCGCGACGCGGCGCTGGCGGGCGGCGCGCTCCGGGAGGTCGAGGCCCGGCCGGCGCGGCTGCAGGACCTGCTCCTCGTCCACACCCCCGAGCACGTGGCGGGCGTCGAGAGGGCCGGGAAGCGGGCCCGGGAGACGGGCTCCATCGTCTGGCTCGACCCCGACACCGCGGTCTCCGAGGCCTCCTTCGAGGCGGCGCGCGCCTCGGCGGGCTGCGCCATCTGCGCGGTCGAGGAGGTGGTTCGCGGCGAGGCCGCGGGCGCCTTCGCCGCCTGCCGGCCGCCCGGCCACCACGCCATCGCCGGCGAGGCGATGGGGTTCTGCCTCTTCGACAACGTCGCCGTCGCGGCGCGGTACGCGCAGCGGCGGCTCGGGATCGAGCGGGTCCTGATCGTGGACTGGGACGTCCACCACGGCAACGGGACGCAGGAGATCTTCTGGGAGGATCCGTCGGTCTACCTGCTCTCGCTCCACCTCCGGCCGCACTACCCGGGGACGGGAGCCGCCTCGGAGCGGGGCGGCTCCGCGGGCGCGGGCACGACGCGGAACGTTCCGCTGCCCGTGGGCACGTCCGCCGCAGAGTACCGGCGCGCGTTCTCCGCGGCGCTCGGGTCGGCGCTCGACGAGTTCTCGCCGGAGCTGGTCCTCGTCTCGGCGGGGTTCGACTGCCTGGCCGGGGACCCGCTGGGTGGGCTGGAGCTCGACCCGGAGGACCTCCACGCGGTCGCGGCGGAGCTGGTGGAGCGCACCCGCGTCACGGCCGGCGGGCGCATCGCGGCGGTGCTGGAGGGAGGCTACGTTCCGGAGCGGATGGGCCAGGCCGCGGTGAACGTGGTGCGCGCCTTCGTGGGGCTCCCCGCCGCGCCCGCGTTCGAGGACCGGCCTCCCGCCTCGCCGGCGTGACCGGCGGCGGACGGCGCCGCCCGCCTTGCCCGGCCGTCGAGCCGTGTGACAAGCTCCGCCGATGCACCTTCTCCCCCTCCGCGCCGCCGGACTCGCCGCCCTCCTGCTCGCCCCGCTGGCTGCCGCTCCGGCGCGGGCTGCCGACCCGGACGCCGCCGCCGCACCGGCCGGCGAGACCGAGGGTGCCCGGCGCGTCGAGAACGCCGTGGTGCAGATCTTCGCGACCAAGCGCGAGCCCGATGCGATCCGGCCCTGGACCAAGCAGGCGCCGCACGAGGTCACCGGCAGCGGCGTGGTCATCGAGGGCAGGCGCATCCTCACCAACGCGCACGTGGTCCTCTTCGCGAGCCAGATCGAGGTGCAGGCCAACCACTCGGGCGACAAGGTGTCGGCCCGCGTCGCGGTGGTGGCGCCCGGCATCGACCTGGCGCTGCTCGAGCTCGACGACGCGAAGTTCTTCGACGCGCACCCGCCGCTGCCGCGCGCCAGCACGGTTCCGTCGGTGAAGGACACGGTCCTCGCCTACGGGTTCCCCGCCGGCGGGACGAGCCTCTCGATCACCAAGGGGATCGTCTCGCGCATCGAGTTCACCACCTACAGCCGGGCCGTGTCCGGCCTGCGCATCCAGATCGACGCCGCCGTGAATCCCGGCAACAGCGGTGGGCCCGCCGTGGTGGGCGAGAAGATGATCGGTCTCGTGCTCGGCCACCTCAGCGGGGCGCAGAACATCGGATACATCGTCCCCGACGACG
>DATIWK010000047.1:0-7511 GCA_035519395.1 Anaeromyxobacteraceae bacterium | reverse complement strand
GCCGAGGGGACGGCCGGCGCGGCCCAGGCGGCGATGACGACGGCGAGGGCAACGGCCTGGAGGGCGGAGCGCATGGCTAGTAGGGCATCGCCAGCCCGACCCACGCGTACGGGCCGTTCACGGCCATCGCGGCGCCGCCGGCCTGGGCACGCTCGGCGTAGAGGTTCACGAACCAGCCGGCCTCGCCCCGGACCACGACGCGCGAGGTGCGGCCCAGGATGAGCCCCGCGGCAGCGCGGCCGGTGAGGCCGCTCGCGCCCTCGCCCCCGTAGCGCGACCAGGTGTAGTCGAGGCCGCCTCCCAGGTAGGGAGACAGGTCGGTGCGCGTCAGCGGGTAGTACGCCCCGATCCCGAGCGACGTCACCACGTCCGGCGTGGTGTTCGGGTCCACGTCCGAGGAGTGGAAGGTGAGCGACACGTCGGCGATGAAGGTGCGCGCGTCGTAGAGCCAGAACACGCCGCCGCCGGTGAGCGCGTGGGCGGGCCGCGAGCCGACGCGCGAGGCCGGGTTCACCGCGCCGAGCCGCAGCCCGAACATCATCTCGGCGGGCACGCGGTGCAGCGGCTGCACCTCGCGGGCCGTGACCGTGTCGATCTCGGCGAGCTGCCGGGCGGGGGAGCCGGAGGCGAGGCCGACGGCGAGACGCTTCAGCACCGGGTCGAGGTCGTCGGGCTCGCCGGCCCCCAGCTGATCGAGGTGCACGACGGCGCCGTCCGTCCGGTAGGCGGCGAGGCGCACGCTCGCGTTCTGGGCCAGGCGCGCCACCCGGAGCGCCAGCGCGAGCTGCGCGCCGCTGGCCCGCGCCACGGCCGCGGCCTCGGCGGGCGTCGCCTCGCGGCCGGGCTCGCCGCCGAGCAGCACCAGGAACCGGCCGGTCTGCTCCAGGTGCACCCGGAGGACGTCGGTCGCGGCGGCGAGGGTGGCCTCGCTCACGTTGGCGCCGGTGGCGGGGAGCAGGACGACCGTCTCGGCCGCCGCCGCGGCGGGCGCTGCCAGGCAGGCGGCGAGGACGAATGCGCGCATGGGGAGGCTCCTTCCCGCGCCGGCGCGGGGTCGCCCTCCACAGTGCACGGGCCGGGCCTCACGTTGTGTGACCGCCGTCACGCGGGGTTGCGATCCGCTGACGTGAGGGCGCGGCAACGGTGTGACGGGTGCGCACGGTGAAGGGCGACCCGGTCCCGCGCCGCGCGCCGCGGTGCCGACATCGGCGCCGGTGGTGGGACCTGGCACGCGCCGGAGCGGTCAACTGCCCCGCGACTCGCGCGATCGTGGGGTTCCCGGCGCCGTCGAAGGCCCGTCGGCGGGCCGGGGACCGCGTCCGGCTCGCGTCCGGCGCGATCCCTGCACCGGGGCCGGAGCGCGGCATCCAACTCACAGGGAGGTTCATTCACATGCGCAGGTTCGTGTACGCGGTGGTGGCGGCGATGGCGATGTTCCCGGCGCTGGCCAGCGCCCAGGTCAGCGTGGGCCTGAGGCTCCTCTACGGCATCCCCATGGGCGACGCCGTCAAGGACCAGAAGATGTCGGACGGCATCTCGGGCCAGGTGCCCCTCCAGCTCGACGTCGAGTACAAGGTGACGCCGCAGCTGGGCGTGGGCGTCTACGGCTCGTACGCGTTCGGCATGCTCGCGAGCCAGGCGAAGGACAACTTCGACTCCGCCAGCGCCTACGCCCTCGGCATCCAGGCCTCCTACGAGCTCCCGAAGCTCAAGGCCATCACGCCGTGGGTCGGGCTCGGCACCGGGTACGAGTGGGCGACCGCCTCGTTCAAGTCGTCCGCGGGCGGCGGGTCGCTGAAGTACAGCGGCTGGGAGTTCGCGCGCCTCGAGGTCGGCGCGGACTACGAGGTGGCGAAGAGCTTCTCGACCGGCCTCTTCGTCGGGTACAGCTTGGGCCAGTTCTCGAACGCCAGCTTCCAGGGGCAGAGCGCGTCGGTCCCTTCGAGCGACAAGACGCTGCACGAGTGGTTCACCTTCGGCATCCGCGGGAAGTACGACATCTAGCCGGGATCCGCGCGGGCAGGGCACGGCGGCCGTCCTCGCGGGCGGCCGCCGTGCTCGTCCCTCCCGCTTGCCCGGCGCGCCGCGCGGCGCTACCCCTGGTACGCGGCGGGCGCCGTCCGGTGGCCGGAGCCCGACCGCGGAGGGCGCATGAAGGGCACGCTGGTCGAGCTGGAGGTCGATTCCAAGGCGCTCGCGGACAACCCGCTCGGCGATCCGGCGCGGCGGCCGCTCCTGGTGTACCTGCCGCCCGGCGGCACGGCGGGGCTTCCCACCGTCACGTTCCTGCACGGGTTCACCGGGAGCGCGCGCGGCTGGACCAACGTCTCCGCCTTCCAGCCCACGGTGCCGGAGCGCCTCGACGCGCTGGTGGCGGACGGCGCGATCCCTCCGCTGGTGGGGATCTTCCCGGACGGCTTCACCGCGCTGGGAGGGACGCAGTGGATCGACGCGCCCGGCGTGGGGCGGTACCAGACCTACGTCGCGGACGAGGTGCTGGCGCTGGTCGAGGGGAAGCTCGGCACGGCCGCCCGCCCCGCCGCGCGGGCCGTGGTGGGGAAGAGCAGCGGTGGCTACGGCGCCCTCGCCATGGTCCGCGACCGGACCGCGTTCGCCCACGTCGCCTGCCACGCCGGCGACGCCTACTTCGAGTACTGCTACCTCGCCGACCTCCCGCGCGCCGCGGCGGCGCTCCTCGCCGAGCCCGATCCCGCCGCCTGGCTCGCCGGCATGAAGCGGCGTGCGCGCGAGACCAAGCTCGCCGGCTCGGACCACCCGGTGCTCAACACGCTGGCGATGGCGGCGCACTACTCGCCGAACCCGGCGGCGCCGCTCGGCCTGGACCTGCCCTTCGACCCCGCCACCGCGCGGCTCCGCGACCCGGTCTGGGCCCGGTGGCTGGCGCACGATCCGGCGCGGTTCGTCCCCCAGCGGCTCGACGCCTTCCGACGGCTCCGGTCGGTCTTCGTCGACTGCGGGACGCGCGACGAGTACCACCTCCGCTGGGGCGCGCGGATGATCGTCGCGGCGCTGCGAGCCGGCGGGGTCGAGGTCGAGCACCAGGAGTTCGAGGACGGGCACATGGGGACCTCGTACCGGTTCGACGCGTCGCTGCGGTTCCTCGCGCCACGGCTCTCTCGCGATTAGACTCGCTTCCCGGAATGCCCGACGCCCAGGAGCACCTCGCCCGCATCGCCCGCCACCAGGAGGCGCTGCGCGCCCGCGGCTTCGCGGCCGCGCTGGTCCTCCCCGCCGTCGACCTCTTCTACCTGACCGGCACGCGCCAGAACGCGGCGCTCCACGTCCCCTCCGGCGGCGCGCCGGTCCTCCTCGTGCGCAAGAGCCTGGCGCGGGCGCGCTCGGAGAGCGCCGTCGCCGACGTGCGGCCCTTCCCGTCCTCGAAGGAGCTGGCCGGGGTCCTCGGCGCGCGAGGCAAGATGGGCGTCGCCTTCGACGCGGTGCCGGCCGCGACCTTGGAGTGGTGGCGCCGGCAGCTCCCCGACGCGGAGCTGGCGGACGCGTCCGCGCTGCTGCGCGAGCAGCGCACGGTGAAGTCGCCGGCCGAGCTCGCCACCATGCGCGACGGCGGCGGGCGGATCTCCCGCGCCCTCGGCGAGGTCCCCTCGTTCCTGCGCGAGGGCATGCGCGAGGTCGACCTCGCCGCCGAGATCGAGAGCCGGCTGCGCCGGGCCGGCAACGAGGGCAGCCCGCGGCTGCGCGCCTTCAACGCCGAGCTCTTCGTGGGGCTGGCCGTGGCGGGCGACTCGGCCGCGGCGCCGGGCAACTTCGACGGCCCGGTGGTCGGGCGCGGGCTCGGCGCTGCCTACCCGGGCGGCGCCTCGGAGCGCCGCGTCCGCCGCGACGAGCCGGTGCTGCTCGACTACACCGCCGTCTTCGGCGGCTACGTGATGGACATGACGCGCATCGCGGTGATCGGGGCGCTCGCGCCCGATCTCGTCCGCGCCTTCGAGGTCGCGCTCGCCATCCAGGGGGAGGTGGCGCGAGGGCTGGTCCCCGGCGCGGTGTGCGAGGATCTCTGGGTGCGCGCCCGGACCATCGCCGAGGAGGCCGGCCTGGGGCCGCACTTCATGGGACCGCCCGGCGACCAGGTGCGCTTCGTGGGCCACGGGGTGGGCCTCGAGCTCGACGAGCTGCCGGTGCTCGCGCCGGGCTTCAAGGCGCCGCTCGCCGCGGGCATGACCGTCGCGGTCGAGCCGAAGTTCGTGTTCCCCGGGCGCGGCGCGGTCGGGATCGAGAACACCTGGATCGTCACCGAGGGGGGCGGGGAGAAGGTGACGGTGCTGCCCGACGCGATCCTGCGCGCCTGAGAGGCGCTCGTCACCGGAGCGGAAGATGGCCGAGACCTCCCGCTACATCCACGGCACCGACCCGGCCGAGCAGGCCCGGCTCTCGACGCTCAACGACCTCCTCAACGCCGCCTGCGTCCGGGAGATCGCGCTCTCCGGCGGCGAGCGGGTGCTGGACGTGGGCGCCGGCCTGGGCCAGCTGACCCGCGCCCTGGCGCGGGCCGCCGGGCGCGCCGCGGTCGGGATCGAGCGGAGCCCGGCGCAGCTCGAGGCGGCGCGGCGGCTGGCGCGCGAGGCGGGCGAGGAGCGGCTGGCCGAGCTCCGGGAGGGCGACGCCCTGGCGTTCCCGATCGCCGGCGGGGAGTGGGGGACGTTCGACGTCGCGCACGCGCGCTTCCTCCTCGAGCACGTCCCCGAGCCCGCCGCGGTGGTGGCGCAGATGGTGCGGGCGGTCCGGCCGGGCGGGCGCGTGGTGCTCTGCGACGACGACCACTCGCTGATGCGGCTCCACCCCGAGCCGCCGGGGTTCCGGGCCGCCTGGGACGCCTTCGTCCGGAGCTACGACCGGCACGGCAACGATCCCTACGTGGGCCGCCGCCTCCCGGCGCTCCTCGCCGCGGCGGGCGCGACCCCGCGGCGCGCGACCTGGATCTTCTTCGGCGCCTGCGCGGGGGAGGCGGCGTTCCCGGCCTTCGCCGCGAACGTCGCGGCGAACCTCTCCGGCGCGCGCGCGGCGATCGCGGAGACCGGGATGGTGCGCGAGGACGAGGTGGACCGGGCCGTCGAGGCGCTGGACGCCTTCGCGCGGCGCGCCGACGCGGTCATCTGGTACGCGATGCCCTGGGCGGAGGGGGTGGTGACGGCACCGCCCGAGCACGGGCGCTCGCCGCGGGCGTAGGTCCGGCGCGCGCCCCTGCGCCGGCCCCGCTACGGCTCCTCCTTCCACCGCGTGAGCAGGAACTCGGTCTCCACCGGCGACAGGTCGAACCGGACCGCGGCCTCGTCCACCAGCTTCCCCCGGGGCGCGGCGGGGTCCTCGAGCCGGCGGTCCGAGAGCCACTTCAGCGCGCGCCGCAGCGACTCGCCCTGCGGGACCATGCCCTTCGCGTCCGCCATGTCGGCCTCCTCGGGCGCATGCTAACGCGGCGCGAGCCCCGGTGCCGCGCCTCCGCTAGGATTCCCACCATGCCCGACCCGATCCCGTCCCGCGCCGCGGCGTGGGCCCTCCTGTGCGAGTACACCAAGACCCAGCCGCTGCGGCGGCACGCCCTCTCCGTGGAGGCGTCGATGCGCGCGCTGGCCCGGCGCGCGTCCACCGACCCCGCCGAGATCGAGACCTGGGGCCTGGTGGGGATGCTCCACGACTTCGACTACGAGCGCTGGCCCACCGAGCAGGACCACGTCTTCCGCGGGATGGAGATCCTGCGCGCGCGCGGCTGGCCGGAGCGGATCATCCGGGGCGTGGGGGCGCACGCGGGCTACAGCGGCATCCCGCCGGAGAGCCCGCTGGAGCGGGCCATCGTGGCGGCCGACGAGCTCTCCGGGTTCATCGGGGCGTGCGTGCTGGTGAGGCCCTCGAGGTCGGTCGCCGACCTCCCGGTCGAGTCGGTGGTGAAGAAGATGAAGGACAAGGCGTTCGCGCGGTCGGTGAGCCGGGACGAGATCCGCCGCGGCGCGGAGCTGGTCGCGACCCCGCTCCCCGAGCTCGTCGCCGCCCTCATCGCCGCGCAGGTCCCCATCGCCGGGCGGCTGGGGCTGGCGGGAGGCCCGGCGGCGGACCTGTCCGACGCGCCGGTCCCGCCGCCGCCCGAGGGGTGAGCCCCCGGCGAGCCGGCGCTACTCCTCGCGCCCGCCCGCGCCCCCGCCTCGCCGCAGGAACGCCGGGATGTCGTACTGATCCTCGTCGAGCGGCTTGAACGTCTGCGGGCTGCGCCGCGCCGGCGCGGCCGCCTGGACCGCGGCGTGCACCGCCGGGGGCGGGGCGGCCGGCTGCGCGAGGCGGATGGGCGCCGCCTCCTTCCGCTCGACCGGCAGCGGCGGCGGCACCTCGGCCGCGCGCGCGGGCGCCGCCCGGGCGCCCAGCGCCGCGGACACCGGCACCTGGACCTGGGCAGGCCGGGGGCGGCTGACGCCGTCGCGCGGCTGGAAGCCGGTGGCGATGACGGTGATCTTCACCTCGTCGCCGAGCCCCTCGTCGATCACCGAGCCGAAGATGATGTTCGCGTCGGGATCCGCCGCGGTCTGCGCCATGGTCACGGCCTCGTTCACCTCGTGCAGGGTGAGGCTCGGGCCGCCGCTGATGTTGACGAGGAGTCCGGTCGCGCCCTCCAGCGACACGTCCTCGAGGAGCGGCGAGCTGATGGCCGCCTGCATCGCCTCCACCGCGCGCCCGCCGCCGGTGGCGCGTCCGGTCCCCATCAGCGCCATGCCCTGCTCGCTCATGATGGTCCGCACGTCGGCGAAGTCGACGTTGACGAGCCCGTGCACGGTGATGAGGTCGGAGATCCCCTGCACCGCGTTGAGGAGCACCTCGTCGGCGCGCTTGAAGGCGTCGGCCATCGACATGTTCTCGGGAGCCACCGAGAGGAGCCGCTGGTTGGGGATCACGATGAGCGTGTCCACCGCGGCCCGGAGCTCGGCGAGCCCCTGCTCGGCGTGCTTGCGGCGCCTGTTCCCCTCGAAGAGGAACGGCTTGGTCACCACGCCGACGGTGAGCGCGCCGGTCTGCTTGGCGAGGTCGGCGACGATGGGTGCGCCGCCCGTGCCGGTGCCGCCGCCCATGCCGGCGGTGACGAACACCATGTCCGCGCCGGCCAGCGCCGCGGCGATGGCCTCCCGCTCCTCCAGCGCCGCGCTGCGCCCCACCTCGGGGTTGGCGCCGGCCCCCAGGCCGCGCGAGGCGCTGCGGCCGAGCTGGAGCTTGACCGGCGCGAGGTTCGCGCCCAGCGCCTGCACGTCGGTGTTGGCCGCGATGAACTCGACGCCCTCGATGCGCGCCGAGACCATGGTGTTGATGGCGTTGCCGCCACCGCCGCCGACGCCGATGACCTTGATCCTGGCCGCGTCCTGCCTGTCCGTGTACTCGATGCTCATGCCAGCTCCCCGGTCCGCGCGCAGCGGCTAGAACACTTCCCGCAGCCAGTCCTTCATCCGGTTCTTCACCTTGCGGTAGACGTTCTCCTCGCGGATCTTGAAGTAGGGGCT
>DATIWK010000046.1:0-8923 GCA_035519395.1 Anaeromyxobacteraceae bacterium | reverse complement strand
CGTGCCTCCCCGCCTCGTCCACCTCGTCGAGGTGGACGCGCCCCTGGTAGGAGACGGTCACCGCCCCGACCTTGACCTTCACCTTCCCGTGGAAGGTGCGCTCGTCCGCCACCTCGGTCAGCTCGGCCCCGGGCAGGCAGGTCACCACCCGCCGCGGATCCACGAGGTACTCCCACACCGCGCCGGCCGGCGCGCGCACCACGAACCGCTCCTCGATCCGGATCGCCATCGCTACCCCCGGGCGCGCCCCAGCGCGTCCACCAGCGCATCGAACGGCATGAGCACGCAGTCGTGCCGGCTCGGCACGGCGCGCACCGGCGTGAACACCGACAGCCCCGACCAGTCGCCGTCGGGCGGGGGCGCGCCGTTCCGCAGCATCGCGGCGAGCCGGTCGCGCGCGGCCGAGAGATCGGCGCCGGTGCGCCCCGGCGCCGCCTCGCCCAGGAGCGAGGCCGACGCCTCGCAGAGCACGCAGCCGCGGACGCGGTGCGCCAGCGCGGCGACGCGCCCGTCGCGCAGGCGGACCTCCACGGACACGCGGTCGCCGCAGAGCGGGTTGTCGCGCGTGGCGCTCCCGTCCGGCGCCTCGAGCCGGCCGGCGCCGCGCGCCGCGCGCGCCAGCCGCAGCAGCGCGTCGTGGTAGAGGGCGTCCCCGGTCAAGCCGCGGTCCGGGCCGGCGTTGCCGCACCCCGAAGCGCGCCGACCAGCTCCGACAGGATGGAGACGGCGATCTCGCCCGGCGTGGCGGCGTTGATGGGCAGTCCCACCGGCCCGTGGACCCGCGCCACGTCGGCGTCCGTGAAGCCCATGGCGCGCAGCCGCTCCCTGCGCGCAGCCTGCGTCTTCTTGCTGCCGAGCGCGCCGACGTAGAAGGCGTCCGAGCGGAGCGCCGCCGCCAGGGCCGGGTCGTCGATCTTGGGATCGTGGGTCATGGTGACGACCGCGGTGCGGCGGTCGAGCCCCGCGCGCGCCAGGGCCTCGTCCGGCCACTCGGACACGAGCGGGATCCCGTCGAACCGCTCCGGGCTGGCGAACGAGCGCCGCGGGTCCACCACCAGCACGTCGTAACCGGCCTGCCGGACCATGGGCGCGAAGGACTGGGCGATGTGGACGGCGCCGACGACGATCACGCGGACCGGCGGGTTGAAGACGCGCAGGAACACCTTCCCCGCCGGCGTCTCCACCACCCCCGAGGCGTCGCGCGAGGCCGCCTCCCGCGCCAGGGCGGCCAGGGCCGGCTCCGCGCCGGGGGGATCCTCGAACGGGTGAACCACGCGCCCCTCGCCGGTGCGGAGGTCGGTCGAGAGCACCACCGATCGCTTCGCGGCGATGTCGCGCAGGACCTCGGCGAGGGTCTCCTTCTTCATCCGAGCCGCTCCACGTAGACCTGGATGGTGCCGCCGCAGGCGAGCCCGACCTCCCAGGCGCGGTCGTGGCTCACCCCGTACTCGAGGAAGCGCGGCTTGCCGTCCTGGATCGCGCCGAGCGCCTCGCGGATCACCGCCGGCTCGACGCAGCCGCCCGACACCGACCCGACGAATTCCCCGCGCTCGTTCACGGCGAGGTGGCTCCCGGCCGGGCGGGGCGCCGACCCCCAGGTGCTGACCACCGTCGCGAGCGCGACGCCCAGGCCGCCGTCGCTCCAGCCCGCCGCCTGGCGGAGGATCTCCTCGTGCTCTCCCATGGCCCTGAGGTGTAACGGTCGAGCGGCCGCGGTCCAGTCCCCGGGCCGGCCCTGGGCGGGGACTGCGCCGGAGATTGGGCGCGTTGCCGGACGGCTCGCGCGGGGCGGAATCGAGCCCGTCCGTCCCGAGCGTGGCGCCACCGGAGGTGGTGCGGAGTCGAGGGACGCTCAGCTTCCGATGAGCCCCGCCATCGGGCTCGACGCCGCGGCATGGAGCTTCATGGGGATGCGCCCGGCCAGGAACGCCTTCCGCCCCGCCGCCACCGCGTCGCGCATCGCCTCCGCCATGAGCACGGGGTCCTTCGCCTCGGCGATGGCGGTGTTCATGAGCACCGCCACCGCGCCCAGCTCCATGGCGACGGCCGCGTCGCTGGCCGTGCCGACGCCCGCGTCCACCAGCACCGGCACCTTCGCGGACTCCATGATGATGCGGAGGTTGTAGGGGTTGCGGATCCCCAGGCCGCTGCCGATGGGGGCACCGAGCGGCATGATGGCCGCGCAGCCGGCGTCCTGGAGCCGCTGCGCCGTGACCGGGTCGTCGTTGGTGTACGGCATCACCACGAACCCCTCCTTCACCAGGACGGCGGCGGCCTCGACGAGCCCGACCACGTCGGGAAAGAGCGTCCGCCGGTCGCCGATGACCTCCAGCTTCACGAGGTCGCCCATGCCCAGCTCGCGGCCGAGCCGCGCCGTGCGGATCGCCTCGTCGGCCGTGAAGCACGCCGCCGTGTTCGGCAGGAGCGTCATCCCCTTGGGGATCCACTCGAGCAACGACGCCTCGCCCTTCTTGGAGAGGTCGAGGCGGCGCACGGCGACGGTGACGACCTCGGCGCCGGAGGCGACGAGCGCCCGCTTCATGGTGGGGAAGTCGGCGTACTTGCCGGTGCCGACCAGCAGGCGGCTCGCGAACGTGCTCTTCCCGATCGTCCAGG
Source organism: Anaeromyxobacteraceae bacterium (assembly GCA_035519395.1). Classification (GTDB taxonomy): domain Bacteria; phylum Myxococcota; class Myxococcia; order Myxococcales; family Anaeromyxobacteraceae; genus Anaeromyxobacter. The sequence goes on along the minus strand of DATIWK010000046.1, from coordinate 6,307 downwards.
TATCGGCCATGGCTCACCCTCCTCCGACGAACGCGACGATCTCGATCGAGTCGCCCGATCCGATCCGGTGAGACTCGTAGCGGTCCTTCGTCACGACCGTCTCGTTCACCTCGACGGCGACCCGCTGCGCCCTCACCCCGAGGTGGGCGAGGAGCCCGGCCACCGTCATGCCGTCGGGGATCTCCCGCGGCTCTCCGTTCAGGCGCACCTGCATGGCGGGGGATCTAGCAACCCCCGGCGCACGCCGTCAAACCTCCTGCGCGCGGTAGACTCCGGGCGATGCGCGATCGCGACCTCATCATCAGGCCGCTCTCCCTGGGCGAGATCATCGATCGCGCGGTGGCGCTGACCATCCGGCACTTCCGCGCCCTGTTCGCGGCGATGCTGGTGCTGGAGGCGCCGGCGCTGGCGCTCGCCCGCGTGCAGGCGGCCGGCCTCTCCGATCTCCTGGCGAGCCTGCAGTCGCCGGCAGCGGCGGCGGCCACGCTCCGCCGGCTCTCCGGCACCTTCGCCACGCTCCTGGTGGTGCTGCTCGCGCTCCAGCTCCTTGCCACCGCCATCTGCGCCGCCCTGGTGGCCCCTTCGCTCCAGGGCGACGCGGGCGCGCCCATCCCCCGGGCGCGCCGGGTCGGGGCGGTCGCGCGAGCCGCGGCCGCCCACGTGCTCCTCCTCGTCGCCGCGCCGGTGGCCGGCGCGGCACCCGGGGTCCTCCTCGCGATCGCCGGCCCCTCCTTCGGCTTCCGGGTGGCGGGCGCGGCCGGGGCGGTGCTCGGCTCGGTCGCGCTCTTCCTGGTGGCGCTGCTCCGGCTCCTGCTCGCGCCGGCGGCCGCGGCGGTGGAGGCGGGGCCGGGGCTCGCCGCGCTGGCCCGGTCGGCGCGGCTCATGGGCCCGCGGCCCGGGACGCCCTTGGGGGAGCGGCCGGGCGTGCGCGCCTCCGTGCTCCTCCTCGCGACCTTCGTCCTCGCCCTGGCCGTGAACGGCCTCGCCGGCCTTCCCCGCGCCGCCGCGGCGCGTGCGGTCGGCGGCGGCTCGCTGGGGCTCCTCCCCGGCACGCTGCCGCTGGGCGCGGAGATCGGGCTCGGGCTCTTCGAGGCGGTGGCGAGCGCCGCCCTGCAGCCGTTCAGCCTGGTGGCGGTCGCCGTGTTCTACTTCGACCGGCGCGCGCGCACGGAAGGCCTCGACCTCGAGGCGTGGGCGCGGTCCCTGGGCGGCGCGCCGTGACGGCGCTCCTGGCGCTCGCCCTGGCCGCCGCGCCGGGCTGCCCCGCCGCGCTCGCCGAGGCGCACGCGTCCCCCGATCCCGCCGCGCTCGCCCGGGCGGCCCCCGCCATCGTGGGGCGGCTGCAGGCGGCCGGGCCCGGCGGCGCCACCTCCGCCGTGAAGCGCGCCGCGGACGTCGCGCTGGCGGCCGCGCCCGATCCCGAGGCCTGCGCCAGGGCCGCGGCCAGGTTCCTGAGGACGCTGGAGCGCCACTGCGCGCTCGCCGCCGAGCTGCCGCTCCCCGGCGCCACCCCGGCGGACCGCGCCGCGCTCGACACGGTGCTCGCCCGGCCGGAGTTTTCGCGGGCGCGGGTCGACACCGCCGCGCTGCGGCGGCTGCTCCTCGGGCTCTGGGCGGAGGTCCTCGACCTGCTCGGCACGAGGGAGGCGGAGCGCTGGGCCGGCCTCGGCCGCGCGCTGTTCGCCCTGGCCGCGGCGGCCGCGGTGGCGATGGGGGTCGCCGCCCTGCGCCGCCGGCGCCGCGGCCTGCGCCCCGCCGCTGCGGCCGTGCGCCCGGAGGTGCCCGCGCCGCCGGACGCCAGCGCCGCCAGCGCGCACGCGGCGCTGTCGCGGGGCGACGCGCCGGCCGCCGTGCGCCACGCGTTGCTGGCGGCGCTCGGGGCACTGGAGGAGGCGCGCTGGCTGCCCCGCGGCCGGGCACTGACGAACGCGGAGGCTGCGGCCGCGCTCGCGAGGGCGGAGCCCACCTCGAGCCCATCCGCTGCCGGGCAGGCGACGCCGCGCGCGGCGGCGGCCGCCTCCGGGGAGTTCCGCGAGCTGGCCTCGACGTTCGACCGCGCCGTGTACGGCGGCCGGCCCGTCGGGCTCGGGGACGCCCGGGTGGCGGTGGAACGCGCAGGACGCATCGCGGCCCTCGCCTCGGAGGGCCGGCGGTGAAGCGGGCCCTCGCGCTCGCGGCGCTCGCCGCGTCGCTCGCCGTGGTCGCGGCGGGCGCGGCCGTCGCGCACCAGCGCCGGCGCCAGACCGAGCTCTCCCCGCTCCCCTCGGTGGACAACGCCGGTCCGCGCGGCCTCGCCGCCGCCCGGGCCTGGCTCGCCGCCCGCGGGCAGCCTCCGGCTCGCCTCGCGGCGCCCGGCGACCGGCCGCGGCCCGGTGCGGTGGTCGTCCTCGCCGCGCCGCTGGGGCAGCTCCAGGACGGCGAGGCGGCGGAGCTCGTCGCCCATGCCGAGCGGGGCGGACTGCTGGTATGGGCGGCGGGCCCCGCGCCGCAACCGGCGCTGGAGCGCCGCCTCGGCGCGGTCCAGGTCGAGCCGCGCGGGGATCTCGGCGCGCGCGGGGTGGCGGCGCTCGCGCCTCATCCGCTCTTCGCCGGCCTCGCGCTGCGGAGCGGCGGGGCGACCGTCGCCGCCGGCGGGGCGGACGCCCTGCCCGTGGCCGGCGCCGCCGACTTCACCGCGGCGGTGTCCTTCGCGCGCGGCCAGGGCGAGATCCTCGTCCTGGCCGGGCCGGACCTGCTCGAGAACTACCGCATCGCCGAGGGCGACAACCTCTCGCTCTGGGCGCGGCTCGCGGCGCGAGGCCCGATCGCCTTCGACGAGCGCTGGCTCGCCGCCCGCGGCGGGGCAATCCCTCCCTCCCGGCTCGCGCTCGCGCTCGTCGCCGTCCAGGCGATCCTGGCCGGTGCGGCGCTCGCGCTCGGGCGTGCCCGCCGCCTCGGCGCGATTCGCCCACCCCCCGCGCTGCCGCCGGGGCGAACCGCGCGCGACTACCTCGCCTCCCTCGGCGCGCTCTACCGCCGCGCTGGCGCCGAGGGCGAGCTGGCCGCATCGGCCTGGCGACGGGTGCGCCGCGCCCTCGACCGCCGCGCCGGCATCTCCGCGCGCCTGCCGGACGACGAGGCCGAGCACCGGCTCGCGGCGCGGTCGCCCCCCGCCGCCGCCGCGTTCCGCCGGGGCCGCGCCGCGCTCGCGGCCCCGCCAGGCGCGGCGGCGCTGCTCGAGGTGACCCGTGCTGCGGCGGGCATCGACGCGGCGATCGGCCGTGCCCGGCCGAGCGGCTCGCCGCCACCCCGGACGGTCGGTCCGGGTGGCGCGTAGTCCTGATCGCGGCCGTGCCCGCGCGCCCGGCACACGCGCGCCTGCGTGGTATCGTCGCGCGCATGGCCGCTCCCCTCGCCGCCGCCGATCTCGCCGCCGCGCAGGCCCGCCTCGAGGCGGAGATCGGCAAGGCGGTGGTCGGCCAGCGCGAGCCGGTGGCGGAGCTCCTCGCGGCGCTGTTCGCCGGGGGGCACGTGCTCCTGGAGGGCGTGCCCGGCGTCGCGAAGACGCTCCTCGCCAAGGCGCTGGCGCGCGCCCTCGACCTTCGCTTCGGCCGGGTCCAGTTCACGCCGGACCTGATGCCCGCCGACATCCTCGGCACCAGCGTCTTCCGCGCCGATCGAGGCACGTTCGAGCTGCGCCGCGGCCCCGTCTTCACCGAGGTGCTCCTGGCCGACGAGGTGAACCGCACTCCCCCGAAGACCCAGGCGGCGCTCCTCGAGGCGATGGAGGAGCGACAGGTGACGATCGACGGGGCGCGCCATCCGCTCGGCGACGCGTTCTTCGTGGTGGCGACGCAGAACCCGGTCGAGTACGAGGGCACCTACCCGCTCCCCGAGGCGCAGACCGACCGGTTCCTCATGAAGGTCCGGATCGACTACCCGGCGGCGGCCGAGGAGACAGAGATCCTGCGCCGCGCCTCCCGCGGCTTCGACGCGCACGACCTCGACGCGGCGGGGGTTCGGCCGGTCGTCTCCCGCGAGGAGGTGGCGGCGCTCCGGGCCCGGGCCCGCGCGCTGCCGGTCTCGGAGCCCGTGCTCGAGTACGTGGCGCGCCTGGTGCGCGCCTCGCGCGAGCTGCCCCGGGCGCGGCTCGGGGCGAGCCCGCGTGCCGGCGTCGCCCTCCTCTCCGCCGCCCGCGCGCGCGCCGCGCTGCGCGGGGCCGAGTGGGCCGGGCCCGACGACGTGAAGGCGGTGGCGCCGCCCGTGCTCCGCCACCGCCTGGTGCTCCGGCCCGAGGCCGAGCTGGAGGGCGCGACGCCGGACGATCTGGTCGCGGAGCTGCTCGAGTCGGTCGAGGTGCCGCGCTAGCCGCGTGAGGTCGCGCCTGCCCGTCCCCACCCCGCGCGCCGCCCTGCTGCTCGCCGCCGGTGCGCTGCTGGCGCTCGCCGGCATGGGAGGCCCGGCGCTGGGCTGGACCGTGCTCGCGCTCGACGCGGCCGTGCTCGGCCTCGTCCTGGCGGACGCGGCGCTCGCGCCCGCGCCGGGCTCCCTCCGGGCGAGCCGCCGGGTGCGGGAGCCGCTCTCCGCCTTCGCGCCCAACCGCGTCGACCTCGCGGTCGAGAGCGCGTCGCCCCGCCGGCTGCGGCTGGACTGGGCCGACGCTCCCCCCGCGTCCTTCGACTCGGCCGCGCACCGGGGCCGCATCGACCTGCCGCCGGGCGGCGTCGCCCGCCTCTCCTACGAGGCGGTGCCGCGCGCGCGCGGCGCCGCGGAGTTCGGCGACCTGCACCTGCGGGCGCGCGGACCGCTGGGGCTGGCCGCGCGGCAGTGGACGGTCCCACTCGCGGCGACCGTGAAGGTCTACCCGGACCTCCGCGGCCTCGCGCGCCTCGCCGGCGCCGCGGCGCTCGAGGCGGGCCGGCCGAGCCTCCGGGGCCTTCGCGAGGGGCGGGAGTTCGCGTCGCTCCGCCCCTACCAGCCCGGCGACGACTTCAGGTCCATCGACTGGAAGGCGACCGCGCGGCGCGGGGCGCCGGTGGTGCGCGAGTGGCAGCCGGAGCGCAACCAGACCCTGTGGCTGCTCCTCGACTGCGGGCGCCACCTGTCCGCGCGCCTCGCCGACGGCCGGACCAAGCTCGACCACGCGGTCGACGCCGCGCTCTCGCTCGCCCGCGCCGCCGTCTCCCGCGGCGACCGCCCCGGCGCCGTCCTCTTCGCCGCCGGGATCGACCGCGTGGTTCCGCCCGGAGCCGGGCGCACGCGGCTCGGCCCGCTCGCGGAGGCCCTCCACGCCGCCCAGGCCCGGGTCGAGGAGGCCGACTACGGCGCCGCGTTCGACGCGCTCGACGCCCGGCAGCGCCGGCGCGCGCTGGTGGTGGTCTTCACGGACCTGGCCGATCCGGAGACCAGCGCGCTCCTCCTCGCGCGGGCGGCGCAGCTCCGCCTGCGCCACCTCGTCCTGGTGGCGGCGGTCGCCGACTCGGAGATCGCAGATGCCGCTCGCGCCGAGCCGCGCGACCAGGACGGCGCGTACCAGCGCGTCGCGGCGGAGCGGATCCTGGACGAGCGCGACGCGGCCGCGCGGAGGCTCACCGCCGCGGGCGTGCGCGTGGAGAGCGTCCCGGCGCGCGACCTCGCCGCGGCGGTGCTGGGTCGCTACCGCGAGGTGAAGGACCGGGGCGAGCTGTGACGCGGCGCATCTCGCGAACGCACCCGAGCAGGCGGGCGGCGTCCGTCATGCGTACGTCCCCGAGCCAGCAGAGAAGGACGGCGGCATGCGGCGGGCTCGCTCGCGGGGCGACGTCCCCGCGTGATCGGGCTGCCTCTTCAGGGCGGGCGGAGCGCGACTCCGCTCACCAGGACCATGAGCAGCTCCGCCAGCTCCGTGGCGTGTGAAAGGTCATCCGCCCGAGAACGGGAGCCTCGGCTCGGCGCGAGGGGGCGCGGGCGCTCGGCGCCGGTCTGCGTGAGTGCTTCCGCCGCCGGGGGCTACGGGCGGATTACACTTTGAGTTACTTCCGCTGGCGATAGTAAGTTCACCCGTTTGGGTTCCGTCGCGACCCCGCCGGCGGAACCTCGCCATGTGCTCCCGCCCGTGGGTCTCCTCGGCGTGGAAGAAGTTGTGGCACCGGCAGGCCAGGCGAACGTTGCCGACGGTGGACTTCCCACCCCGCGACAGGGGCTCGACGTGGTCGAACTCGAGCTGCCACCGGCTCCCACAGCGACGGCCGTCCTTGCTCACCCACGCGCAGCGCCCGCCGTCGCGCTCGTGGACGGCGCGCTTCACCTCGGCCGGGATGCTCCGCGACGGGTCCGAGACCTTCGCCTC
>DATIWK010000045.1:0-22665 GCA_035519395.1 Anaeromyxobacteraceae bacterium | reverse complement strand
GACGCCGCTCGCGCCGTCCTGCGCCAGCAGGACGCCGCCGGGGGCGGCCGCGATCGCGACCGGACCGGAGAGCGGCGGCGCGGCCGTCCACAGCGGCCGGCCGTCCCTGGAGAGCGCCGCGACCACGGGATCGCCGCCACTGGCCCTGCCTCGGCGGCGACGAGCGCGAGCCGGCCGGCGATGGCGGGCGCGGACAGGATCGCGCCCGGGGCCTGGATCCGGAAGGCCGGCCGGCCGGCCGCGTCGAGACCGTAGAGAGCCCCCGTGTCGGCGGCGACGAGCGCCAGGCCTCCGAACGTCGCGGCGGCGACGCGGGCAGCGGCGGGTGGCTCGAAGCGCCAGAGGGTGCGGCCGGAGCCGGGGTCGATCCCGGTGAGGGCTGCCGCCTCCACCAGCACCAGCGGGCCCCGCGCCAGCGCCAGCGCCGCGCGCGGCGCGCCGCCGGGGAGCGCCCGCGTCCAGCGGAGCCGGCCGGTGCGGGCGCCCAGGCACTCCAGCGCCGTTCCCCGCACCGCCAGGACGCCGCCTGGAACGGCGGCGGCGAAGCTGCAGCCCCCGGCGCGCCACGCGATGGCGCCGCTCGCCGCGTCCAGCGCGGCGATGCCTGCAGCCCCTGCGGCGACGGCCAGCGCCCCGCAGGCGAGGAGGCCCTGCCCGGACGGCGCGCCGACGTCGAGGGACACCGTGCGGCGGAACGCGAGCCGGCGAAGGTGGCCGGGACCGAGCGGCTCCTGGGGCACCGGCCTCGGCGGGGGGGCGGATGTGCCGCCGGCGCCGGCGTCCACCCGGTCTCCCTCCTCCATCTCGTCCACCCTCGCCAGGCCCTCCGCGGCCGCGGCCTCCAGCTCGACGACGTAGGCGTTCTCGCCCTGGCGCGGGTTCCGGGCGCGGAGCGCGCCCGCGAGGTCGAGGGCCGCCCCCAGCGCGGCGCGCGCCAGCGCGAGCGGAGGGCAGGGCAGCTTCGGGCCGCGGCCCGCGGCGAGCGTTCCGTGGAGGAGGTCGAGCGAGAGCCGGACCCCGCCCCGTCCCGCGTGGACGATCTCGGCCTCGAAGCGGGCCTCCCCCGCACCGGCAGCGCGGGCGAGGCGCGCCGCCGCGGCGGCCAGATCGCGCACCACCAGGAACGGCGGGGCGGTGAGACGCGCGGCCTCGACGGCGCCGACCGTCAGCGTCGTCACGCCCGGCGCGAGGAGGGAGCCGAGGTCCGCGCGGCCGCCTGCGTACGCCTCCACGAGCCCCTCGTCGTCGTGCAGCTCGACCGAGCAGGAGACGGACGACGGCCGCTCGACCGCGGCGAGCCCGCGCGGCCGGCGTCGCCCGACCCCGGCCGCTTCCGCCGCGGGACCCGGAGTCCCGGCGCGCCGCGCGGGCCGCCGCGGACGGGCGCGGGGCTCGACCTCGGCAGCTCGCAGGCGCCTCGCCGCATCCCGCAGGCGCCGGGTGCCCCGCGACACCGCCGGGCCCACCCCGGCCAGATCGCGGCAGAGCTCCGCCGACGCCTCCAGCGCCGCCGCGGCGAGGGCCTCAACGTCCACCTCGACGTCGCGGGCGAGCACGCGCGACGGCGGGCCCGGGGCGACGACGGTGAGCAGCGCGCTGCCGCCGCGGCGGCACAGCACCAGCTCCACGTCCCCCCCCTCGAACGGCACCGACGCCTGCGGGGTCCCGGAGACGATCCGGGCCACGGCGCGGAGCAGCGCCTCCAGGGAAGGGAGCAGCGGGCCCTCGGTGCGCCCCGCGGCGATGTCCACGCCGTCGACCTCGAGCGCGAGGACGTCCACGATGCGGCGCGCCGCCTCGGCGTGGGCGCGCCGCGTCGCGCTCCGCAGCGAGGCCCGGAGCCCGGGGTCGTGCTTCCAGGCGTCGCCGACGCGGATCCGGATCATGGGAGGCGAACAATCATCGCGGAATCAGGGCATTTCAACCTGTATTCGGCGTTGACAGCGACGGGCCCGGGTACGAAGATGTGCGTTCCCAGGGCCGACGCCGCCCGCCAGGCGCGGCCGCCCGCGGCCCCCGCTCTTTCGACCTTTTCCAAGGATTTTCATGACCTTCACCGAAGCCGCCCTCGAGGTGCTGCGGCGCGAGGGGAAGCCACTCCACTTCAAGAAGATCGCCGAGTTCGCCGTCCGGGAGAACCTGCTCGACCATGTCGGGAAGGTCCCGGAGGACACCATGGCGGACCAGCTGGCGGCGCACTGCCGGCTCCCGAGGCTGGAGCGCCGCCTGCTGCCGGTGCAGGCCGGCACGTTCGCGCTCGTCGAGTGGGGGCTGGACGAGGACCCCGCCGGGCTGGACGGCATGGTCGAGCTCCCGGCCGAGGACGAGGTGCCGTACCGCGGGCGGGAGCGCCACCCCGTGCCGTCGCGCGACATGGCGCGCTCCTCGGGGCGGAGCGAGACCGGACGCCGGAGGCGCGAGGAGGGAGAGGAGCGGCGCGGCAAGCGCTTCCCGCCGCCCGCGGAGGTCGCCTACGAGATCCTCGCCGGCGCGGCCCGCCCGCTCTCGCTCACCGAGATCGCGGCGCAGGGGGCCGAGCGGCTCCTCATGCCGGACGCCTTCGTGCGCGAGACCTCGTCGCTGCAGGCCGCCCTCGCCGAGGACAACCGGCGGCGCGAGACCTCCGGACGCATGCCGCTCTTCCAGCTCGACGGCGATGCCGTCACGCTGGTGGCGCAGCCCGAGCCCGGCGAGCCCGCCGCCGCCCAGGCCGTGCCCAGGGCAGCCGCCACGGCGCAGGAGCTGCGGCGCTCGGCGCTGGCGGCGCTGCGCCGCCGGATGCGCGAGTGCGACGGACCCACGGTGGAGCACGTGGCCGCCCGCCTCATGGAGCGCTGGGGCTTCCGGGAGCTCAAGGTGGCGAAGCGCGGGCGCGAGCACGTCATCTTCACCGGCCGGCGGAAGCTCGGGATCACGGACGTCCGCCACTGCATCCGCGTGCTGCGGAACAACGCCGACGCCGGCCGCCGGGACGTGAACGACGTCCGGCGGGACCTCGGCCACTACGGCGCGCAGATCGGCATCGTGGTGACGGCCGGGGACGCGCAGCGGGACGCGCGCGGCGAGGCCGGCGCCGCGGGGCAGCTGCCGGTCCTCCTGATGTGCGGCGAGGCCTTCGCGGAGGCGCTCGCCGACGCGGGCGTCGGCACCGTCCCGGTGGTGGTGCCCGAGATCGACGAGGCCTTCTTCCGGGCGGCGGCGGACGCGGCGACGCTGGAGGAGGCCGCCCGGCGCGCGCGCCGCGAGGAGCGCGACCGGCGCGAGGGACGCGAGGGACGCGAGGAGCGGCGCGAGGGCCGGGAGCGGCGCGAGCCGCGCTCCGAGGTCGTCGCTGCGTTCGACGCCGAGGGGCCAGGGGAGGGCGCCGACGCCCCCCTGCCCGTCGAGCTGCCGGCGGGTGAAGGTTCATCGGAGTCCTTGCCGGAGCTCCCGGCGGCCGACGACGCCGAAGCAGGCGACGAAGGAGACGAGGCGGAGGAAGGGCCGGAGGCGGAGGGGTCGGCAGGCGAGGGCGCGGGCGAGAGCGGACCCGGAGGTGCGGGGGATGCTCGCACCGAGGGCGGCCGCCGCCGCAGGCGCCGGCGACGCCGCCGCGGCGGGCGCGGGCGCGGCCGCGAGGCCTCCGCCGCGGGGACCGCAGCCGCGGGGACCCCAGCCGCGGGAACCGCAGCGCCGCCGGCGGCCCAGGACGGTGCGCCTCCTGCCACGGAGCGCGCGGCGCCCCTTCCGCCGGCCACGGAGCCGCAGGGCGGCGAGGGAGGATCGCCCGGCGCCTGAGCGCGGGCGGAGACCTCATGCCGAGCGCCGTCATCCGCGCGCGTGGCGCCGCACCCCTCCTCGGCGCTGCGGCGGCGGTCGTCGCCGCGGCGGTGCTCTCCGCGTGCGGGCGCGGCACCGTCTCGATCGAGTCCGTGCGGGTCTCCGAGCCTGCGGACGCCGCGTCGATGGCCGAGGCGGGCATCGACCGCGGCGCCGTCGAGACGGCGGTGCGCGAGGGGCTCGCCGGCGCGGGCTTCCGCCTCGGCGGCGGCCGCGGCCGCGTCTACCACGCCCGCGCCACCCTGACGGCCCTGCGCGTGGTGCCCGCCGCGGGCGGCCAGGCGCGCCTCGAGGCTGCCCTCGAGATCGAGCTCGCGCCGGCGGGGCCGCCCGGGTCGGGCGAGTCGGTGCGCGAGGCCGGAGTCGGAGCGCAGGCGCTGGAGGGGACCTCACCCGCCCAGGCGTTCCACGCCGCCCTGGAGGCGGCTGCCCGGGATGCGGCGGCCGGGCTGGCGCTCGGGTTCGCCGAGGCGGGGAAGGGGGAGGCCGCCCTGGTCGCGGACCTGTCGTCCCGGGACGCGCGGGTGCGGACGCGCGCCGTCCGGTTGCTGGGGGAACGCGGCGCGACCGGCGCGGTGCCGGGGCTCCTGGAGCGCCTCAGGGATCCCGATCCCTCCGTGCAGCACGCGGCCGTCGGCGCGCTCGCCCGCATCCGCGATCCGCGGGCGGTGGGGCCCATCATCGACCTGTCCCGGCGCGGCGACCCCGCCATGGCCGCGCGCCTCGCGCGCATCGTGGGCGACATCGGAGGGCCCGAGGCGGAGGGCTACCTGCTCACGCTCGAGTCGGGGCACCCGGATCCGCGGGTGCGGCGCGCGGCACACGAGGCGCTCTCGGAGATGCAGTCCCGGGCGTCGGAGGCCCGGGGCGCGGCCCGGCGCTGACGGCACCCGGCGAGGCGCGCGCCGCGGGCTTTCCGGCTAAGATGCGGCGCCCATGAGGCCCACCATCGCCATCTCCCTCGCCGCCCTCGCGGCGGCGTGCGCGCATCCGGGCGCCCCGGCGGCGGCCCCGGCTGCCGCGGGCGCGCCGGCCGACTTCTTCCCGCTCGCCGTCGGCAACGAGTGGACCTACGTGGACGAGACGCCGGCGCTGCCCGCGGACCGGCGCGGCGTGTCCCGCACGGTCCGGATCGTCTCGCGCGACTCCGACGGCTACTACCACGACAGCGAGCGCGGCGAGCTGCGGGCCGACCCCGACTGCCTCCACGACCGGGTGCGGCGCCTGCTCTGCGCCCCCATCGAGCCGGGGAAGGGCTGGTCGTCGGTGGTCTCGGTCAGCTCGACGGAGCGCTACGAGATCGCCGCGGTGGGGGAGAAGGTGACGACCCCGGCCGGCACCTTCGCCGGCTGCGTCCGGGTGCGGGCCCACAACCGCGCCGGGCCCACCACCGACTACGTCAACGAGATCACCTACGCGCCGCGCGTCGGCCCGGTCCGCATCGAGACCTTCTCGGTGGTGAAGGGAGCGGTCACGCCCCAGGTCCGCGCCGTGCTGCGGGCGTACCGGGTGGAGGCGAGGTAGGCATGCGCGAGGTGGGCATCGGGATCGCGGGGTTCGGCACGGTGGGGGGCGGCGTCCTCTCCATCCTCCGGCGCCACGCCGGCGACATCGAGGCGCGCCTGGGCGCGCGCATCGTGGTGCGGAAGGTGGCGCTGCGCGACGCGGGCAAGCAGCGCCCGCTGGAGGTGGATCGGGCCCTGCTCACCACCCGCGTCGAGGACCTGCTCGACGACCCCGCCGTCGCGGTGGTGGTGGAGCTGATCGGCGGCGTGGACCAGGCCTACGAGCTGGTCCGCGGCGCGCTGGAGCACGGCAAGCACGTGGTCACCGCCAACAAGGCCCTCCTCGCCGCGCGCGGCGACGACATCTTCCGCCTCGCCCGCGAGAAGGGCGTCGACGTGTACTACGAGGGGGCGGTGTGCGGCGGCGTCCCCATCATCCGCACGCTGCGCGAGTCGCTCGCCTCCGACCGGATCCGCTCGCTCCACGGCATCGTCAACGGGACGACCAACTTCATCCTCACCGCCATGGCGGAGAAGGGCGAGCCGATCGGGCAGGCCCTCGCCGAGGCGCAGCGGCTCGGATACGCCGAGGCCGATCCCACGCTCGACGTCTCCGGCGGAGACGCGGCGCAGAAGCTCTGCGTCCTCGCGCAGCTCGCCTTCGGGGCGCGGCTCGCGCCGGCGGACGTCCTCACCGAGGGGATCATGGCCCTCTCGCCGGAGGACTTCCGCTGGGCGAGGGAGTTCGGCTACGCGCTGAAGCTCCTCGCGGTGGCGCGCCGCTGCGGTCCCGGCGCGCACGACGCCGCCGGCCAGGACCAGATCGAGGCTCGTGTCCACCCTGCGTTCATCCCGGCGGGTTCGCTCCTCGCCGGCGTGCGCGGCGCCATGAACGCGGTGGTCCTCGACTCGGAGGCGCTGGGGCCGTCGATGCTGTACGGGCAGGGGGCCGGCGCCATGCCCACCGGCAGCGCCGTGGTCTCCGACATCATCGACCTCACCCGGAACATCCTCTCCGGGAGCCCGGGGCGCGTGCCGCTGCCGCCCGCGAGGCCGCTGGTGGCGCTCCGGCCGCACGACGAGGTCCGCTGCGCCTACTACCTGCACTTCTCGGTCAAGGACGAGCCGGGCGTGCTGGCGCGGACCGCGGCCACGCTGGCGTCCCGGCGAATCTCCATCGCCGCGGTGCAGCAGCGGGAGCAGAACGACCAGGGCGCGCCGGTGCCGCTCGTGATCGTGACGCACGTGGCGCGCGAGGCGGACCTGCGCGCCGCCATCGCCGAGATCGACCGGTTCCCGTCGACGCTCGCGCCGTCGCGGCTCATCCGCATCGAGGCCGTCTAGGCCACCGCGCCATGGTCCCGATCGAGATCCGCGTCATCTACGGCGACACGGATCAGATGGGGGTCGTCTACTACGCCAACTACCTGCGCTACTTCGAGGCTGGGCGGAACGAGTTCATCCGCGCCAAGGGGATGCGCTACCGGGACTTCGAGGCCCGGCACCGGCTGCACCTCCCGGTGGTGGAGGCGGGGGTACGCTACCGATCCCCGGCGCGGTACGACGACCTGCTGGTGGTGGAGACCTCGCTGGTCGAGGCGCGCCGCGCCTCCGCCCGGTTCGGCTACCGCATCCTGCGCGAGGGCGAGGAGCTCGCCACCGGCCACACCGTCCACGCCTGCGTGGATCTCGACGGCCACCTGCAGCGCATGCCGCGCGAGCTCCTGGAGCGGCTCTCGGCCGGCGAGGCGCCCGCCGCTCGCGGCGGCGGGTGAGGCCGGCGAGCGGCCCGCCGCGCAACGCCCTGCGGACCGCTCGCCCCACCGGTAGAATGTCGCCATGGCGAACGCCGCGACGCAGGAAGTCCTGATCGACGCTCCGCTGCAGCGCTTCTGGGAGGTGGTCACCGACTACGCGCGCTACCCCGAGTTCGTGCCCGGGCTCCACGGGTGCCGCGTGGTGAGGGAGGCGACCGACGAGAAGCACGTGGAGTACGAGCTGGACCTCGGCATCCGCAAGATCCGGTACGTGCTCCGACACGTCGAGGAGGCGCCGCGCAAGCTGAGCTGGTCGCTGGTCGGCGGCGACCTCATGAAGGTGTCGAACGGCTCCTGGGAGCTCGCCGCGGAGGGCGAGAAGACCCGCGCGCGCTACTCCGTCGAGATCCAGGTCTCGAAGCCGCCGTTCGTCCCCCAGGCGGTCATCGACCGGGTGAGCGACGAGCTCTCGCGGGTCTCGCTGCCGCGAAATCTGGCGGCCTTCAAGGCGCGCGCGGAGAAGAAGGCGCGGTAGGGCCCCGGTGTGGGTGTCCGGCGGCGGCGCTCCCTGCCGGGCGGGCGCGCAGCGCGCGCACGGTCCACGAGCGGCGGGCGCACCGGTTGCGCCTCGTGACGCGATGCTCCAGGGCGCCGTTTGGACCCACGCGGGTCCCGTGTACTAGAATCGGTGAAGAGGCGGAACCGATCCGGGGCGCGGTGAATTGGCATGTGCGGTGTCCGTCGTTAATGGGAGAACGAGGGAGGGAACGAAGCCGGGAACGCGGTTTGCAGCTTCGAGGGCCGCAGGACGACGCGGGAGACCGAGATGCTGGACGCCTACGTCATCGAGGAGATCAAGCGGCGAGAACGCGACCGGGGTCACGAGGATCGCCCCGCGGTCGAGCTGCCCGTCCCCGGCATCCCCGACCGCCCCCCCGAGCGGAAGCCGGACGACGACCGTCCGGGCGACCGGGGGGTCGTCATCATCGACTACTCGGGCTAGCTTCGGAGTGGGGCGGCCTTCGCCAGCGGCGAACGCCGTCACGAGGGCGCGGACCTCCGGGTCTCGCGCCTGTTTTTTTCGGGGGCGCGACTCCTGCCCGGTCACTCTCCGGCGATCCGCTTCCATGCGGCGTGGATGTCCCGCGGATCCCAGGGCCCCTTCGACGCGTCGCGCTCCGCGCCCTCGGTGGTCTCCATCCGGTAGAGGAAGATCCGCCCGCCCTGCACCCCCACCACCTGGCCGGTGAGGCCGGCGGCGAGGTCGCTCGCCAGGAACACCACCACCGGCGCGATGAACTGCGGCCCCAGGTCCTTCTCGGTCGCGCCCTTCATCATGGCGAGGTCGCTCGTCATGCGGGTGAGCGCCACCGGCGCGACGGCGTTGACCGTCACGCCGAACTTCTGGAACTCGAGCGCCGCCACGCGGGTGAGGCCGTAGATCCCGGCCTTCGCCGCGCCGTAGTTCCCCTGGCCGAAGTTGCCGAGCAGGCCGGAGAAGCTGGTGGTGTTGACGATCCGGCCGCCCTGACCCTGGAGGCGCATCGCGCGCGCCGCCGTCTGCGTGCAGAGGAACGTGCCGCGGAGGTGGACGTCCAGCACCCGGTCGAAGTCGTCCTCGCTCATGTTCAGGATGGTGCGGTCGCGCAGGATGCCGGCGTTGTTCACCAGCGCGTCGATCCGGCCGAAGCGGGAGAGGGCGGTCCAGACGATCCCGTCGGCACCTTCCCGGGTGGCGACCGAGTCGTAGCTCGCCGCCGCCTCGCCGCCGGCGGCCTTGATCTCCTCGACGACGCGATCCGCCGTCTCCGCGCCGCGCCCGCCGCCATGCCGGTCGGACCCGAGGTCGTTCACGACGACCCGCGCCCCTTCCCGGGCGAGCGCCAGCGCGTGCTCCCGGCCGATCCCTCCACCCGCGCCGGTCACCACCGCGACCTTCCCTGCGAGCAGGCCTGCCATGGGTTCCCTCCCTCCGCGCCGGGCTCTAACGCCGCCTGGCGCGGGGATCAAGCAGCCGGGCAGACCGGAATCCCGTTGACGGGCCGGGCCGCGGGCGGGCACATTCACCCACCCTGCGCACGCCGCCGCGCCCCGAGGAGACGACCGTGACCGAGATCATCAACGTGACCGCCCGCGAGATCCTCGACTCCCGCGGCAACCCGACGGTCGAGGTCGAGGTGGCGGTGGGCACCGGCGACGTCGGCCGCGCCGCGGTCCCGTCGGGCGCCTCGACCGGCGAGCATGAGGCCCTGGAGCTGCGCGACGGGGACAAGGGGCGCTACCTCGGCAAGGGCGTCCGCAAGGCCGTGGCGAACGTCGTGGACCTCATCGCGCCGGCGGTGGTCGGGATGGACGCCTCGGACCAGGCGACGCTCGACGCGCGCATGGTCGAGCTGGACGGCACGCCCACCAAGTCGAAGCTGGGCGCCAACGCCGTCCTGGGTGTCTCGCTCGCCGCGGCGAAGGCGGCGGCGCAGGCGCACCAGCTCCCGCTCTACCGGTACGTCGGCGGCACCAACGCGCGCACGCTCCCGGTGCCGCTCATGAACATCCTGAACGGGGGGGCCCACGCCGACTCGAACGTGGACATCCAGGAGTTCATGGTGGTGCCGCTCGGGGCGCCCTCCTTCGCGGAGGCGCTCCGCTGCGGCGCCGAGGTCTTCCACGCGCTCAAGGCGGTGCTGAAGAAGAAGGGCGCCTCCACCGGCGTGGGGGACGAGGGCGGCTACGCGCCCAGCCTGGGCTCCAACGAGGAGGCGCTGGCGGTGATCATGGCGGCCGTCGAGAGCGCCGGGTACGTGGCGGGCAAGCAGGTGGCGCTGGCGCTCGACTGCGCCGCGAGCGAGTTCTTCGACGCCAAGACCGGCAAGTACGAGCTGGAGGGGGAGGGGAAGAGCTTCGACGGGAAGGGGCTGGTCGAGTTCTACGCGCAGCTCGCCGCCAAGTACCCCATCGTCTCGATCGAGGACGGCTGCGACGAGAACGACTGGGCCACCTGGAAGCTCCTCACCGACCGGCTCGGCGGGAAGCTGCAGATCGTCGGCGACGACCTGTTCGTCACCAACGTGGACCGGCTCCGCAAGGGGATCGACGGCGGCGTCGCGAACTCGATCCTGGTCAAGGTGAACCAGATCGGCTCGCTCACCGAGACGCTGGAGGCGGTCCGCATGGCGCACCGCGCTGCCTACTCCAGCATCATGAGCCACCGCTCCGGCGAGACCGAGGACACCACCATCGCCGACCTCGCCGTCGCCTGCGACTGCGGCCAGATCAAGACCGGCTCCGCCTCCCGCACCGACCGCATCGCCAAGTACAACCAGCTGCTCCGCATCGAGGAGGAGCTGGGGAAGGCGGCGCGGTACGCCGGCCGGAGCGCCTTCCGCGCGCTGCGGTAGTCGGTCCGGCGCGCCGGCACCCCACGAGGACCGCCCGGTTCGGGAAGGGCCCGGGCGTTCGTTGACTTCGGTGCGGGTGCTCGCTAGCTTCCGCCCGGTTCCCACTCGAGCAGGAGTCCCCATGCGAGCGGACTGGATCGCGAAGCGGCGTGGGCTGCCCAACGTCACGCAGATGCACCTGGCGCGGCAGGGCGTCGTCACCGAGGAGATGGATCGGGTCGCGGCGCGCGAGCGCCTCGCGCCCGAGCTGATCCGCGCCGAGTTGGCGCGGGGCCGGATGGTCATCCCCGCCAACGTCAACCACCCCGAGCTGGATCCGATCGGCATCGGCGTCGCCGCCACCTGCAAGATCAACGCGAACATCGGCAACAGCGCGGTCACCAGCGACGTGGCGCACGAGCTGGAGAAGCTCCGCATCTCCCTCAAGTACGGCGCCGACACGGTGATGGACCTCTCCACCGGAGGTGACATCCCCCAGATCCGCGAGGCGATCATCCGGGCCAGCTCCATCCCGGTGGGCACGGTGCCGATCTACGAGTGCCTGGTCCACGTGAAGGAGGCCGCCGACCTCACGCCCCGGCTGCTCCTCGACGTCATCGAGGCCCAGGCCAGGCAGGGCGTCGACTACATGACGATCCACGCCGGCGTCCTCCGCGACTTCGTCCCGCTGGCGGCCAGACGGGTGACCGGCATCGTCTCCCGCGGCGGCGCGATCATGGCGCAGTGGATGCTCGCCAACGGCGCCGAGAACCCGCTCTACACCCACTTCGACGCCATCTGCGAGATCTTCAAGCGCCACGACGTCACCTTCTCGCTGGGCGACGGGCTGCGCCCCGGCTGCCTCGCCGACGCCTCGGACGAGGCGCAGTTCGCCGAGCTGAAGGTCCTGGGCGACCTGTGCCGCAAGGCCTGGTCGCACGGCGTGCAGGTGATGATCGAGGGGCCGGGCCACGTGCCCCTCGATCAGATCCCCATGAACATGGAGCGGGAGCGCGAGCTCTGCGACGAGGCGCCCTTCTACGTGCTCGGGCCGCTCGTCACCGACGTCGCCCCCGGCTACGATCACATCACCAGCGCCATCGGCGCGACCGTGGCCGCGCAGCACGGCGCGGCCATGCTCTGCTACGTGACCCCGGCCGAGCACCTGGGGCTCCCCGACGTGGACGACGTGCGGCAGGGGATCATCGCCTACAAGATCGCGGCGCACGCCGCGGACGTGGCCCGGCACCGACCCGGCGCCCGCGAGCGCGACGACGCGCTGAGCCGCGCCCGCTACCGCTTCGACTGGAACGAGCAGTTCCGGCTGTCGCTCGATCCGGAGACGGCCCGGGCGAAGCACGACGAGACGCTGCCCCACGAGGCGTTCAAGTCGGCCGAGTTCTGCTCCATGTGCGGCCCGAAGTTCTGCTCCATGAAGATCCACACCCACCTCGCCGAGGCGGCGGGGAAGGCGGAGGGGAACGGCTGCGGGAGCCCGGAGGCCGAGCCGCGGCCGGCGGGGCCCGGGGGGCTGCAGGTCCTGCCCTGAGCTCGGGCGACGGGCCGCGGTCGGGTCCGAGGTCGCGGTCGGGGTCGGGTCGAGATCCGGTTCACCTCGCGCCGGTCTCGACCGCCTTCCCGGCCTTGCGCCAGCCCTGGATCCCGTCCGGCATCACGAACACGCTGGTGTAGCCGAGCTCGACCGCCCGCCGGGCGGCCTCGTGGCTCGCCATTCAACGCGGGTTCATGCAGTAGAAGACCAGCTTCACCGTCTTGCCCGCGGGGAGGAGCTTCGGGTCCACCTTGCCGTGCGCCACCAGCGTCGCGCCCGGGACGTGCCCCTCGGCGTAGGTGTCCGGACCGTTGGCGTCGTACACGCGAGCGGACCCGGCCTGGACCAGCCGGTCGACCTCGTCCACGGCCACCGTGCCGAACGGCTCGGAGCCGCCGGCGCGGTGGCACGCGGCGAGGAGCGCGAGGGCGGGGACGACCAGGGACGCGGGCAGGCGGGACATGCGGACCTCCGTCAGCCGTCGTCCTAATCGCGGCGCGGGCCTCGCGCACCGCGTCCCTCCCCGCCCGGGATTCCGCGGTTGCCGGGTCGCCCGGGCGTTAGGATTCGAGGATGGCGCAGCGGGTCACCGTCTACGAGGTCGGGCCGCGGGACGGTCTCCAGAACGAGGCGCGCTCCCTCGCCACCGACGAGAAGCTCGCGCTGGTGCAGGCGCTCGCCGACGCGGGCCTCCGCCGGATCGAGGCGACGAGCTTCGTGTCGCCGGCCTGGATCCCGCAGCTGGCCGACGCCGCCGAGGTGACCTCGCGCCTGCCGCGCGTCCCCGGGCTGTCGTACGTGGTGCTGGTCCCCAACGCCAGGGGCCTGGAGCGCCTGGTGGGCGCCCTGGCAAAGGCCGGCTCGGGCCACCCACCCGTCGAGGCCGCGGTGTTCCTGTCGGCCTCCGAGACCCACAACCGCCGGAACGTGAACAAGTCGATCGACGAGACGTTCCGGGCGTTGGAGGACGTCATCCCGCCGGCGATCGCCCGGGGGCTGCCGGTCCGCGGCTACGTCTCGACGGTGTGGGGATGCCCGTACGAGGGGCGCGTCGATCCGGGCCAGGCGGCGGCGGTGGTGGCCCGGCTGGCGGCGACCGGCGTGCACCAGGTCTCGCTCGGCGACACCATCGGCGTGGGGACGCCGAACCAGACCCGGGACCTCCTCCGCCGGCTCCTCGCCACGCTGCCGGCCGAGAAGCTCGCGCTCCACATGCACGACACCCGCGGGACGGCGCTCGCCAACGTCCTCGTCGGCCTGGAGGAGGGCGTCTCGACCTTCGACGCCTCCATCGGCGGCCTGGGCGGATGCCCCTACGCGCCCGGCGCGGCCGGCAACCTCGCCACCGAGGATCTCGTGTACATGCTGCACGGGATGGGTTACGAGACGGGGGTCGACTGGAGGAAGCTGGTCGCGGCCGGCGCGCTGGCAGAGCGGCTCGTCGGCCGGAAGCTGCCGGGCAAGGCGCTCCAGGCCGAGCTCGGCGCGCGCGCGGAGGCGTGATGGCCGAGTTCCGGATCGACCGCCGGGACCACGTCGAGATCTGGACCATCGACGGGGAGGCGCGGCGGAACTCGATCTCCATGGCGATGCTCGCCGAGCTGGAGCGGCTCCTGGCGCGGGCGGCGACCGATCGCGCGCTGCGCTGCGTGGTGGTGATCGGGGCCGGCGACAGGGCGTTCTGCGCGGGCGCGGACCTGAAGGAGCGGGCCGGGATGTCGGCGGAGGACGTCCACCGCTTCCACGGCGGGCTGCGGCGCGCGCTCCGCGCCATCGAGGAGGCGCCGCAGGTCTTCGTCGCCGCGCTCAACGGCGCGGCGCTGGGGGGCGGCCTCGAGCTGGCGCTGGCCTGCGATCTCCGCGTCGCCTCCGACGCGGCGCAGCTCGGGCTCCCGGAGGTGGCGCTCGGGATCATCCCCGGCGGCGGCGGCACCCAGCGGCTCGCCCGCCTGGTGGGCGTGGCGCGCGCCAAGGACCTGGTGCTCACGGCGCGGCGGGCCAGCGCCGCCGAGGCGCTCGCCATGGGGCTCGTCTCCCAGCTCGCGCCGCCTCCGCGGCTGGCCGAGGTCGCGCTGGCGCTCGCGGAGCGGGTGGCGCGCAACGCTCCCGTCTCCCTGCGCCAGGCGAAGCGCGCCATCGACGGCGGGTTCCACCTCCCGCTCGAGGAGGCGCTGGAGCTGGAGAACCGCCTCTACCAGGACTGCCTCCGGACCAGGGACCGGCTCGAGGCCCTCGCCGCCTTCGCCGGGAAACGACCGCCCGTGTTCACGGGCGACTGACATGGACTTCGAGCTTCCCGAGGACCTCCGGCACGTCCAGCGCACGGTGCGCGAGTTCTGCGAGCGCGAGGTGGCGCCGCACGCCCGGCGCTGGGACGAGGAGGAGACGTTCCCCTGGGACGCGGTCCGGCAGCTCGGGCCGCTCGGCCTGATGGGGATCGCCGTGCCCGAGGAATACGACGGCGCCGGCCTCGGCGCCCTCGCCCTCGCCACCGTGGTCGAGGAGATCGCGCGCGTGGACGGGTCGCTCGCCCTCACCGTGGCGAGCCACAACGGCCTCGGCACCGGGCACATCCTGCGCTTCGGGGACGAGGCGCAGAAGCGGCGCTGGCTCCCGCCGCTGGCCCGCGGCGAGCGGCTCGCGGCCTGGGGGCTCACCGAGCCGGGGAGCGGCTCCGACGCCGCCGGGATGCGCACCACCGCCGTCCGGCGCGGCGACCGCTGGATCCTGAACGGCTCGAAGACCTTCATCACCCAGGGGAGCGTGGGCGACGTCTTCGTGGTGCTCGCCCGGACCGCGCCCGGGAAGGCGCAGAAGGGGATCACCGCCTTCGTGGTGGAGAAGGGCGCGCGCGGCTTCGGGCAGCGGCCCCTCCACGGCAAGCTGGGGATGCGCTCCTCCGACACCGCCGAGCTGCACCTCGAGGAGGTCGAGGTCCCCGACGATCAGCGCCTCGGCGAGGTCGATCGGGGGTTCGTGGACACCCTCCACATCCTCGACCGGGGCCGGATCACCATCGGGTCGCTGGCCGTCGGGCTGGCGAACGGGGCGCTCGATGCGGCCCGCGCCTACGCCAAGGAGCGCAGGGCGTTCGGCCGCCCCATCGCGGACTTCCAGGCGATCGCCTTCAAGCTCGCCGACATGGCCACCGCGATCGACGCGGCGCGCCTCCTGGTGCGCCGTGCCGCCGCCGCGGCCGACGCGGGCCGCCCCTTCGCGCGGGAGGCGTCGATGGCGAAGCTGTTCGCGAGCGAGGCGGCCATGGGCGCGACCAGCGAGGCGATCCAGATCCACGGCGGCTACGGCTACACCAAGTACTACCCGGTGGAGCGCCACTTCCGCGACGCCAAGCTCTGCGAGATCGGCGAGGGGACGAGCGAGGTCCAGAGGATCGTCATCAGCCGGAGCGTTCTGAGATAATCTCCCGGCCGCGGGCGGCGGCCCGGGCGGCCGGGGGCGCCGGCTGCGCGGGCGAACGGAAGGGCATGGGCGAGGGCGAGCACACCATCATCGGCAAGATCCCGCGGGAGCGGCTCAACCAGATCGCGTCTCGCAAGCTCTCGGCCCTGGGCGTCCCGGTCCGGCTCGCGGCGGACCGCGAGACGCTGGAGGGCGAGCTCGGGTTCCAGCGGCTCCTCCACCCCACCACCGGCCAGGCCATCGCCCGGGCGCGCTTCGTGGTGTCGGGGCACGACCACCTGCGCTTCGCCGACGCGCCGCTCTCGGCGCTCGGCGAGGTGAACTTCTACGAGCACGAGCGGGTGCAGGCGCTGGAGCAGGCGGTCGCCGCCGCGCTGGCGCAGCGGGCCACGGCCCTGCAGGAGGTGGGGCTGCGCATGCGGGCGCTGCGGCTCGAGGCGTCGCTCGACCCCGACCGGATGGCGGTGCGCGCGGTCGTGAAGACCCCCTCGCACGCCTTCGAGCTGCTGGGCGGCCCCGAGGGCGTGCGCGTGTCGCGCGTCGCGCCGGTGGGCGGCCGGCCCTTCGACGTCGCCCGCGAGTTCCCCCCCCTCGCCCTGCAGGAGTTCCAGTCCGCGACCGACGTCGAGATCTTCCTCGCCTCCTCGGTGGCGCAGATGCAGGCCCCGGCGGGCGCCGCGCAGACGCCCCCGCCCGTGCCGCGGCAGGGGGGAGGCGCCGTCGAGGCGACGCCGCCGCCGCGGAACGCGCTCACCCTCGCCGCGCTGGCGCAGGTGTTCGGCCGCGACGCGATGCTCGCGCCGAACGCCATGGTGGAGCTGATCCAGGAGTTCCAGCACGGAGGCACCCGCTACCGGTTCGTGGCGACGCGGGAGATGGGGACGCGCTTCAAGGGGCGGGTGATCGGCCCGGCCGGCGACGTCTGGGCCGACCGCTTCGAGCTCGCGGACTTCCCGGGGACGCACAAGGTCGTCGCGCTGGCGCTGGGCGCGCCCGACGCGGCGGCGACGCCGGCCGTCGGAGCCGTGGACGTCGCCGCGTCCAGCGGCGGCGGGGTGGACCTGCCCCACCACCTCATGCCCCACGCCGGCGAGGTCTGGGTCATGAACGTGGTGGTCGAGGAGGCGGGGCCGGACGAGGTCCGGTACGTCGGGACCGACATCGACGGGAAGCCGTACGGCGCCGCGCGCGTCCTGAAGCGCGCCGACTTCGAGGCGGTGTTCACGCAGGAGAAGGGCGGCTGGCGGCTGCTCATCCTCGTGGACCAGGTGCAGGACGGCAACGTCATCTACCGGCAGCTCGACCCGGCGCGGCAGCCGGTGGGGGCGGCGCGGCGGATGGCGGCGGCCATCCTGGTCGCGAACTTCGTGCCCGAGGCGGCGGCGTACTGATGGCGTCCCTGGTCGAGCGGCTCGCCGCCGGCGACGTGCGGACCGCGGCGCGGCTGATGCGCGACCTGGACGACCGCCTCCCCGAGGCGGAGGCGTGGCTCCGGGCCATCTTCCCGCGGACCGGCCGCGCCTACGTGGTCGGCCTCACCGGCGCGCCGGGCGCGGGCAAGTCCTCGCTCACCGATCGGCTCATCGGCCACTACCGGCGCGCGGGGAAGACGGTCGGCGTGGTGGCGGTGGATCCCACCAGCCCGTTCTCCGGCGGCGCCATCCTGGGCGACCGGATCCGCATGCAGGACCACGCCACCGATCCCGGGGTCTTCATCCGCTCGGTGGGCACGCGCGGACACCTGGGCGGCCTGTCGCGCTCCACCGCGGAGATGGTCCACGTCCTCGACGCGATGGGGAAGGACCTCATCCTGGTCGAGACGGTGGGCGTCGGGCAGGACGAGATCGAGATCGCCGAGCTGGCGCACACCGTGGTGGTGGTGGCCGTGCCCGGCATGGGCGACGACGTGCAGGCCATCAAGGCGGGGGTGCTCGAGATCGCCGACGTGTTCGCGGTGAACAAGGCCGACCGGGAGGGCACCGACCGGACCGTCCGCGATCTCCAGTCGATGCTGGAGCTGCGCCGCATCGTGGCGGTCCGCCCGGCGCTCGACCACGACGCGGCGCACCGCATGACGGACGGCGGAGCGGAGCCGCCGCCCGAGGACGCCGGCTGGGAGCCGCCCGTGGTGCGCACCGTGGCGGTGAAGGGCGAGGGAATCGTGGAGCTGGCCGCGGCGATCGAGGCGCACCGGGCGCACCTCGAGGAGAGCGGGCTGAAGCAGGTGCGCGAGGCGGCCCGGGCGCGGGCCGGGTTCCTGGCGCTCCTGCGCGAGCGGCTCCTGGCGGGCGCGGTGGCCCGGCTCGAGGCCGAGCGGGGGCGGCTCGACGAGGTCGCGGCGCGGATCGCCGCGCGGCAGGCGGACCCGTACGCGCTCGCAGAGGAGCTGGCGGCGCGCCTGCGCGCCTGAGGAGGAACGTGGGGACCATGGGCGAGGATCGCGAACCCACCGGCGCCGCAGCGGCGCCCGCCGCGGCAGGGGAAGGGGACCCGGGAGATCCCGTCGCGGCGCTCGCCGCACGGCTGGGCCGGCCCTTTCCGGACGCCGACACCGCCCTCGCGGCGCTCACGCACAAGTCCTTCGTGAACGAGCACCGCGAGGCGCGGCTCACCGACAACGAGCGGCTCGAGTTCCTGGGCGACGCCGTCATCGACCTGGCGGTGTCGCACCGGCTCATGGAGCGCTTCCCGGACGCGCGCGAGGGCGAGCTGTCGAAGATGCGGGCGGCGGTGGTGGACGAGCAGGGGCTCGCGGGGATGGCGCGGGCCATCGACCTCGGCAGCCTGCTGCGGCTGGGGCGCGGCGAGGAGCTGACCGGGGGCCGGCACAAGTCGTCGCTGCTCGCCGACGCCATGGAGGCGGTGGTGGCGGCGGTCTACCTCGCGGACGGGTTCGGCGCCGTCCTGGCCGTCATCGACCGCTTCCTGGGGGACGCCTTCGCCCGCGCCACGGCCGGCACGCTGGATCGGGACTACAAGACCCAGCTGCAGGAGCTGTCGCAGAGCCGGCTGCGCGCCACCCCGCGCTACCGTGTGGTCGCGGAGCACGGCCCGGACCACTCCAAGGTCTTCGAGGTGGAGACCGACCTCCGCGGCGAGATCATGGGCCGGGGCGAGGGCCGCTCCAAGAAGGACGCCGAGCAAGCCGCCGCCAAGCTCGCGCTCGACGCGCTGGGGAGGAGGTTCGGGCCGGAGCCGCTGCCCAGGGCCGAGCCGGCGGACGGGCAGGTGGCGGAGCTCCCCGGGAACGCCTCTCCCCCGGGCGACGGCGCGGCTCCGGCCGCGCCCGGCGAGCCGTCCGCGCGGCCCCGCCGCCGGAAGCCGGCCGCGCACGGCCAGCGGAAGGCCGCGCGGCCGCGAAAGGCCGCTCCCCGTCCGGCCCGCAAGGGGACGCGCCGGCGCGGCGGCTGAGGGGAACGTCTTTCCATTTGCCGCGCCGGGGACCCGCGGCTAGCATCCGGCGGATATGACGAGACCCCTCGTGATCGCCGCGGCGGCGCTCCTCGCGAACGCCGCGCTCGCGCAGCCCGCCCCGGCCGGCGCGAAGCCCAAGGAGCAGTACGCGGTCTTCGTGACCTCGGCCGGAACCATCGGCGTGAAGCTCGACCCGGCGCAGGCGCCCAACGCGGTGAAGAACTTCGTGGAGCTGGCCGAGGGGAAGAAGGCCTGGAAGAACCCGGCGACGGGGGCGGACGAGAAGAAGCCGCTCTACGACGGCACGCTCTTCCACCGCGTGATCCCGCGGTTCATGATCCAGGGCGGCGATCCGCTCACCCGCGGCGCCGCCGTCGGGGAGACCAGGACCAAGGACGGACGCCCGTTCGGGATGGGTGGCCCCGGCTTCGAGCTCGCCGACGAGCTCCAGGCCGGGACGCATCCGTTCGCGATGCCGTGCCAGCTCGCCATGGCGAACCACGGCCCCAACACCAACGGCTCGCAGTTCTTCATCACCGAGGTGCCGACGCCGCACCTCGACCCGCGGTCGTGCGAGACCGGCATCTGCGGCTACGTGCACCTGGGCGAGGGCGTGTGCGGCTGCGACCTCGTGCAGAAGATCGCGGCGGCGGGCAACTCCCGCACCCGGCTGGAGAAGGTCGTCATCACCGGCAAGGCCCCCACCTGCAAGTAGGCGCGCGCCCCGGCGGCGCGCGCGGAGGAAGCATGGCCGAATCCATCTTTGCCACGTTCAAGACCTCGATGGGCGAGATCGTCGTGAAGCTCCTCCCGGAGAAGGCGCCCAAGACCGTGGAGAACTTCCTGGCGCTGGCCGAGGGCACGCGGGAGTGGACCGATCCGCGCAACGGGCAGAAGACCAAGGCGCGGCTCTACGACGGGACCAGCTTCCACCGCGTCATCCCGGACTTCATGATCCAGGGCGGCGATCCGCTGGGCACGGGCACCGGCGGCCCCGGCTACAAGTTCGCCGACGAGATCGGGCCGGACAACAAGTTCGGCAAGCCCGGCCTGCTCGCCATGGCCAACGCCGGCCCCAACACCAACGGCTCGCAGTTCTTCATCACCGAGGTGCCGACGCCCTGGCTCGACAAGGGGCACACCATCTTCGGCGAGGTGGTGAAGGGCGGCGACCTCGTCCCCAAGATCGCCCGCGCCGGCAACGCCAAGGTGAAGCTGGAGCAGGTCGTCATCACGCGCGGCGCCCAGCCGTAGGGCGCAGCCTCGAACCCCGGCGCCGCGAGGCCGCGGCGCGATCACCTCCCAATGCCCGACAACCCGCAGCGCCCGCTCCGTGCCGGCTTCGTGGCCATCGTCGGCCGGCCGAACGTGGGCAAGTCCACCCTCCTCAACCGGATCCTGGGCGAGAAGATCGCCATCGTCACGCCGCGCCCGCAGACCACCCGGACGCGCATCCTCGGCGTCCACAACGCCGAGGGGCTGCAGGTCGCGTTCTTCGACACGCCGGGGCTGCACCGCGCCCGGGGCGCCCTCAACCGGCGGATGGTCGAGGTGGCGCTCTCCACGCTCCGCGAGGTGGACGCGGTGCTGATGCTGGTCGAGGCCGGCACCGGGCCCGAGGGGCGGGTCGAGATCGGCGAGGCGACGCGCTGGATCGCGGAGGAGGTCGCCCGGCGCGGGAAGCCGGCCGTCCTCGGCATCAACAAGATGGATCGCGCGCCGCGCCCCACGCTGCTGCCGGTCATCGACGCCTACAAGGACCTGCACGCCTGGGCGGAGATCGTGCCGTTCTCGGCGCTCACCGGCGAGAACGTGGACCGGCTGGTGGCGGCGCTGGCCGTGCACCTGCCCGAGGCGGAGGCGCCCCTCTTCGACGCCGGCGTCCTCACCGACCAGGCCGAACGCCAGCTCGCCGCGGAGTACGTGCGCGAGCAGGTGATGCTCCAGACGCGGCAGGAGATCCCCTACGCCTGCGCCGTGGAGGTGGAGGAGTTCGACGAGTCCGGGCGCCGCGAGGGTGGCGGCCTGGTCCGGATCTCCGCCGTGATCTGGGTGGAGCGCGAGTCGCAGAAGGGGATCGTCATCGGGAAGCGCGGCGCCATGCTCAAGGCCGTCGGGACGCGGGCGCGGGAGAACCTCGAGCGGCTCCTCGGCTGCAAGGTGTTCCTGGCGCTCACCGTGAAGGTGGACGAGGGCTGGACCGAGCACGAGGCGGCCGTGAAGAGGTTCAACCCGTGACGCGCTCCCTGATCGCGCTGGTGGGCCGGCCCAACGTGGGGAAGTCCACGCTCTTCAACCGGCTGGTGGGGCGCCGCGCCGCCATCGTCGAGGACGTGCCCGGGGTCACCCGCGACCGGAACTACGCGGACCTCGACTGGGACGGCCGGCCGCTCTCGGTCGTGGACACCGGCGGGTTCGAGCCCGAGTCGCGCGACCGGCTCATCGCGCAGGTGCGCGAGCAGGCGCAGCTCGCCGTGGACGAGGCGGCGGCGGTGGTGCTGGTGGTGGACGGGCGGGAGGGGCTCACCAGCGTCGATCGCGCCGTGGCGGAGCTCCTGCGCCGCGCCGGCAAGCCGCTCTTCGTGGCGGTGAACAAGGTGGACAGCGCGCACGCCGAGGGCGAGGTGCCGCTCGCGGAGTTCTACGAGCTGGGGTTCGGAGAGGTGCACGCCGTCTCCGCGGAGCACGGCCGCGGCATCCAGGACCTGCTCGACGCCGTCGTGGCGAAGCTCGGGATCGCGCCGGCCCCTCCGCCGCCGGAGGAGGTCGAGGAGCCCGCCGAGGTCGAGGAGGAGGCCCGCCCCCGCGGCGACGTGCGGCTCGCCATCGTGGGCCGGCCCAACGTGGGCAAGTCCACCTTCGTGAACGCGCTCCTCGGCGAGGAGCGCTTCGTGGTCTCCGACATCCCCGGCACCACCCGCGACTCCATCGACTCCCCGCTCGTGCACCGCGGCCAGCGCTTCGTCGTCACCGACACCGCCGGCATCCGGCGGAAGCGCTCCGTCGCCCTGAAGGTCGAGGCCTACTCGGTGGTCCGCGCCATGAAGGCCATCGACGACGCCGAGGTGGTGGCCTGCCTCCTCGACGCGACGGAGGCGGGCGTGGAGCAGGACGCGCGGCTCCTCGGGATCGTGGTCGAGAAGGGGAAGGCGCTGGTGGTGGTGGTGAACAAGTGGGACATCGCCGAGCGGGAGGGGGCGACCCAGGACTGGTACCGGACGGAGCTGCACAAGCGGCTCCCCTTCGTCCGGTACGCGCCGATGGTCTTCGTCTCGGCCAAGGAGCGCCGCGGCGTGACCCGCGTCCTCGACAAGGCCACGCGGCTGGTCGAGCAGTACCGGGCGCGCTTCCCGACGCCGCAGCTCAACGAGCTGCTCGGGGCCATCCAGGAGGAGCACCCGGCGCCGCTCGCCAAGGGCCACCCGGTGAAGCTCTTCTACGTGACCCAGGTCGCGTACGCGCCGCCCACGTTCCTGGTGCAGTGCAGCCGGCCCGAGGCGATCGGCGATCCCTACCGGCGCTTCGTCGAGAACCGGTTCCGCGAGGCGTTCGGCCTGGAGGTGCCCATGCGGCTCATCTTCCGCGAGCGGAAGCGCCGTTCGCGCCGGTGATACGGGGGGCCACTCGGTCCGCCCTGCTTCGCGTGCGGACCTCGCGCCCCCCCGGGCCCCCCGCTCGCTCCGGGGCAGGCTCATCCGCCTGCCCCTGCGCTCGCAGCGCTTGGCCGGCTTTCGCTTGACCATCCCCGGGCGGACGCCTAGATTGCTTCGGTTTTTCGCGCGGATCCGCGCCGAGAGGACCCATGGCGACCCCCTCCACGATCA
>DATIWK010000044.1:0-46135 GCA_035519395.1 Anaeromyxobacteraceae bacterium | reverse complement strand
CCCGAAGTGATACGCGTTCGTACGACGCTCTGGGCAGCCGAATCACGACCTTGGAGAGCAGCTCCTCGAGAGCCTCGCGCTCCGGCTGAGTCAGGGCGTACTCGCAACCTGGAGGTCCGGGCGTGCGGTCGCAGCCCGCCTGCGCGGCCCACGTCGCGGTGTCATCACGGAGGATGGTGCGCTGAGGTCCACCAGCGAGGCAGCCCTCCATCGCGATCACCGTCACCACCAGGGCATGGACCCTGTTGCGCACGCGATCACGTCTTGAGGTCGGGAAGTGCAGTGGCCGCGAGCCCCATGTTCTCGAACACGGTGAGCAGGATTCGAATGGCTCGAGGTGGGCCGGGCGCCTCGAGATCCTTCGCTCCAACCACCAGCGCGTCTCGTAGCTGGAGGAAGGCCGTCTCGGCTCGCCCCGGATCCGTCAGGTCGATCACCCACGCCTGCTCGAGCGAGACTGCGTCCGCTCCCTCGAGCGGAACGGGGTACGCCACGACTGAAACTCGCGGCAGCCGCTTCTTTGCGCGCGCAAATGCGGCGGCGAGGAGACCCGCTCTGTCGTAGTCATACGAGACCAGGAGCCCTTCGAGGCTCGGCTTGCGCGCCAGGTCGCTGGCGCTGCGGGCGTCTCGCACCGGCGCCAGGATGATCGCCATGTGTTCCGGCCGCGTCGTGCGCGACGCATCGACCACGTCGCTGAACAGGTCAAGGTACGCGGAGGCTGCAGCCTTCCGTGCCGCCGCGGTGTCGTTCGCGCGATCCCCGAAGACCAGGTAGCAGTACGTCGCGTACCCGGGTGGCGCCTGGGCGCCAGACGGCAGGAACTGCCGGGCGAGGAGATCGACCCGCGTCCGGGTGCCGTCGAGCCCATGGACCGGCGCACCCGTCATCGGGCCGACGTCCTGCCGGGCCCCGCACCCCACGGCGGGCGAGAGCGCACACGCGAGCGACAGCGCACGGATCCGCCGGTTCATGACGGACTCCCTGGCTTCTCGTTCGGACGCTCGCTTGGTGGCTGCGCCTGGGCTCGCCGCCTCCCCAGCAACACGGACACGCCTCTGAAGGCGACAAGCACGAGCCCCCAGAAGATCGCCATCCCGGCCGACTGATGGCCGCCCAGAGTGACCCCGTAAGCCATGCGCAGGGAGAGGACGGTTCCGAAGCACAGCGCCACCCAGACGACAAACAGCGGAGCACTCTTTCGCAACTCAGCCGCGATCAGCGCGAGGATGTTCATCTTGCGTCCTCCTTCACCGGAACCTCCCATCGTCGAGCCGTCACGACGGGCTGCTCCGCCACCGGAACCGAGAGGTACCCCGCGACCAGGCCGACCCCGATCGCAACGAGGCCAGCCACCGCCAAGCCGGACCTCGGCATCCTGTCCTGCGAGAACCCTTCGCGAGCGAAGGCGGCGGTGAGCGCGACCGTGCCCCCCAGGACCAAGAGAAGTGAGCCCCCCAGCGCCGCCTGGCCCTTCGGGTTCAATTGAACGTCGACGTGCAAGTTCACCTGGTCGCCCGGACCGAGCAGCAGAGATGCCGGCGCCACCGAGAGGCGCGAGTGCTGGAATCCAGCCGCGACGCTGTACGTTCCGGGCGTCAGATGCAGCTCGCATTTGCCGGTGCAGATGCCGGCCAGTCGCGCTCCGTCGGGGCCACGCAGGTAGACGTGAACGTCCTGGTCGGCATCGAGCGCGAGCTGCGCGAGAGAAGGGCCTTCGCCTCGCGCGGGGCCGGCCGCCACGGCAAGCGTGCCCGCCATCAGCAACGCGATGGTCTTCGAGGCCAAAGCACTGCGGTCCTGGCCCATTTTTCTTACGGTGACACGCTCTCGGCGTCCGGATCCCGCGCTCCGGTGGGTTGGACCGTTGGGGCGTCCCCGGCAGCGCGCCACGGCTGGATCTTTCCCGCGCCGAGCGTTTTGGGGGTGCGCTGGGGCGCGCAGTTTCGGGCCGCGAGCCTCGTACCCACAGTGGGTGAACCAGGCCCTCGAGTCGTCGGCGCCGATGCGGTCCATCGCGCGGCGAGTCGCCAGGTCGAGCCCTTCTCTCGTTCTCGGGATGAAGTCCTGGATCGAAAGGAAAGCGGACTTTACTTTCATCGCGGTCTGGTAAAGGATTCGACCCCAGCAGAGGAGCGACGTGGCGAGGACGGTCGGACAGGCTCGAAGGAGCACCGTCGCCGGCGAAGCCGTCGAGGCGTTCGTCCCGGATCCGCTTCCCCCCGCGGATCCGCCCCTCGCGCTCGATTCCCTGAGGGACGTGCTCTCCCGCGCCGAGCAGGCGCTCGCCCGGCTCGATCTCGCCGGCGAGATGGTGCCTTCGCTCGACTGGTTCATCTACGCATTCGTCAGGAAAGAGGCGGTCGTCTCCTCGCAGATCGAGGGAACCGAGGCGACCCTCGACGACCTCCTCACCTTCGAGGCGACGCCCGAGGGGACGAAGCCGGGGGCCGACGTGGAGGAGGTCTGCAACTACCTCGACGCCCTCGCGTGGGCACGGCGCGAGCTCGCGCGCCCCAAGGGGCTACCGCTCTCGATGCGACTCGTGCACGGGGTCCACCGGAGGCTGATGAAGGGGGTCCGCGGGGCCTCGAAACAGCCCGGCGAGGTGAGGCGCAGTCAGAACTGGGTCGGCGGGACGAGACCGAGCAACGCGGCGTACGTGCCGCCCCCTCCGGAGGAGGTGCCACGACTGCTTGGCGAGCTGGAACGCTACATTCATGCCAAGGATTCGTTACCGCCGCTCGTCCGCGCGGGACTGGTGCACGTCCAGTTCGAGTCGATCCACCCGTACCTGGACGGCAATGGACGCGTGGGTCGCCTGCTGATCGCGCTGCTGCTCGAGCACTGGAAGCTCCTGGGCGCTCCGCTCCTGTACCTCAGCCTGCACTTCAAGCGTCGCCGGCCCGACTACTACCGCCTGCTCAACGAGGTTCGGCGGACCGGCGATTGGGAGGCGTGGAGCCGGTTCTTCCTGGAGGGCGTGGCGGAGATCGCGGAAGAGTCCGCGACCACGGCCCGCGAGCTCTACCGGCTCGTTGCCCGCGACCGCGAGCGCGTGGTGACGGCGAAGGGCTCGTCGCTGACCGCCGTCAGGCTCCTCGAGCTGTTGCCGCGCCGCCCGGTCGTGACGATCCCGGGGATCGTGAGGATGCTCGAGACGACCAAGCCGACCGCGACGAAGAGCATCGGGCTTCTGGAGAGGCTCGGGATCCTCCAGGAGACGACGGGCCGAAAGCGGGACCGGACGTATCGGTACGCACCGTATCTCGCGCGGCTGCGGGCCGGGACCGAGCTCATCCGCCCGGGTGGGCGGACGATGACGTGATGGATCCGGCCACCAGGGCGAGGTCGGTCGTCCCCGCCGATGCGGGCGGGGGCGTTCACGCGAGCTCCTCGAGGCGCACTTCGGTACCCCGGAGCAAGATTCTCCGCAGCGCGTGGCGCCGGATCACGTCCCGTACGCGCAGGTGCCTACCCGGGGCGAGTTGACGACGGGAAGCAGCATCTCCACGCCACAGCGATGCCCGGGAGCGCACTCCTGGCAGAGGGGCTTGTTGCAGCTTGCGCAGATGTGGAGCGCATCTCCGTGGCCGCGCTTGCAGCGGATCGACGGCGCCGTGTTTCGCGCCACGAGCCGGACCTGCTCCCGCGCCGGCTTGCCGAGCCGAGGCGCGAGGACCCGGAGCTTGAGCTCGGTGGACGAGCCGAAGTCGTAGACGTACCGAGCGGCGGCGCCGGGCTCGAGAACCTCGCCGACGGCGACCTCCATGCTCTCCCCGTCGTCTGGGTCGAAGTCGTCGAGCGCAGAGTCGAAGCGACGATCGCCGATCTCGAACGAGCTCATGTGGCCGCAGCACTCCAGCCACGTCTTGCGGAGAAAGTCGTCGAGGGAGCT
This sequence comes from Anaeromyxobacteraceae bacterium, assembly GCA_035519395.1. Lineage (GTDB taxonomy): Bacteria > Myxococcota > Myxococcia > Myxococcales > Anaeromyxobacteraceae > Anaeromyxobacter. The sequence goes on along the minus strand of DATIWK010000044.1, from coordinate 42,237 downwards.
CAGGGGCGCCACGGGCTTCATTTCGAGGTGCAGCCAGTACCCCGGGGCCCAAACCCCTTCGACCACGATGGGCAACCGCTCCTCGGTCCCGCGACCGCGTCGAGCACACGCCGCGAGGTGCCGGCTCATCCCGGACTTCGGGTACTCGCCACCGCAGAAGACGCAGGTGCCTCGGGACTGCACGTCCGCCATCGCTGCCTCCGCCGAGCCATGCGCCCCAAGCCGGTGGACCGGCGAGTCAGTCATCGGGACGAATGCTCGAGCACATCTTACCGGGCGCGTCTGATATCGATGTTGGCGGGTGGACGCCAGCACGAGAAGTTCGCACTTCTATTTGCGTCGCATCTCGTGACCCGTTGAGTCCTTCGTCGCCGGCTACATCGGCGGCGCTGCCGACCGCATCAGCTTGGGCGCGGGCAGTCCGCCCGTCCAATCACGCCAGCGCGTGGCGCAGTGCTAACATCTGCCGGCGTGCGCGGGTACGTCGCGATCACCGACTTCGACTGGTTCGAGTTCCTCGCCGCGCGCCAGCCGCTCGACGACGAGGTGAACTTCTGGCAGCCCTCGGCTCACGGGTTCAGGGCGCCGCCGGGCACGCCCGTCTTCTTCAAGCTCAAAGCGCCGCGCAACGCCATCGGCGGCTTCGGCGTCTTCGCGCGCTACGAGGAGGCGGCGCCGTCGCTGGCCTGGGAGGCGTTCGGCGCGAAGAACGGTGCGGCGACGCTCCACGACCTGTGGACGCGGATCGGGAAGTACGCCGCCCGGCCTGGCGACCCCGCTCACCGCATCGGCTGCATCATGGTGGCCGACCCGGTCTTCTTCCCGCCGTCGGACTGGATCGCACAGCCGTCGGACTGGAAGCCGAACGTCGTGTCCGGTGCCGGCTACGACCTGACCGTCGGCGAGGGCCGGCGCATCTGGGAAGCGTGCCTGGAGCGCGTCCGCGCGCACCGCGTGCCGCTCGCGGCCGAGGAGGGGGCGCAGTGGGCGGCCGTCGCCGACGCGCCGCGCTTCGGTGCGTCGCAGCTCGTGCGGCCACGCCTCGGTCAGGGGACGTTCCGGGTGGCGGTGACCCAGGCGTATCACGGCGCGTGCGCGGTGAGCGGGGAACACTCGCTCCCGGCGCTCGAGGCGGCGCACATCCGCCCGTACACCTCCGACGGCCCGCACGACGTCCCGAACGGGCTCCTGCTGCGCGCCGACATCCACCGTCTGTTCGACAAGGGGTACGTGACGGTCACGCCCGACCTTCGCTTCGTCGTGAGCCAGCGGCTCGCGAAGGAGTGGGAGAACGGGAAGATCTACTACGAGCGAAGCGGAAGGCCGATCGCGGTCCCCGGACGCAAGGGCGACCGCCCGGATCCCGAGCTCCTCCGGTGGCACAACGAGAACGTGTTCGAGCGAGAGGTGGCGGCGTAAGGATGCAGGTCGCGACCGTGACCACGGCCGACTTCGGCCTCCTCCACGCGGTGCGCGACACGCTGCGCGACGCCGACGACGCCTACCTGTGTGTGGCCTTCGCGCACGAGCGTGGGGTCCGGCTCCTCGAGAAGGAGCTGGAGGCGCTCCGGGTGCGGAAGGCCCGCGTGCGAATGCTCGTCACCACCGCGTTCGACCGCGGCGGCTCCACTGGCGAGGCGCTCGCGCTGGCGCGCCAGCTCGGCGTGGACGTGCGCGTGCACAACCACGCCGGCGGCACCTTCCACCCGAAGCTCTACCTCGGGGCCAGCGGACGGGAGGCGGGTGCGGTGATCGGTTCCGCCAACCTGACGGCGGGCCTCGCGTGCAACGTCGAGGTCGGCGTGGCCCTGCGTGGGAAGCGCGTTGACGCGCCGATCGCCACGGCGTGGCACTGGGGAGAACAACTCTGGCAGGACACGCGGAGCGAGGCGTGGCTCCCGCAGGCCGCCGAGCAGGGCAGCGAGACCATCGCGCCGGACCTGCTGGCTGCGCTCTCGGCCGCGCAGCGCCTCGACCCGGTATTCATGACGCTGGGGCCCCGCCCGAAGCCGAACCGGGTGGTCGAGGTGACGCCCACCGAGGTGTTCATCGAGACCGAGGAGACGCGCCGGAAGCGCTCCGGCCCGCAGCCGGTGCCGGCCTGGATGCTCAACATCGCCTGGGACTACCTCCGGACGCGAGGCGAGCTGCGCAACGTGGTGCTGCTCGACGAGCTGCGGGTCCATCGTTCCAGCGCGGTCTGTGCGATGCTCGCGAGGGTCCCCGGGGTGGAGGTGGTGAAGGGGCAGGGCATCGTGCTGCGCTGGACCGTGGGCGTCGGGGAGGCACGGCGCGAGCGGGGGCGGTCGTGACTGAGCCGGCTTGCGTCCTGTGCGCAAGGGCCGCGTTGCCGCAGGGCGAAATGCGAAAGCCCCGACAGCCGAGTTGCTGACAGGGCTCTCGCTTGCTGGCGCGCCCTAGAGGATTTGAACCTCTGGCCTTCGGATTCGTAGTCCGACGCTCTATCCAACTGAGCTAAGGGCGCAATCGTTTCTATCCATTCAACAGCGGATACTGGCGGAAAGGCAGGGATTCGAACCCTGGATACGGTTACCCGTATACTGGTTTAGCAAACCAGCGCCTTCGGCCTCTCGGCCACCTTTCCAGATCCTCTTCTCCCGTCCTGGCGGAGGAGGAAGGATTCGAACCTTCGGAGGGCGTGAACCCTCAGCGGTTTTCAAGACCGCCGCCTTAGACCGCTCGGCCACTCCTCCCGAATCCGTTCGTCCTGCAGCCTTGCCCACGCCGGCTCGCCCGGTCGAGGGCCTCAGAGACCCGCCGATATACGGGATGTTGCGATGAGGATCAAGGGGTTCCGGCCCCTCTCCCTCGCCCCCGCTCCCGCGGGGAGAGTGGAAGATCAGCGAGATCAGCGCTCGACGCTCTCTCCGCTCCCGCGGGGGAAGATCACCGCTCCACCCCCCTCGGGAACTTCTGCGCCACGATCCTCTCCATCCCCCCCATGTACGGCCTCAGGACCTCCGGCACGACCACGCTCCCATCCGCCTGCTGGTACTGCTCCAGCACCGCGACCACCGTCCGCCCGATCGCCACCCCGCTCCCGTTCAGCGTGTGCGCCAGCCGCGGCTTCCCACCCTCGCCCCGGTACCGCACCCGGATCCTCCTCGCCTGGAAGTCCTCGCAGTTCGACACGCTCGAGATCTCCCGGTACTGCCCCTGGCCCGGGCACCAGACCTCGAGGTCGTACGTCTTCGCCGACGCGAACCCCATGTCCCCCGCGCAGAGCAGGACCACCCGGTGGGCGAGCCCCAGCCGCCGCAGCACCTCGGCCGCGTCCTCCACCATCTTCTCGTGCTCGGCGTAGCTCTCGTCCGCCTTCGCGAACTTCACCAGCTCCACCTTGTGGAACTGGTGCTGCCGGATGAGCCCGCGGGTGTCCCGCCCGGCGGCGCCGGCCTCGGCGCGAAAGCACGGCGTCCACGCGCAGTACGAGATCGGCAGCGCCGCCGGCTCGAAGATCTCGTCCCGGTGCATGTTGGTCACCGGGACCTCCGCGGTGGGAATCAGGTAGAGCGGGGTTTCCCCGGTCGTCTTGAACAGGTCCTCCTCGAACTTCGGGAGCTGCCCGGTGCCGGTCATGGTCTCGCGCGTCACGAGGTACGGCGGCAGCACCTCCGTGTACCCGCGGGACACGTGCACGTCGATGAAGAACGAGGCGATGGCGCGCTCGAGCCGCGCCGCGGCGCCCTTGTAAATCGTGAAGCGCGAGCCGGAGAGCTTCGCCGCCTGCTGCCACTCCAGGATTCCGAGCGCCTCGCCGATGTCCCAGTGCGCCTTGGGCGCAAAGCCGTACTCCTTCTTCTCGCCCCAGGTCCGCACCACCACGTTGCCGGTCTCGTCCTTCCCGTCCGGCACCGAGGCGTGCGGCGGGTTCGGGACGAGGAGCAGCAGCCGCTCGATCTCCTGCTCGACCGCCGCCAGTTCCTGCTCGGTCTTCTTCACGGCGTCGCCGAGCGCCCGCAGATCCGCGCGCGCCTTCTCGCCCGCGGCCTTGTCGGTCTTCATGAGGTCGCGGATGCGGGCGTTGGCGTCCGACTGCTCCTTCTTCTGCTTCTCGAGGCCGAGGTTCAGCTCGCGCCGCCGCGCCGCGAGCGGCTTCACCGGGGCGAGCGCGGCGACGGCCGCCTCCCCGCGCCGGGCGAGCCGCTTCTCCATCGAGTCGTAGTCGGCGACGACGGCCTTGAGGTCGAGCATGGCGGGTAGAAGTATTCCGTAACCCCGCGTGGGGCAAGAGGCTTTCCGACGCTCGACTTCGCCTGCCCTGAGCGTAGCGCCTTGCGCAGCAGGCCCGGAGTCGAAAGGCCCGGGACGCTCCGCGGGGTCCGCTCGGGATGACCGGATATGGCCAGGCGTTACCGCAACACTCCGTAACCCCCCGCCCGCATCCCCGACACGAGGACGGCGTTAACCTTCTCACCATCCGCGGGTCCCGACTACGTGACCGCGGCACTCCTCATGCCCGACGAGCCCGACACCGGCGGCCCTCCCCAGCTTCGAGTCCTCCCAGGCGGCGGCGCGACCGCGAACGGGACCGCCCACGCCCGCGAGGACGAGGCGCTCCTCGCCGCCTTCCTCGTCGGCGACGACGACGCCTTCGGCGACCTCGTCAGCCGCCACCAGGACCTGGTCCTGCGCATCGTCCGCCGCTACGCCCGCACCCCCGAGGACGCCCGCGACCTCGCGCAGCGGACCTTCGTCCGCGCCTACGAGGCGGCCCGCCGCGTCCTCGCCCGCGGCCGCGAGAACGCGCTCCCCTTCCGCCGCTGGCTCGTCCGCATCGCCGTGAACCTCTCGAAGAACCACGTCCGCGACGAGACCCGCTTCACGCGCGTGCCCCTCGAAGCCGTTTACGCCGCCCCCGCCTCGAGCGACTCCCGCGCCGACGACGCGCTGGTGCACGCCGAGGCGACCCGCCGCGTGCGCGGCGCCGTCCTCGCGCTCCCCCGCCGCCAGCGGGAGGTGCTGACGCTCCGCCTCGACGCCGAGCTGCCCTTCGCCGAGATCGCCACCGCGCTCGGCATCACCGAGAACGCCGCCAAGGTGAGCTTCCACAAGGCCGCGCGCCGCCTGCGCGCGCTCGTCCAGGAGGATCCGCAGTGAACGCCGCCACCGGTTCCGGACCTGCCTGCCGCGAGCTCGAGCCGCTCCTCGCCGAGCGCGCCGCCGGCGACCTCGCGCCCGCCGACGCCGCGCGGCTCGACGCGCACCTCGCCGGCTGCGCCCGCTGCCGGGCGGAGGCGGCCGCCTTCGAGCAGGCCCTGGGCCTCGCCCGCCTCCCGCCGCCGGACGACGCCGAGCGGCTCGCCGCCGCGCCGCTCCGGGCCGGCGCCCTCGCCGACATCCGTCGCGCCGAGCGCCGCCGCACCTTCGCCCGCGCCGCCGCCACCGGGTTCGCCGTCGCCGCCGCCGCGGCCCTCTTCATCCTCGCGCCCGCCGCGTTCCGGGACCGTGCGCGGGGGCGGCTCCTCGCCGCCGCGGGCGAGACCTCGGCCACCGGGCCGTACGCGGAGGCCTCCTGGACCTCGCCGGACCCGGACACCCTCTGGGAGGACGCGGGCGTCCTCGACGACGACTCCAACTCCTCCGACTCCGCCGAGACCGACGCGGCGCTCGCCGCGCTCGACGCGGGGCAGGGGATCTGACTTCCCGGCCCGCATGGCGCGGGCCGCGACGAACCGCTCGCCACGAGCCGCGGCGCGAATCGCGCGGGACCGGCGGGCCATGACGAAGAAGGAGAAGGACAGATGACGATGAAGACGCTCCTCGCAGCAGCGTTCCTCACCGCGGCGCCGCTCGCCGCCCTCGCGCAGGGCGCGGGCACCGCCCCACCGGCCCAGCAGGGAGCCGGCGGGCCCGGCTGGAAGATGGATCCCAAGCAGCGCGCCGAGCACATGGAGAAGCGCGGCCGGCTCGCCCTCACCCTCGGCCTCGCCGAGGCGCTCGACCTCGACGCGCCCCAGGCGCTGAAGCTCCGCGACGCCATCGCCCAGTTCGAGCCGCGCCGCACCGCAGCGCACAAGCAGCTCAAGGACGCGGGCGAGGTCCTCCGCAAGGCCGCCCACGGCGAGAAGGTCTCCGCCGCGGAGGTGGATCAGGCCATCTCCAAGGCCTTCGAGGCGCGCACGCAGCTCGAGGCCGTGAAGCGCGACACCGTCGCCGCGGTGACGAAGGACCTCTCGCCCGAGAAGCGGGCCCGCGCGGTCCTCTTCCTCGCGCGCTTCGAGCAGCGGATGCACGGGCGCATGGGCCACGGGCGCGGCATGGGTCCCGGCGGCCCGGGCGGCCCGGGCGGTCCCGGCATGGGCCACGGCGGCATGCGCGGCATGCACGGCGGCATGGGGCCGGAGATGGGCCCCGGCTCGATGGGCCCGGGCATGATGGACCCCGACATGATGGCCGCCGGCCCGTGCATGAGCGGCGACTGCCCGATGCTCGACGACGGCGACGACGACTTCGGCGAGCAGTGATTGTCCGTCCCGGGTGAAATATCGCCCTGGGCGAGGCGTAGTGGAGGAGGCGGTCACGTCCGCACGTGCCGCGCCTCCCGCAGGAAGCGGGACACCCTCTCCCCCGGTCCAGGGATGAGAGCCCTCGGGTCAATGCCCGGGGGAGAGGGTGACCGCGATCTCCCCGGAAGGTGACCGCGATTTCCGCGGCAGTCCGGTGCCCGCGCGGGTAGACTCTCGCGGCCATGTCCCACCCTCCGGGTCGTGCCGCCCTCGCGGTGGTCACCGGCGCGTCGTCCGGGATCGGCGCCGCCCTGGCGCGCGAGATCTCGCGCGGCGGCCGCCCGGTGCTGGCGGTGGCGCGCCGCGAGGACCGGCTCCGCGCGCTCGCCGCCGAGGCGCGGGCCGCGGGACAGGCAGCCGTCCACCCGCTCCCGCTCGACCTCACCGCGCCGGGGGCGGCGGAGACGCTCCGCGCCGCCGCGCGGGAGCTCGGCGGCGCGAGCTGGCTCGTGAACTGCGCCGGGTTCGGGATGTACGGCCCGTTCGAGCGCGCCGACCCGGCCCGCCTCGGCGAGATGATCCGGCTGAACTGCGAGGCGCTCGTCCTCGCCACCCGCGCGCTGCTCCCCGACCTGCGCGAGGCCGGCCCCGACGCGGCGCTCCTCAACGTCGCCTCGCTCGGAGGCCTCCAGCCCATGCCCTTCCTGTCGGTGTACGGCGCGACCAAGGCCTTCGTCGTCAGCTTCACCGAGGCGCTCGCCGAGGAGCTGCGCGGCACGGGCGTCCGCGTCACCGCGTTCTGCCCCGGACCGGTCGAGACCGAGTTCGGCGCGGTGGCCGGCACGGGCGCCCGCTTCGCGGACGTCCCAGGCATCCTCGCGGCGGACCGGGCGGCGCGCGACGCGCTCGCGGCCCTCGGGCGCGGCACGGTGGTGAGCGTCCCCGGTGGCCTGAACCGCGTGATGGCCGGCCTGGGCCGCGTCCTGCCGCGCGGCCTGCTGCGCCGCGTCTCGCGCCGGGTGCTGGCGCCGCGGGAGGGCGCGTGAGCCGGCGCGGCCGCGAGAAGGGTGGGGCGGGGCTCTCGGGGCTGCCGCCCATCTACGAGGGGCCGGAGGTGCTGACCGCGCTCCTGCGCCAGGCGGGCTCGCCGCACGCGGCCGAGGAGGTCGCGGCCAAGTTCCAGCGCGCGCAGAAGGCGGGCGAGGATCGCTCGGTGGTGATCCCGGCGCTCTTCCCGGAGGAGCCGCACTTCCCGGCGCCCGACGACGCGCGCCGCCTCTACGGGAACCTCTTCGGCCTGTGGGGCCGGCTCGCCGCCGGCCTCGGCATGCACGACGACGCGCCCGACGTCGTCGCCGAGGACGAGCCACCCCTGCCGCCGCTCCCGGTCCGCGGCTCGGTGCCCGGAACCCTCGTCCCCGCCGCGCTGGTGGAGGCGATGTGGCGCGCGCTCGCCGCCGATGCGCCGCGCGACGCGCAGCGCCGCCGCGACCGGTTCCAGAACGTCCAGCCCGACCTCGCCGCCTGGCTCGACACCGTCCCGCTGCCGGAGCCGGGCGGCCTCGCCGCCTCCGACCTCGTGTTCGAGGCGTGGGCGATGATGGATCACGCCTTCGGCGACCGGCTCCAGCCGGTCGAGTTCCGCGACCTCCGCGTCCTCACCGACGCACCGCCGCCCGCCGAGGAGACGCAGCCCGCCTTCGCCGCCTACTCGGGCGAGCAGCTCGACAACCTCGCCGACGAGGACCCGGCCTTCGGTCCGGAGGAGCGCGGCAAGGTGGAGCGCGCGGTGGCGGCCGCCCTCGCGGCGCTGACCGGCGCGGTGCAGGAGCCGTCGTAGGCCGCGGGGAAAACCGGTCTCGGTTCGCCGGCTTGGCCTCCCCCGACCCAGAGTAATTCCCGGCAGGGCGCCGCCCGCCGGGAGCGCCCCTGTCACATCCCGCGCCCTCCCCTGTCTCCCCCGGTAGGCGACTCCGCGCCTCGGGTGACGCGGGGGGGCCGGGGCGCCGCCGGTGCATGGAGCCGGCGGCGCCCGTCAGCCCTGCGCGGACGCTCGCCTCCGGCCCCGGCCGTCGCGCTCGCACGCGCGGCGCGCCGGGAGCCGTGACTGCGCCGGAGCGTGCCCCCTCTCCGGCCCTCTCCGCCACTTCGCGGGGGCGAGGGAGCGGTGAGCGCCTTACGCCGGCAGCCCGTCGAGGAACGGCACCAGCGCCGCGTTGAACGCCTCGGCGTTCTCGATGTTGGCGAGGTGCCCGGCCCCGGGCACCTTCACGAGCTTCGCGCCCTTCACCGCCGCCGCCATCTTCTCAGACTCCGCGGGCGGCGTGAGCCCGTCCTGCTCGCCCACGATGACGAGCGTCGGGCACGAGATCGCCGCGAGCGTCGGCGCCGAGTCGGGCCGGCGGGCCATCCCGCGCTGCGCCGCGGCCACCCCCGCCGGCGTCCCGCCGCCGATGAGCTGGCGCGCCTCGGCCACCGCCGCGGGATCGGGCTGCGGCCGCAGCAGCTTCGGCACCATGTCGTCCGCCACCCAGCCGAGCCCCTTCTCCAGCGCCGTCTGCGCGAACTTCTCCCGCGCGGCGGCCCCCTCCGGCGTGTCCGCCCCGGCCCGCGTGTCGCAGAGCGCGAGGCCGCGGAACAGGCCCGGCGCCTGCCGGTACAGCTCGAACGAGAGGTACCCGCCCATGGAGAGCCCGGCCACCCCGGCGCGCTCGATGCGCAGGTGCCCGAGCAGCGCCCGGACGTCCCCGGCGAGGAGGTCCATCGTGTTCGGGGCCGCGCCCGGCGCGCTCTTGCCGAGGCCCCGGTAGTCGAGCGCGATCACGCGGTGGCGCTTCTCCAGCGCCGCGATCTGCCGCGACCACATCCCGGAGTGGAGCGGGAACGCGTGCAGGAGTAGCACCACGTCCTTCGCCGACCCGTGGTCTCGGTAGTGAAGTTCCGTTCCGTTGAGCTGGACCCTGGGCATGCCGAACCTTTAGCACTTTGCCGTTCGCCGCCGTCCGGCGGAAGATTCGCTCTTGAGGGGCGCCGCCGCCCACCCCGTCCGGGCCGCCCACACCGCGCGCCGCGCTGGCGCCTCGTGTCCGCCAGGCCGCGCCGGGGTTATGTAAGGGCCGATGATCGAACGGGATGCAGGCGAGGATCGGGGTGGGGAACGGACGGCCGCCCGGCCGGGCGGGTACTTCGCGCGCTTCGGCGTCACCGAGGAGCTGATCCGGCGGACCCTCGCCGCGGCGCTCTCGCGCGGGGGCGATCACGCCGACGTGTTCTTTCAGCACCGCGTGGCCGCCGACCTCGGGCTCGAGGACGGCGAGGTGAACCGGGCCTGGGCGAGCGCCGAGCTGGGCGTGGGCGTGCGGGTGGTGAAGGGCGACCAGACCGGGTACGGCTACACCGAGGACCTGTCGCTCTCCGCGCTGGTCGAGTGCGCGCGCACGGCGGCCACCATCGCCGAGGGGCCCTCGCGCGAGGCGCCCCTCCGGTTCCACGTGCGCGGCGACCTCCCGGGCCGCTACCCGCTCGCCCGGCCCTGGGACGAGGTCCGGCCCGAGGAGAAGCTCCCGCTCCTGGCCGGCCTGAACGCGCGCGCCTTCTCCGCCGACCCGCGCGTCCGCAAGGTGAACGTCCACCTGCACGACGAGTCGGGCGCGATCCTGGTCGCCGACTCCTCGGGCCGGATCGCCGAGGACCGCCAGCCCATGACGCTCCTCTCGCTCTCGGTGCTCGCCGAGCAGGGCGGGCGGCGCGAGCAGAACGGCTACAACGTCGCCGGCCGCGCCGGCTTCGAGTTCTACGCGCCCGACCGGCTCGACCGGATCGTGCGCGAGGCGGTGGCCCGCACCGCCGTCCTCTTCGAGGCCGGGCCGCCGCCCGCGGGCGAGATGCCGGTGGTCCTCGCCGCGGGGTCGTCCGGGATCCTCCTCCACGAGGCCATCGGCCACGGCATGGAGGCCGACTTCAACCGCAAGGGCGTGTCGATCTACGCCGACCGGATCGGCAAGCGCATCGCCGCACCGTTCGTGAACATCGTGGACGACGCCGCCAACCCGGGGGCGCGCGGCGCCATCAACGTGGACGACGAGGGGAACTCGGCCGGCACCACCCGGCTGGTCGAGGACGGCGTGCTCGCCACCTACCTGCACGACTCCATCTCCGCGCGCCATTACGGCGTCGCGCCCACCGGCAACGGCCGGCGGGAGAGCTACCGCCACCCGCCGCTCCCGCGCATGCGCTCGACCTACATGCTGCCCGGGCCGCACCGCAAGGAGGAGATCATCGCCTCGGTGAGGCGCGGCATCTACTGCGTCAACTTCTCGAACGGCCAGGTCAACATCGGCGCGGGGGACTTCACCTTCTACGTGAAGAACGGCTGGCTCATCGAGGACGGCAAGCTCACCCGGCCGGTGAAGGACGTGAACATCATCGGCAACGGCCCGAAGGCGCTCGAGCAGGTGGACATGGTCTCCGACGACCTCGCCATCGACGAGGGCGGCTGGACCTGCGGCAAGGACGGCCAGAGCGTGCCGGTGTCGCAGGGCCTGCCGACCGTGCGCGTCGCGTCCATGACCGTCGGCGGGAGAGGCTCGTGAAGAGCTCGAGGGCCGGGGAGAGGGGGCGCCGATGACCACCCTCCTCGACGTCACCCGCCGGGCCGCCGAGCTCGCGCTCCGCAAGGGCGCGGGCGAGACGGCCGCCGGGGCCTACCGCTCGCGGCAGGTGGAGGTGGCCTGGCGCGACGGACGCATCGAGAAGGTCACCGAGGCGACCACCCGCGGGCTGGGGCTCGACCTCTACGTGGACGGCCGGTACGCGTCGGTCTCGACGAGCGACCTGCGCCCCGAGGCGCTGGAGCGGTTCGTGGAGGACGCGGTGGCGCTGGCGCGGACGCTCGCGCCCGACCCCCACCGCCGCCTCCCCGATCCGGAGCTCTACCGCGGCCGCCCCGACGCCGACCTCGATCTGGAGGACCCCTCGTACCCGGCCCTCGACGCGGGGACGCGCCGGCGCGAGGCGGAGGCCATCGAGGCGGCGGCCCGCGCCACCCCCGGCGCGGCGGCGATCGTCTCGGTGTCCACCAGCGTCTCGGACACCCGGTCGGAGAGCGCGCTCTTCCAGACGAACGGGTTCGAGGGGACGCGGAGCGGGACCGACTTCTGGCTGGGCGCCGAGGTGGTGGTGAAGGATCCCGACGGGCGTCGCCCGGAGGAGTACGCCGCCGCGGGGGCGCGCCACCGTGCCGCGCTGGAATCGCCCGAGGCGGTGGGGCGCCGCGCCGCGGAGCGCGCGCTCGCGCGCATCGGCTCCCGGAAGGGCGAGTCCGCGGTGCTCCCCATGCTGGTCGAGAACCGCGCCAGCGGCCGGCTGCTCGGCTCGCTCTTCGGCCCGCTCGCCGCCTCCGCGATCCAGCAGAAGCGATCCTACCTGGAGGGCAAGATCGGACAGCAGGTGGGGAGCGCCCTCCTCGACGTGGCGGACGATCCGCTCCTGCCCCGCGGCTTCGGCTCGCGCCTCTACGACGGCGAGGGGATCGCGGCGAAGCGCTTCCCGGTGTTCGAGCGCGGCGTCCTCCGCACCTACTACGTGGACACCTACTACGGCCGGAAGCTGGGCCTCGCTCCCACCACCGCGCGCTCCTCGAACCTCTCCTGGGCGCTCGGCGCGAGGCCGCTCGACGCGCTCCGCGCCGATCTCGCCGACGGCGTGCTGGTCACCGGCTTCCTGGGCGGGAACTCGAACGGCACCACCGGCGACTTCTCGGTGGGCCTGCGCGGCTTCCGGATCCGCGGCGGCCGGCTGGCCGAGCCCGTCGGCGAGATGAACGTCTCCGGGAACCACCTCGAGCTGTGGCGCCGCCTCGCGGCGGTGGGGAACGATCCGTATCCCTACTCGGCGATGCGGACGCCGTCGCTCCTGTTCGACGGGGTGCAGCTCGCGGGGCTCTGACGGGAGCGAAGGGCCGGGCGGAGGAGCCGGCCCGGAGCCACCAGGGGTCAGGGCGTCGCGGCCCCCGGCAGGAAGGGGCCGGGTCACCGATCGCCAACCCCTCAGGGAAGCGCTTCGCGCCTCGGTGGGTATTTGCGCCCGGGGACGGGCGTGGGCATCTACGGCTCGTGATGAGCGTCCTCGTGGTGGACGACGAGATCGACATCCGGCAGGCCGTGGTCGAGGTGCTCGCCGAGGAAGGGTACGAGGTCATCGCCGCGTGCGACGGCGTCGAGGCCCTCGCCCAGCTGCGAGCCCATCACCCGGACCTCGTCCTCCTCGACCTGATGATGCCGAGGATGAGCGGCTGGGAGTTCCGCGCGGAGCAGCAGCACGATCCTTCCGTGTCGGACATCCCGGTGATCGTCCTCTCGGCGCTCGGGCGCGTGTCGAGCATCGAGGCCGACGGGTTCCTGCCCAAGCCCTTCGATCTCGAGGACCTGCTCTCCAAGGTCCGCCGCTACGACCAGGCGCCGCGCGCGGGCGGAGACGCGGCGATGGACGGCTCCGGCGCCCCGGCGCCGTGAGCGTGAGTCCGTCCCGCCCCCTCACCCGCTGGCCACGCGCCGCCCCATCCCGGAGAGCACGGGGAGGGCGAGCACGCCGCGCGGCCCGCGGCCGGCCACCAGGTCCGTCACGCCGGCCCGCCCCGCGGCCACCGCCGCGGCAAGCTGCGCCCGCGGTCCGGGATCGGCCTCCAGCGCCTCGCAGGCCGCGTCGAGCACCGCGCCCAGGATCGTCCACTCCGCGTCGATCTCCGCGGCGGACCTCGGGCGATCGCGCGCGTCGAACCGGACCACCCCGACGGCGTCGCGCCAGGCGGCAGCGGGCTCGCCGTCGGCTTCCAGCATGAACGCCACGCCCTCCAGGAACGCGGAGACCACGCCGTCGAGCAGGCCGGGGGCGACGCCGCGGCGCGCCTCCGCGCGCGCCGAGCGCCAGATCCGCGCCAGCTCGGCGCCGGAGCTGCGGAGCACGTCGGCGAGCTGCAGGGCGTCGAGGCTCACCTCACCTCCTTCTTGCCGGGGGGCGACCGCCCCCCAGACCCCTGGTCGCTCCGGGGGAGGCTCATCCGCCTCCCCCTTCGCTCGAACCAGCGAGCAGCCAGTCCATCGACGCCTCCGCCTCGCGCTCCAGGGCGTCGAGGTGGCCGTCGAAGAGGTGGGTCGCGCCGTCCACCACCGCCAGGCGCCGCGGGCCGCTCGATCCTTCCAGGGCCGCCCGGATCTCGCCGGGCGACGCGAACGCGTCCCCGGCCGCCTGGACGACGGCGATGGGCCGGGCGATCTCCCGGAGGCGCGCCGCGTCGCGCAGGTGCGAGAGGTCGGGTGCGCGCAGCGCGAGCCCGGCGAGCAGGTGGCCGGGGACGCCCGGATCGCGCGCGCCCGCCAGCACGGCCATCCAGGCGCCGAACGAGAACCCGCACGCCCAGCGCGGCAGCGCCGGGCGCTCGCGCGCGAGCCACCCCAGCGCGGCGCCCGCGTCGTCCGCCTCGCCCGCGCCGCGGTCCCAGCCGCCCGCGCTCCGCCCCACGCCGCGGTAGTTGAAGCGCAGCGTCGCGCCTCCCCGCGCGCGGATCGCCCGGGCGATCCGGTAGGTCGCGTGGTTGTGCATGGTCCCGCCGAAGCGCGGGTGGGGGTGGCAGACGACCGCGGCGAACCGCGCGCCCCGGGGCGGCTCCTCCAGGAGCGCCTCGAGGCGCCCCGCCGGTCCGGCCAGATCGAGCTGCACGCGCCAAAGGTACCGAGTTCGGGGCGCACCGTCGCGCCCAATCGGGGCCGCGATCGCCACCGAGAGTGTCTCCGTCCCGTTCGCCCCGTGCCAGGTCCCCGGCTCCGCCCCCGGCCCCGCTCTGCTATCGTCCCCGCACGCCATGGACGACCCCGCCATCCAGCTCGCCGTCGGGCTCCTCTCCGGCGTCGCCGCCCTCCTCGCCGCGCGCGCGGTCGCCGCAGCGCTCGACGCCGCGCTGGTGGCCGTCGGCCTGCCGCGCGCACAGGCGCTCGGCTCGGCGCCGGAGGCGGGCCGGCGCGCCAGGGCGCTGCTCTCCCTCGTCGCGGACCAGGAGCGGACGGCGCTCACGCTGCGCGTGGTCGCGACCTGGTCGGTCCTCCTCGCGGGCGTGCTCTCCGCCTGGGGCGGCGCCCTCCTCACCGCCTCGTCGCCCTGGATGGGCGGCGCCCTCGTGGCGCTCGCCGCGGGGCTGGTCTCGATCCCGCTCGCGGCCGCGGCGCGGGGCCTCGGCGCGGCGCACGGCGAGGCGGTCGCGCTCGCCTTCGCGGTGCCCTTCCGGACGCTGCGCGCGGTGGTCGCGCCGCTGGGCGCGCCCGCGGCGTGGATCGCGGGGCGGAGCGCGCGCTTCTCGCTCCCGCGCCCGCCGCTGGAGGAGATGGAGCGGGCGCTCGCCGAGGTGGCGCGGGCCCAGGGCGGCGGCGGCGAGGCGACGAGCGAGCTCATCCACCGCGTGTTCGAGTTCCGCGAGAAGGTGTCGCGCGACGTCATGGTGCCGCGCACCGACGTGGTCGGGGTGGAGATCGACACCCCCGTCCCCGAGATCCTCCGCCTCCTCGCCGAGGAGGGACACTCGCGCCTGCCGGTCTTCCGCGAGAGCCTCGATCAGATCGCCGGTGTCCTCCACGCGCGCGACCTGGTGCCGTTGCTCGCGCACCCGGAGCTGATCGTGCTCCGCGACCTGCTCCGCCCGGCGCACTTCGTCCCCTGGTCGAAGCCGGTGGACCAGCTCCTCCGCGAGATGCAGCGGCGCAAGCTGCACATGGCCTTCGTGGTGGACGAGTACGGGGGCGTGATGGGGCTCTGCACCCTCGAGGACGTGCTGGAGCAGATCGTGGGCGACATCCGCGACGAGTACGAGGAGGACGAGGGGAAGGCCGTCGAGGCCCACGCCGACGGGACCTTCACGGCGCAGGGACCGGCCTCGATCGAGGAGTTCAATCAGGCCACCGGCGCCGGCCTCCCCGAGGACCAGGGGTACGAGACGGTGGCCGGGTTCCTCAACTCCATCGCCGGGGCCATCCCGGGCAAGGGCGATCGGTTCTTCTGGCGCGGCTGGGTGTTCAGCGTGGTGGAGGCGGACCCGCGCAAGGTGACGAGGGTGCGGGCGGCGCGGGTGAAGCGTTGACGCCTCGACCTCCCCTCGCGCCGCTCCAGGGGGAACGCGTCCTCCTCCGCCCGCTCGAGCCCGCGGACGCCCCGCGGCTGGCGGCCTTCACGCAGGATCGGGACGTCCGCGCGGCGCTGGGCGTGGACCGGCCGCTCCGGGCGGACGAGGAGGCGGCGCTCGTCCAGGCGCTCCCCGGCGCCCGCGACGAGATCGCGCTCGGCGTGGTGGCCCTCGGCAGCGGGCGCCTCGTCGGCGTCTGCGGTCTCCACGGCCTCGCGAGCGGCGAGCCCGAGCTGGGCATCTTCGTGGGCGAGCCGCGGGACCGGGGCGGGGGGCTCGGCTCCGAGGCGCTGCGGATCCTGCTCGGTCACGCGTTCGAGGAGCTGCGGCTGGAGCGGATCCGCCTCGAGGTCGAGGCGGGAAACGCGGCCGCGCTCCGCGTCTTCGGGCGCGCCGGGTTCGCGCCGGAACCCGGCGGGGCGCGCGGCGGCAGGATCGCGATGGCGCTGGGGCGGGCCGACTGGGCGGGGCGGGCGAGGGCGACCTGAGCTAAGAACGGCTCATGTACGCCATCGCCGTCATCCGGTACCGCAAGCCGCTCGAAGACGTGCTGAAGCTCGTCGAGCCCCATCGCGCCTACCTGCGCGACCTCAAGCAGAAGGGGATCCTCCTCGCGTCCGGCCCGTTCGAGCCGCGCTACGGCGGGGCGCTCCTGCTCCGCCTCCCCGACGGGGACGCCGAGCGGGCCCTGCTCGCCGTCCGCGACGGGGACCCGTTCGTGAAGGCCAACCTGGCGCAGTACGAGCTGCTGCCCTGGATGGCCAACATCGGCAAGGAGGATCTCGACCGGCTGTGAAGCGCGAGAGGAACGGCGTCCGCGCGCCGCCCCGGTGCTATGGTCGCGCACCATGACGGACGCGCAGGCCGCCCCCATCGCCCGCCCCGAGCCGAGCAAGGGCTTCCGCTGGCTCGTGCTGCTCTTCGTGAGCATCGCGATGTTCGGCAACTACTACGTGTTCGACGCCCTCAACCCGGTCGGCCCGTTCCTCGAGTCGCAGCTCGGCTTCTCGCAGGCGCAGATCGGCGCGCTCGACACCGCGTACAACATCGCGGCGATCGTCGTCCTCCTCGCCGGCGGCGTCGTCATCGACCGCGCCGGCACCAAGCGCGCGATGATCCTCTTCGGCGCGGTCACCGCGGCGGGCGGCGTCCTCATCGCCTTCGGCCGCGTCTACCCGGTGATGTGGGCCGGCCGCTTCGTCCTGGGCGTGGGCGCCGAGCCGCTCATCGTGGCGGCCACCACCGTGCTGGGCCGGTGGTTCAAGGGCAAGGAGCTCGCCTTCGCCATGGGCGTGAACCTCATGATCGCCCGCATCGGCTCGGTCGCCGCGGACAACTCCAGCACGCTGGCGCGGGGCTTCTTCACCGGGTGGCAGCCGCCGCTCGTGCTCGCGGCCGCCGTGGGCGCGGTCTGCATCGTGGCCGGCGTCGGCTACGCGCTCCTGGAGCGCCGGGCGGAGCGGGCCTTCGCGCTCGGGCGCCAGGGGAGCGCCGACCGGCTCGTCCTCGCCGACCTGGTCCGGTTCCCGCGGGCCTACTGGTACGTGGTGGGGCTGTGCGTCACGTTCTACTCGGCCGTGTTCCCCTTCCGCCGCTTCGCGAACCTCTTCTTCCAGCAGGCGCACGGGGCGAGCGCGCAGCAGGCCGGGTTCATGAACTCGCTCCTCCCCTGGGTGGCGATGTTCGCGACGCCGCTCTTCGGGCTCCTCGTCGATCGCATCGGCCGGCGGGCGCTCCTCATGACCGTCGGCTCGCTGGCGCTCCTTCCCTGCTTCCTGTGGATGGCGTACGGGCACCTCGCCCTCCCCGAGCCGGTCGCGCTCCCGGCCGGGCTCGCCTGGTTCCCGTGGATGTGGCCCATCCCCGCGCCGCTCGCGATCCTCGGGCTGTCGTTCTCGCTCGTCCCGGCCATCATGTGGCCGGCGGTGACCTACCTCGTGGACGAGAAGCGGCTCGGGACGGGGTACGCGCTCATGACGCTCTGCCAGCAGGTCGGCTGGGGCGCGGTGTCGAGCGCGGTGGGCTGGGCGAACGACCACGCGGGCGCGAGCGCCGCGAACCCCGCCGGCTACGTGCCCGGGATGTGGATCTTCGCCTGCCTCGGGTTCCTCGGCCTCGCCTTCTCCTTCCTGCTCTGGCGCGAGGAGCGGGGCCCCGGCGGTCACGGCCTCGAGACGATCCGCGCCGGCGCGGCGTGATCCGCGATCGGCGCACCCGGACCGGCAGCGACCCTCGTCGGCCGCCCCCGCCGCCATGGAACCGCGCTATCCTCGCGCGGGGCCTCATCCCGGGGAGCGCATGGACGATCGCATCCGGCGGATCGAGCACAAGGGCCGAACCATCCTGGTCGCCGACTTCGCCGGCATTGGCGCGGATCGGTACGCCGAGGTCCTCCGCCGCGCGGCCGCCTCCATCGCGCGGGAGCCGCCCGCCTCGGTGCGGCTCATCACCTACGTGAAGGACGCCCGGTTCGGCGTGGGCGCGGCGGAGCACGTGAAGAACTACTCGTCGGCGATCCGGCCCGCGCTCAAGGCCGGCGCCGTGGTCGGCCTCTCCCCGCTCCACCGGATCATCTTCATCGCGGTGAAGCCGTTCCTGCACTCCACCGTGACGGCGTTCGACGGGATCGAGGCGGCCAAGGACTGGCTCGCGACGTTCGAGTAGCGGCCGGGCGGGCACGATCCGCCGGTCGCGCGCCGTGTCAATTATTTGCCATCCGGATCCCGGCCCCGTATGCTGCGATATCGGCGCAAGATCCTGCGATCACGAAGCGATCCGGATCGGGCGTCGCGGGCGGCGGGCGAGAGGCGGGTATGGACGGGCGGGCGTCGGGGGACAGATCCATCGATCCGGAGGAGCTGCTCCGCAGCGCGCTGGAGAAGATCGTCTTCTTCGAGTGCCGCGTCGAGCAGCTCGAGTCCGAGCTGTCCGCGGCCCGTGCCGCCGTCGAGCGCGCGCGTGCCGAGTCGGCGTCGTCACGCCGCGGGGCGACCGAGGTGGAGCGGGCGCTCGCCGGCGAGAGGGGCCAGCGCGGCGAGGCCGAGTCCCGCGCCCAGGAGCTGGCCGAGCGGGTGCGCCTGCTGGAGGGCGAGCGAGAGCGGATGCTGGGCGGGCTGGTGGACCGCGCGCGCCTCGGCGGCGCGCCGGGCGCGGACGGCGACGCGCCGGAGGAGGGCGGCGCCGACCTCGCCGGCTTCATCGCCGAGCTCCGGGGCGAGATCGAGCGGCTGCGGGCGTGGAAGGCGGCCGCCGTGGCGGCGGGCGTCGCGAGCCCGGGGGCGCCGGCGCCCACCCCGGCGCCGCTGCGGCCGGCGCAGGCGGCCGAGCCGGTGGTGCGCATCGCCGAGCGGCTCCGCGGCGAGGGGCGCCTCGGCGTGGCCCCCGCCGACGCGGGCCGGCTCGCGGCGCAGCTCCCCACCGACAGCGACCGCGTCCTCTACGTCCGATCCGTGGATCAGCTCGCCTCGACCGAGCCGGCGCGGCGGCTGCGCGCGGTGCGCGCCCTCGAGGCCCTGGGCTCGAGGGCCGCGGCGCCGGTGCTCGCCGGCGCCCTCGGTCGCGAGGCGGACGGCGAGGTGAAGGCCGCCATCCTGGGCGCCCTGGCGCGCTTCCGGGAGCCGTTCGCGGCCGAGCTGGCGCGCGGCGCGCTCGACGATCCGCGCGGCGCCGTCCGGGTCGCCGCCCTGGAGGCGCTCGCGGCCGTCGCGGAGGGCTCGGCCGAGGACCGGATCGCCGCCGCCCTCCGGGATCCCAGCCCGCTGGTGCGCCGTCGCGCGGCCATCCTGCTCGGCTTCTCGCGCTCGATGCGGGCCGACGAGGCGCTCGCCGGGGCCCTCGCCGACGCGGACGCGGGCGTGGCGCGCGCGGCGGCGGCGGCGCTGTCGGGGCGGCCCAGCGGCCCGGCCCAGGGCGCGCTCGCGCGGGCGCTCGACCACCGTGATCCCTCGGTGCGGCGCGCGGCGGCCGGGGCGCTGGGGCGGTGGACGGGCGAGGCGGTGGACGGCGACGCGCCGGCGCACGAGCGGCGGCGAGCCGGCCGCCGGATCGCGGAGAGGCTCGCGGCGATGGACGGGGTGGAGCTCAGGCGCGCGGTGCTGGCCGCGGCGCCGGCGGAGAAGGTGTCTGCGACCCAGCCCGCGACCGCGACCGCGACCGCGACCCGAACCGCGACCGCGGCCTCGACCCGGACCACGACCGCGAACTCGACCCCGACCGCGACCGCGACGCCGACCGCGACCCCGACCCCGACCGCGAGCGCGAACTCGACCCCTACCGCGACCGCCGTCGCGACCGCGCCCGCCACCCGCACCGCGGTCGCCGTCCTCGACCCCGATCCCGACCCCGATCTCGACGCCGCCGTCCTCGGCGAGGTCCGCACCGCCCTCCGCGGGCGGAGCGCCGACGAGATCGCGGCCGCGCTCGCGGTCCCCCGTCTGCGCGCCGACGCCGCGCTCCACGCGCTCGCCGCCCGCGGCGCCGTCGTCGCCCGCGGTCCCCGCTGGTTCACGAGCTAGAGGTCCCCGATGGACAACATCCGCTACTCCGTGAAGCGCCTCGCCGAGATCGTCGGCGGCACGCCGCGCCAGGTGGAGTCCGCGCTCGGCAAGCGGGACGGCTACGGCCCCGAGGACCTCCCCGCGCTGCGCGAGAAGCTGAAGCGCGCGCCGGAGCCGTTCCCGCCGCGCGTGCAGCTCTTCCTCAACTTCAAGGGCGGCACCGGGAAGACGAGCCTCTCCTCGTCCTACGCGTTCCGTCTCGCGGAGCGCGGCTACCGGGTGCTCATGATCGACCTCGACAGCCAGGGCCACGCCACCAAGTGCCTGGGCAAGGAGGGCGCGAGCTTCCCCGAGACCCTCCACGAGGTCCTGGTCCGCAAGCGGCCGCTCGACGAGGTGACGGTCACCACCGGGATGCCCAACCTCTCGCTGGTGCCCGCCAACCTCACCATGAGCACCATCGACCTCGCGCTCATGCCGCTCGCCGGCCGGGAGTTCCGGCTGCGGAACGCGCTCCAGGGAGTGGAGGGCAAGTACGACTTCGTGGTCCTCGACGCGCCGCCGTCGTTCGGGCTCCTCAACCTGAACGCCCTCATGGCGGCGAGCGACCTCGTCATCCCGGTCCTCGCCGACTTCCTCTCCTACGACGGCCTGCGGCTCCTCTTCGAGACCGTCCAGGGGCTGGAGCAGGACCTCTCCCACCAGCTGGAGAACATCTTCATCGTGGTGAACGCGTTCAACCAGACCTTCCGGATCGCCCGCGAGGCGCTCGACGCGCTCAGGACGCACTACGCCGACTACCTCCTCGACACCGTGGTGCGCCAGTGCACGAAGTTCGCCCAGGCGTCGAGCGAGGGCTGCCCGATCTTCGGGTACGACCCCGACTCGAAGGGCGCGAACGACATCGAGGCGCTGCAGCGGGAGATCCTCGGGAAGATCCTCGCGGCGCAGCGCCGCGCCGCCGGCGCGGCGGGAGCGTGATCATGCGCAAGGCCTTCGACGCGAACGTCCCCAAGCTCAAGCCCCGGCTCAGATCCGCGGCGACGACGCTCCCGCTCGCGGAGGCAGCCGAGCCGTCGCCCCTGGCCCCGACCGCGCCCCCGGGCTCGACCGCGACCGCGAACCCGACCGCGACCGCGCACCCGACCGCGGCCGCGACCGCGAACCCGACCACGGCCCGGGCCGCGGCCATCACTTCCGTTCCTCCCCAGCGAAGCGACGCCGAAGTCGGCGCGAAGTCGCGGGACGTCCTCGCCCCGGACCCCGCCGACGCTCGCCGCGACCGGCTCGACAAGATCAAGCGCAGGGTCGCAGCCGCCGCCCGGCCCGCGCCGCGCGCGGAGCCCGTCCCCGCCGACCCAGCCCGCGCCGCCGAGAGCGTCCTCGGGCTCGTCCGCGACCTGGAGGCGCAGCTCGTCGCCGCGCGCGACCGCGAGGAGGCGCTCCGGGGCGACCTCGACGCGACCCGCGCCGAGCTGTCCCGCGCCGCCGCGGAGGCGCGCGCCACCGCCGGCCGCCTGACCGAGGCGGAGGCGGCCCTCGAGGAGAAGCGCGGCGTCCTCGGGGAGATGCTCGGCGAGATGAACGCGCTCGAGGGCGAGCGCGACGAGGCGGTCCGCCGGGCGCAGGCGCTCGCCTCGATCGACGAGGAGCGCGCCCGCCTGCTCGACGAGCTGTCGCGGCGCGCGGAGGACGAGGCGCGGCTCCGCGCCGAGCGCGAGGCGGAGGTGGAGCGGCTCTCGGAGGAGCTGCGGGCCGGCGCCGCCGACGGCGCCCGTTTGCGCGGTGCGCTCGCCGAGGTCGCGGGCGAGCGCGACGAGCTGGCGGCCGAGCTGGAGCGGGTCGCCGGAGAGCGCGACGCGCTCTCGGCGGCGAAGAAGGCGCTCGAGCAGGTGCACGCCGCGCTGGCGCAGGCCCGCGCCCGGCTCGGCTGAACGAGAGCTCGGACTCGAGATCACCAGATTCCGGTCCGAGCGTCGCCGCGTCGCGTGCCCGGCCAGCCGGGGGCGCCCGCCCGGGCGCGACCATTTGCCGCGCGGGCTCCTCTCGAAGGTCCGGAGGAGCGGGATGTACGTTGCACGCTGCTGAAGCTGCTGGAGATCGTCCATGGCAACGACGTGCGTACGCGTATCCACCTGCCCGCTCTTCCAGGCGTTCGCGATGAGGTCGTCGCTCAACGTCTGGCGCACGTCCTACTGCGAGGGCGACTTCGCCCGGTGCGAGCGGCTCAAGCTCGCCGACTCCGGTCAGCCCGTGCCGCCCAACCTCCTCCCCAACGGGCGGCTGCTCGAGCTCCCCGCGGATCAGGTCGGCCGCTCCACGGGGTAGCGCCCTCCGCGAGGGCGGGGCCACCCCTCCCGCGCCGGCGCCCTCAGGCCTTGTCGGACGCGGCGCGGTCGATCCGCGTCACCTTCGCGCCCTTCATCCCGGCGAGCGCCTCGTAGGCCGCGTCCTTGTAGGCGTCGCCCAGCGTCGGGTAGTTGAAGACCGCCTGGACGAAGTAGTCGAGGGTTCCGTCGAACGCCATCACCGCCGCGCCGAGGTGCACCAGCTCCGAGGCGTGCGGGCCGATGGAGTGGACCCCCAGGATCCGGCCGCCGTCGGAGGCGGCCAGGAGCTTCAGGAAGCCGACCGGCTCGCCCACCAGGTTGGCGCGGGCGTTGTCCGCGAGCTGGCACTTCCCCGCGACGAACGGGATGCGCTTCTCGCGGAGCGACTCCTCGGTCTCCCCCACGCCCGAGATCTCCGGGATGGTGTAGATGCCGACCGGGAGGAGGTCGGTCATCCGGTGCTTCGCCTCGCCGCAGGCGTGCAGCATCGCCACGCGCCCCTGCTCCATCGAGGTCGAGGCGAGGCCCGGGAAGCCGACCAGGTCGCCCGCCGCGTACACGTGCGGCACCTCGGTCTGGTAGAACTCGTTCACCTTTAGGAAACCGCGCTCGTCGGAGCGCAGCCCGGCCGCGTCGAGGTTCAGCCCCTCGACGTTGCCGACGCGTCCGGCCGCCACCAGCACCTTCTCCGCGACCAGGCGCGAGCCGTCGGAGAGGTAGACGAGGACGTCGCGCTCGCCCGGCTCCACCCGCTGCGCGCGGAGCCGGTGGAACACGTCCACCCCCGACGTCGCCATCAGGTCCTCGAGCGCGTTGGACAGCTCCGCGTCGAGGAAGGGCAGCACCCGGTCGCGCGAGTCCACCAGCGACACGTGCACGCCCAGCGCCGCGAAGATCGAGGCGTACTCGCACCCGGCCACCCCCGCCCCCAGCACCGCCAGCGACCGCGGCACGTGATCGAGCATCAGGATCGAGTCCGAGTCGTAGATGCGCTGGTGATCCAGGGGGATGGTGCTGGGGTGCGCCGGGCGCGTGCCGGTGGCGAGCAGCACCACGTCCGCCTCCAGCTCGGTCTGGCCGCGGTCGGTCGGCGTCACCAGCACCCGGTGCGGCGCGAGGAAGCTGGCAGTGCCCCGGAACATCTCCACGCCGAGCGAGGAGAGGTTCGAGCGGATCCGCTGGTGCTCGTGCGCCGTGACCACGTCGCGCCGCCCCATGAGCTGGGGGATGGTCACCGCGCCGGAGAGCCGCAGCTCGAGGCCGAAGGCGCCGCGGCCGCGCGCCTGCTGGATGGCGAGGGCGGTCTCGCGGAGCGCCTTGGAGGGGATGGTCCCGGTGTTGACGCACGTCCCCCCCGGCACCGCCTCCTTCTCCACGATCGCCACCCGCCGCCCGAGCGCCGCCGCCTGCGCCGCGCCGCGCTCGCCCGCCGGTCCGCTCCCGACGACCACGACGTCGTAGTGCAGCATGGGGCGCTTATAATGCAACGCGGCGCGGAGTTCGATATCCTCTGCGGCCCGGTGCGCACCGCTCCCCGCAACCCCGCCCTCGACCAGGTCGCGAAGAACCTCATGGTCGAGCTGGACGAGCGCCGGCGCGCGCTCGCCGCCGCCGGGAAGCGGCTCTTCGACTTCGGGCTGGGCGATCCCAGGGAGCCGACCCCCGCCTTCGTGAAGGACGCGCTGCGGGCGGCGGTGCCGGACGTCTCGCAGTACCCGAGCGCCTTCGGGACCGCGGCGCTCCGGAAGGCCGCCGCCGGGTACCTGGCGCGCCGCTTCGGCGTGACCGTCGATCCCGAGCGGCAGGTCCTCGCCGCCAGCGGCGCCAAGGAGGCCATCTTCCACCTCCCGCTCGCGTTCGCCGGCGGCGATCCGGGCCGGCGCAAGGTGGTGATCCCGGACCCGGGCTACCCGACCTACGAGGTCGGTGCGCGCTTCGCCGGGCTCGAGCCGGTGAAGGTGCCGGTCACCGCGGCGGGGAAGTTCCTGGTCGAGCCGGAGGAGCTCGGCGCGGGGGTGCTCGCCGGGACGCTCCTCTTCTGGCTCAGCTACCCCCACAACCCGACCGGCGCGGTGGCGCCGCGCGACTACCTGGCGCGCGTCGGCGCCGCGGCGCGGCGCTACGGGTTCATCGTGGTCTCGGACGAGTGCTACGCCGACCTCTACTTCGGGGAGCCGCCCGCCTCGATGCTCGAGGTCCAGCAGGAGAACGTCCTCGTCGTCCACTCCTGCTCGAAGCGGAGCGGGATGACCGGCTACCGGAGCGGCTTCATCGCGGGCGATCCCGACCTGGTCGGCACGCTGCGGCGCCTGCGCAGCCACCCCGGCGTGGCCTCGCCGGAGTTCGTCGCCGCGGCGGCGACCGCGGCCTGGTCGGACGACGCGCACGCGGCCCAGCGCCGCGAGATCTTCCGGCGGAAGCGCGACCGGTTCCTGCGCTTCTTCGCGGGGCACGGCCTCGTCTGCGACGCCTCGGAGGCGACGCTCTACCTCTGGGTGCGCGTGCCGGCGGGCCACACCTCGGCGAGCTACGCCCTGCGGCTCCTCGACGGGGGGATCGTGGTCGTGCCCGGCACCGCCTTCGGCGCCGGGGAGGGTCACGTGCGCGTGGCGCTGGTGCCGACGCTGGAGGAATCCGAGGAGGCCATCGCGGCCTGGTCGAGGGTGAGGACATGAACGAGTGGCAGGAGATCCGCAGGCGCATCGAGCAGGCCTGGGACGACCGCGCGAAGCTCGCGGACCCGGTGTTCAAGGCGGCGGTGGTCCAGGCGCTCCACGCCCTCGACCGCGGCGAGCTGCGCGTCGCCGAGAAGCAGGGCGGCGAGTGGAAGGTGAACGCCTGGCTCATGCAGGCCGTGAACCTGTTCTTCGCGATCTCGGGGATGGAGACCGTGGACCACGGCCCGTTCCAGGCGCGCGACAAGATCCCGCTCAAGAAGAACCTCGAGGCCTCGGGGGTGCGCGTGGTGCCGGGCGGCGTCGCCCGCTTCGGCTCGCACCTCGAGCCCGGGGCGGTCCTCATGCCGGGGTTCGTCAACATCGGCGCGCGCGTCGGCGCCGGCTCGATGGTGGACACCTGGGCCACCGTCGGCTCGTGCGCCCAGGTGGGCGCGAACGTGCACCTCGCCGGCGGCGTCGGCATCGGCGGCGTGCTGGAGCCGCCCGGCGCGCGGCCCAACATCATCGAGGACGGCTGCTTCATCGGGAGCCGCTGCATCGTGGTGGAGGGCGCGCTCGTCGAGGAGGACGCGGTGCTGGGCGCGAACGTGGTGATCACGGCGTCCACCCCGATCATCGACGTCACCGGCCCGCAGGAGGTCGTGTACAAGGGGCGCGTGCCGGCGCGGTCGGTGGTGATCCCGGGCACCCGGCCCAAGCAGTACCCCGCGGGCACCTACCAGATCCCCTGCGCGCTCATCGTGGGGAAGCGCAGCGCGGCCACCGACAAGAAGGTGTCGCTCAACCAGGCGCTGCGCGACTTCGAGGTCCAGGGCTAGCGGCGATGGCCGGCCCGGACGACATCGCGGAGGCGCTCGCGGCCCGGACCGGGGCGCTCTGCGCGATCCCGTCGCCCATCGGCGCGGAGCGCGCGATCTGCGACGAGGTCGAGCGCTGGGCGAGGACGCGCCCGTTCCCGCACGTCCGCCGGGTCGAGAACTCGCTGGTCGTGTTCGTGGACTCGCTCCCTCTCCCCACGGTGGAGCCGGGGGGAGAGGGCCGGGGAGAGGGAGGCGCTCGCCCCCTCCTCGCCCTCTGCGGCCACCTCGACACCGTCCCGGTGCACGAGGAGGACCGCGGGCCGCCGCGGCGCGAGGGCGGCCGGCTGGTGGCGCCCGGCGCGTCGGACATGAAGGGCGGCGTGGCGGTGGCCATGGAGCTCGCCGAGCGGCTCCCGGCGGCGCGCCGCTTCTGCGATCTGGCGCTCGTCCTCTACGCCCGCGAGGAGGGCCCCTTCCTCGAGAACGAGCTGGGCGCGGTGCTGCGCGAGGTCCCTGAGCTGTCCGGCGCCGCGCTCGCGCTCTGCCTCGAGCCGACCGACAACGTGCTCCAGCTCGGGTGCGTCGGGTCGATCCACGCCACCTTCACGTTCCAGGGGCGGGCCGCGCACTCGGCGCGCCCGTGGCAAGGGGCCAACGCCGTGCACGCCGCCGGGCCGCTCCTCGCCGAGCTGCTCGCGCGCGCGCCGCGCGAGGCAGCGTCCGGTGGACTGCTCTACCGCGAGGTGGCGACGGTGACGCGCATCGAGGGCGGGCGGGCGCGCAACGTGGTGCCGGACCGCTGCACGCTCAACCTCAACTACCGCTTCGCGCCCGACAAGGCCCTCGACGCCGCCGCGGCCGAGGTCCGCGCGCTCGCCGCCCGCTTCGGCGCGGAGGTGGAGCTCACCGACCTCTCGCCCTCGTGCCCGGCCTGGGCCGACCACCCGCTCGTCCGGCGCCTGGTGGAGCGGACCGGGGTGCGCGCCGAGCCGAAGCAGGCCTGGACAGACGTGGCCCGCCTCGCGCAGCACGGGATCCCGGCGGCGAACCTCGGGCCCGGCGCCACGTCGCAGGCCCACCAGCGGGGCGAGTGGGTCGAGCTCGGGGCGCTGGAGCGCGGATACCGCCTCTACGAGGCGTTCCTGACCTCCTGACCGGGCTGCAAGGCTGACCGGGCTGCAAGGCTGACCGGGCGCCCGGCCCCGCCGCCCGGGGCGGCGCGGGCCGGTGGCAGCGCAGCTTGCCCGGCCGTATCATCCGGCCGTGCCGCGCCTCGCCGGCCCGCTCGCGCTCGCCGCGATCGCCGCGGTCTCCACCGCCCCTGCGGCGGCGCGCGCCCAATGGGGCGACGAGGACGAGGCCTACGCCCCCGCCCGGCGGCCCCGGCTCTCCTTCACCCTGGTCGGGGGCGAGGCCTTCGCGCTCAACACCGACGCCGCCGTGAGCGGCGGCGTCGCGGGCGGCGAGGTCGCCTACGCCTTCGACGCCATCGAGGTGGGCGTGCTGGCCCAGGCGTACCGGATCCGGGCCACGCCGTCGCGGGCCTGGTCGCCCGTGACGCTGCTCCGGCTCACGGAGCGGTTCGAGACGCGGCGGGGGATCGAGGCGTCGTTCACCTTCGGCTTCGGCGCCGGCGAGCTGACCCACTGGACCGCGTGGTACCAGGTCGCGCTGGGCGCGCGCCTCAGCCTCTCGTCCTCGCTCTTCCTCGCGGGCGAGCTGTCCTTCGAGCAGTACGACCTCTTGCGGCTCGCCGCCGGGCTCGGCGTCCGCTTCTAGGGATGCCGGCGCCCCCGGCGGTTTCTCCGGCTCCCCATCGGGGGCCGCGCGCGGCGTGGCGGCCGCCCCTCCTCCCCGTTAAATAGACGTTCATCGATATGTCGATGCCGTCGCGCGATCTCCACGCCGTCCGTGTCGCCAAGGCCCTGGGCGACGCCACCCGCTTCGCCATGCTGCGGATCATCGCGGCGCGCGGCGAGATCTCGTGCCAGGACCTCACCGCGCTCTTCCGCCTCGCCCAGGCGACCGTCTCCCACCACCTCAAGGTCCTCTCGCAGGCGGGCCTGGTCTCCGCCGAGCGGCGCGGCCAGTTCCACATCTACCGGCTGGTGCCGGGCGCTCTGGAGGACCACGCCGGCGCGCTGGTCGCCGCGGCGCGCGGCGGGCGGCGCACGCCCGTCCCGCGGAGGCTGGCGCGATGACCCGCGAGCCCGTCCTCTTCGTCTCGCACGGCGCGCCCACCGTCGCCCTGGAGCACGGGCCGTACGCCGAGGCGCTGGCGCGCTTCGCCGCCGCCCACCCGGCCCCCCGGGCGCTGGCGGTGGTCTCGGCGCACTGGACCGCCGCGGGGCCGGTGGGGATCACGTCCGCCGGGCACCACCGCCTCATCTACGACTTCGGCGGCTTCCCCGACGAGCTCTACGCGCTCCAGTACCCGGCGCCCGGGTCGCCCGCCGTCGCGGCGCGCGCCGCCGCGCTCCTCCAGGCGGCCGGGTTCACGGCGCGGCTCGACCCGGTGCGCGGGCTCGACCACGGCGTCTGGATCCCGCTCCGCCTGGCGTGGCCCGGGGCGCGCATCCCGGTGGTGCAGATCGCGCTCCCCGAGGCGCCGGCCGAGGTGCAGCTCCGGTTCGGAGCGGCGCTCGCGCCGCTGCGCGAGGACGGCGTCCTCCTGGTGGCGAGCGGCGGGGTGGTCCACAACCTCCGGCGCGTCCGCTTCGGCGACACCGCTGTGGATCCCTGGGCGCTGGCGTTCGACGCCTGGGTGGCGGAGCGCGTGGACGAGCTCGACGCCGCCGCGCTGGCGCGCTGGCGGGAGCGGGGGCCCGAGGCCGCGCTGGCGGCGCCCAGCCCCGAGCACTTCGACCCGCTCCTCGTCGCGATGGGCGCGCGCGCACCGGAGGACCGGGCCGCCACCCTCCACGCCGGCTTCGCGCACCGGAACCTCAGCATGCGGAGCTTCGCGCTTCGCTCCCCGGCGGGTGTCCCGCCGCTCGACACGAAAGGAGAAGCAGCATGATCCGTCCCGTCCGTCTCGTCCGCTTCCTCGCCGCCGCCGCGATCGCGGCGCCCTCCCTCGTCCTGGCCCAGGGCGCCGCCTACGACATCGACCCGGCCCACACCGTCTCGGGCTTCTCGGTGAAGCACCTCGTCATCTCCACGGTCCGAGGCGAGTTCGGCAAGACCACCGGCGCGGTGGTCCTCGACGACAAGGACCCGTCGAAGGACAGCGTGACGGCCACCATCGACGTGACCAGCATCAACACCCGCGTCGAGCAGCGCGACACGCACCTCAAGTCGCCCGACTTCTTCGACTCGGCCAAGTTCCCGGCCATCACCTTCAAGTCCAGCAAGGTCGAGAAGGCCGGCGAGGGGAAGTACAAGGTCACGGGCGACCTCACCATCAAGGGCACCACCAAGCCGGTGGTCCTGGACGTGACCGGGCCGACCGCCGAGATCAAGGATCCGTGGGGCAACGCGCGCCGCGGCTTCGCCGCCACCACCCAGATCAACCGGAAGGACTTCGGCCTCAACTGGAGCAAGACGATCGAGGCCGGCCCGGTGGTCGGCGACGACGTGAAGATCGAGATCGACGGCGAGCTGGTGAAGCAGGCGGCGAAGGCCGCCGCGAAGTAGCGTGTTCCCCGACCCAGAGTAATCGGCCCCTGCGTCATGACGCAAAGTGCGTGCGTCATGGCGCAGGCGCGCCGCGTCATCGCTGCGTCATGCCTTACCCAGAGTCATTCGCCGGACGCTCCGTCCGTCCGCGGGGCGGGCCCACGGTCCACCCCGCGACCCCTCCGCGCCGCCGCCCACGCGCCCACGCGGGTTTCCGCGAGGGCACGCCGCTTGCTCGGCGCCCATGCATGAGCGCGACGCTCGCCGCCGATGCCGATCTTCCGCGCGAGCGGCTGATCGCCGCGGGCGCGCGGGCACTGTCGGACGCCGACCTCGTGGCGCTGGTGCTGGGGACCGGCTCCGCTGGCCGCTCTGCGCGCGCCGCCGCCCTTGGGCTGCTCGAGGCGGTCCCCATCCCCGAGCTGGCCTGGGCGCCCCCGGAACAGCTCCAGCAGCAACGGGGCATCGGGCCCGCGCGAGCGGCCGCGATCGCCGCTGCGTTCGAGCTCGGCCGGCGGGGCGCGTGGTCGCCGCCGAAGCGCGGCGAGCGCGTTCTCGATCCGGCGCGGGTACACGAGCTGATGCGGCCGCTCGCCCACGCGGAGCGGGAGGAATTCCACACGGTCCTGCTCGACGTGCGGGGGCGGCTCATCAAGACCGTGAAGGTCGCGGAGGGCTCGCTCACGCAGTGTCCCGTGTCACCGCGAGACGCGCTGCGCGAGCCCGTCCGCATCGGCGCGCACGGCGTGGTGTTCGTGCACAATCACCCGAGCGGCGACCCGGCCGCGAGCGTCGAGGACGGGGACCTCACGGAACGGCTGCGCGCGGCATCCGAGCTGGTCGGGGTCGTGGCCCGCGACCATGTGATCGTGGCGACGGGCGGGTATTTCTCCTTTGTCGAGGCGGGCCGCTGGCGCAGGTGACGCCGCGCGTCGGCACTCGGCATCCTCGTGCGAAACGTTGCCGTCGTCATGAACGGAGGAGCTTCGCAATGGCTGAAAGGAAACCTGCAAGGACGGGCACGCAGCAGTCCGCCAGGAGAGCCACCGGCAAGGCGTACAAGGGATTCACGGACGAGGAACGAGCCGCGATGAGGGAGCGCGCCCAGGAGCTGAAGGCGGCCGCTCGCCGCGGGCCGCGCGCGGGCAAGGCGGACGGGGAAAGCGACGTGTACGCGAAGATCGCCGAGATGCCGGAACGGGATCGCGCCATGGCCGAGCGGCTCCATGCCGTCATCAAAGCCAGCGCGCCAGCCCTCTCGCCGAGAACCTGGTACGGGATGCCCGCGTATGCCAAGGACGGCGATGTCGTCTGCTTCTTCCAGAGCGCGCAGAAATTCAAGACGAGGTACGCGACGTTCGGCTTCAGCGACAAGGCGAACCTCGACGAAGGCGCCATGTGGCCGACGTCCTATGCGCTGAAGGAGTTGACCACCGCCGAGGAGGCGAGGATCGGCGCGCTCGTGAAGAAGGCGGTGAGCTGAGGACCGAGCCTCCCCGATCCATGGCGCCTGCTCGGAGAGCTCACGACAGGCGCAGCGCGGCCCGGAGCGCGTGGACGAGCGGCTGCAAGACCCTCGCATTCACCATCCAGACGCCCGCAAGCGAGGCAAGGGCAACGGGGTACGCCCAGGCCCGCCTCGCGCCATGCAGCACGGTGACGCCCTCGGCGACCACCCAGCCCCCCCATCCCAGCGCGACGACGCTCGGGCCCCAGCTCGTCCCTGGCCAGATCGTCATCGAAGCTCCCGTGTGGAAGATCCAGACCAGGAAAATGGGTGCCGAGGCGTACGCGGCGACACGGACGGACCGCGCGTAGCTCCCGCGCCCACCCGAGAGCGCCGCGACGCCCTGGACCACGACCCCACTCGCGAACACGCCGGCCACCGCGGCGAGTGGGTAGCCGACGAGGTAGACGGCGAGGTCCTTCGCCAGGAGGAAGTGGGCGTCGTCGTCGAGCCCTGTCGCGGGAAAGAGCTCCGAGCCCTGGAGCAGCGTCGTGAAGAACACGACGATGGCCGACATGAACAGGCCCCTGAGGAGCCCCATCCCAGCCGCGAACCGAACCGGGGCGCCGAGCGCGGTGAGCTCACGCGTGCCGGCGAAGAGGGCTCGCGGCGCGAAGAGGGCGCCGCGCAAGGCGCGCCAGAAGGACGGTTCGGCTGCGACCCGCCGGAGCGGAGCAGCCGATGGTGCACTGTCCGTATCATCCACCATGAGTCATGATACGCGTGGCGTGCGCGGGAGCGCAAGGGGATGAGGCCGCAAGGGAGGCGGTGCTCCGCTCGAGTCGCGCGACGCGCGCCGCCGCGGAGGTTCGGCGCGAAGCCACGGAGCAGTCGTCGACCGAGGGGGCGACGTGGAGGCCGGGGTCATGGGGCGCCCCTGCCAGCGCCACGGCGGGCAGGAGCGAACGCGCTCCAGCTCTTCATGCCGGCGCTCGACGTCGTGACGGGCGGCGCGCAGGCGCAGTAGCCGCGCAGGGACGTGGACCCGGAGGCGAAGCGGGTCCGCGTCCTTCCGATCGACGCGCCGGATTCGAGGGGCGGCCCGACTACCGCCGCGCGCTCGCCTCGACCACCAGCCTGTGCGCCTCGGCCGCCTGCGGCCCCTTGCCGGCGAGCTTCGCGGCCCGGTCCGCCGCCCGCCGCGCCCCTGCGGCGTCTCCCGCCGCGAGCGCCGCCCGGGCGACCGACATCCAGGAGGCGGGGTCCTTCGGCTCCACCGCCGCGGCGTGCTCCGCCGCGCGCCGGGCCTCGGCCGCCTGGCCTTCCGCGAGGTACGCCGCCGAGAGCGCGCGGAGGGCGTCGCCGTCCCTCGGCCGCGCCAGGAGGACCGCGTCGAGCTGCGCCCGGGCCGCGCCCGGCTCGCCGGTGGCGAGGCGCGCCTCGGCGAGCGCGAGCCGCGCCTCGGCCCCGAGCGGATCGAGCTTCACGGCACGCTCGAGCGGCGCGGCAGCCTCCCGCGCCTTCCCGCGGGCGAGCAGGAGCTTCCCGAGCGCGACGAAGCCCTCGGGCGACCGCCCGTCCCGCTCGATCGCGGTGCGGTAGCTCCGCTCCGCGGCGTCGAGCTTGCCCTGCGCCTCCTGCGCCCGCCCCAGCGCCACGAAGGCGAGCGGCGGGGGCGAGCGGCCGCCGGCGATGGCCTGCAGGACCTCCTCGGCGGGCCCGGCGCGCCCGAGCGAGACGTCGCACATCGCGTACCAGACCGCCGCCACCGGTGGCATCCGGTCGCCGTTGCGGGTCCGGTCCAGCTCCGCCTTGGCCTCGCGGTACTGCCCCAGCCCGTAGCGGGCCACGGCGCGCTCGATCCGGACGGCGCGTCCGTCCGCCCCGCTGGTCGCCGCCAGCGCCTCGGCGTACCTGCCGCGCCCGATGCGGGCGCGGGCGAGGAGCACGCGCATCGAGGAGTCCCTCGGCGCCAGCTCCACCGCCCGGGTCGCCTCCGCCTCGGCCCGGTCCCACTGGCGGGCCGCGAGCTGGATCTCCGCTCCGGCGGCCGAGAGCGCTGCCGACCGGCCCAGCTGGTCCGCGGCGCGCGCCAGGCGGGCTGCGGCGGCCGGAAGATCGCCCGACGCGGCGAGGACCCGCGCCGCGGCGACCTCGTACCGCGTCCGCTGCGCGGCGGGGGGCGCGCTGCCGGGATCGGCGTCCACCGCCGCGATCTCCCGGCGCGAGGCGTCGAGGTCCCGGTCGAGCTGGACCCTGGCCTCGGCCGCGCCCGTGACCGAGCGCGCGTGGGTCGGGTGGGCGGCGATCGCGGCGACGAAGTACGCGAGCGCGCCCTCCGGATCGCCGCCGGACTGGGTCGCGTCGCCCAGGTCCGCGAGCGCCCGGAGCATCGGGGGGTTCGCCCGTGCGGCCGTCTCGAGCCGGCCGCGCCCCGCCTCCACCTGACCGCGTGCCAGCAACGCCTCGCCCGCGAGCACGTCCACGAGCGGCGCGCTCCCGGGAGGGGTCGCGAGGACGTCCTTCTCGGCGGCGGTGCGCTCGGTCCTCGACACCGCCAGCAGGAGCCGCGGCGCGGCCGCAGCGTCGCCGGCGGCGGGGTCGTCGGCCAGGCCCAGGGCAAGCGCGCGCGCGCCCTCGTCGCCGTAGTCCGAGGCGAGCACCGCCGCGACCTGCGCGGCCAGCGCCGCGAGCTTCGCGTCGGAGGGCGAGGTCTCGCGCGCCGAGGCGAGCACCTCGGAGGCCTTGCGGAGCGACGCGAGCGTGTCGCGGGCGAGGCCGGCCCGCGCCAGACCGCCCGCGTGCAGCGCCACGTCGGCGCGCATCCGCCCGCGCACCACCCGGTCCACGGCCGCGTAGCCGCCCAGCGCGAGGACGACCGCGGCGATCGCCACGGCGCGCCGGTGGCGCCGGAGGAAGCCGGGCGGCGGCTCCGGCGCGGCGAGGAGCTTCTCGCGGAGGTCGCGCTCGTACTGGGCCGCGAGGCGGGCCGCCTCCGCCGCGCTGGCCGGGCCACCGCCGCGGCGCGGCGCGCCCGCCGCCGGGGAGGGGGCGCGCGGTCCGACCTCCGTCCGCGATTCGCCGGGGAGCATGGAGAGGACGAAACGGGGATCGGTCACCTCGCGCTCGGCAGGTGGCTCGGGCGGCTTGCGCTTCACGCTGGGTGGCCGGGGAGGTGGCGTCGCCCCGGGAGGAGCCGGCGGCGGGCCGGCGCTGGCGGCCCCTTCCGCCGCCGCGCCCGTCGAGGCGTCGGGACCGCCCGGCGCTGCGCCCGGCGAGCCGGCCCCGCCGTCCGGCGCGAGGGCCGCCGCACCGCCGGCAGCCGCAGCGGCGGGCGCGATGGGCCGGTCCGGCTCGGTGCTCTCGTCGTCGTCGCCGGCCGCGGGTCCCGGCTCGTCTCCGGCGCCGCGCTGCGCCTCCTCGAGCCAGCCGCGGACGCGCGCGTCGGCGGGCTGCAGCTCCGCCGCCCGGGAGACGACGGGGAGGGCCTCGCGCCACAGCGCCCGCTCGACCAGGAGCTCGCCGACCAGGTTGTACGCGTACGGGCTCCCTGGATCGAGGCCGATCGCCGCCTGGAACTGCGCCATCGCGCCGGTCCGGTCTCCTGCCTCCAGGAGGGCGCGACCCCAGATCACGCGCCCGAGGACGGACGACGGGTGGTGCACGAGCCCCGCGCGGCACACCTCGGCGGCGCGGGCGTGATCGCCGCGCTCCACGAGCGCCTTCGCCAGCTCGACGAAGATCCGCGATCGCGGATCGGCCGCGAGGATCTGCTCGTACTTCTCTACGAGGGAGGGGGCCATGCGGCGAGCGAGGAGAGCCTATCACGCAAGCTCGGCTCGCCCACCCGCCGCGGGCGACGTCTAGAACGGGATGTCGTCGCCGGGCCCACCACCCGCAGCGCCGCCGTGTCCCCCACCACCGCCCACATCGCCGCCGCCCTCCTCGAATCCGCCGGGCGGCTCCTCGGACACCGGCGGACGGCCACCGCCGCCCGCGCCACCGGCACCAGCGCCCGCGCCGCGCCCGCCGCCGCCGAGGAACCGCACCGTGTCGGCGACGACCTTCACCTTCGAGCGCTCCTGGCCCGTGGTCTTGTCCTGCCACTTGTCCGTCTTGAGCCGCCCCTCGACGTACACCTGCCGGCCCTTGGCGAGGTACTCACCGCACTGCTCCGCCTGCTTCCCCCAGACCTCGACGTCGTGCCACTCCGTCTCCTCCTTGCGCTGGCCCGACTGCTTGTCGGTCCAGGAGCGGGAGGTGGCGATGCGGAGGTTGGCGACCGCCTGACCGCCGGACGTGTAACGGACCTCGGGGTCCTTCCCGAGGTTCCCGACCAGGATGACCTTGTTGACCATGGCGTGCGCCTCCTGCCGTGTGGCCTGCGTTTGCCGCAGGCGTCGTTTGTGAGGAGGGGGATGTAGCAGGCGCCCCTGACATCGGCCGCGCCATCGGCGCGCGTTCGCCGCCGCTACCCACCCGGCCGCGGCTGCGGCGCCTCCGCCGCCGGCGCCGCGATCGCCGCCGGCGCCGGGCCGATGCGCGGCGCGCGGGCCGTGGCCTCCGCGTCCCGCAGCCGGGCCTCGAGCGCCCGGGCGAAGGCGCCCGGCTCGCCGTCGGTCGCGGCGACGGCGGCCACCGCCGGCGGGAAGGGATGCCCCTCCGCGCCGGCGCGCGACAGCGATCGGCCGAGGCTCGCGACCGCCGCGTCGGCGGCGACCGGCGTCGCCGCCCGCAGCGCGAGGAGGAGGTCCTCGGGCGCGCCCGAGGCCACCTCGGAGAGCACCTCGTCGTACGCCGCGGCGACGGCCGGGTCGGTGGCAGCGGCGGAGAGCTCGACGAGCCGCACCAGGGCCTCTCCGCCCGCTTCGAAGGCGAGGTCGCCGAGCGAGGGCAGCACCGGCGGAGCGCCCTCCGGCGCCGCCGCGAAGAGCGTGGTCAGCGCGGCCGCGTCGGCGCCCGCCACCGCGTCCAGGAAGGCGCGCCGGGCGGAGTCGCCGTCGGGATCGGCGAGGTAGACGCACTCGGCGATGGCGAGCCGGAGCGCCGGGTGGCGCTCGGTCCGGAGCGCCGTCCTCAGGAAGGCGACGTGGCGGCGGTCGCCGGCGCGCCCCAGGCCGTAGTAGGTCTTCACGGTGGCGCGCAGGTCCCCGGCCGCCACCGCCGCCGCGGGCACGGGGCCCGCCGCCGTGGGCGCCGCCAGCGCCACCGCGGCGGAGAGCCCGGCCGCGCCGCCGCCGCTCGCCGCCAGCGCGCTCCCCAGCGCGTCCAGGGCGCGCACCACGCCGGCCGCGCGCCCCGGGTAGTCGTTCACCAGCGCGGCGAAGACCAGCTTCTCCCGCGACGCCGTCTCCACGTACCCGGAGAGCGAGGCGACGTTCTCGAGCGTGCCGGTCTTGGCGCGCAGCCGCCCCACCGCCTCGGTCCCCTCCATGCGCCAGCGGATGGTCCCGTCGCGCCCCGCCACCGGGAGCGATCCCACGAACTCGGCCTGGAGCGGCCAGCGCTGCCACATGGCGCGGAGGAGCGTCACCACCTGGCGCGCGCTGAAGCGGTTCGAGTCGTTGAGCCCCGAGCCGTTGCGCATCACGTAGGCGCCGCGCGGGATGCCCGCGTCGGCGAGGAAGTCGCCCACCGCCTCGATGCCCTTCGCCCACGACCCGGGGGCGCCCTTCGCCTCGGCGCCGAGCGCCTTCACCAGCTGCTCCGCGACGAAGTTCGAGGAGACCTTGTTCATGCGCCGCACGACCTCGGCGAGCGGCTCGGACTCCGCGACGTGCACCAGCCTCGCGTCGGGGGGCAGGGCGCCCGTCCGGACGCGCCCGGTGACCTTCACGCCTCGCAATTCCAGATACCGCCGCAGCGTCTGCCCGAGGTAGAGCGCGGGCTCGTCGATCCGCCGCCACACCACCGTCTCGCGGCCACCGGCCGGCACGCGTCCGTCCACCGAGACGCGCTGCCGCCCTCCCGCCCACGACGACGAGGTGAGGACGCGCCGCATGGCGCGCGGGCCGGCGGTGGTGGCGCGGTTCACCACCTCGAGGAAGTCCGAGGCGGGCTCGAGCTCGACGCGGGCGCGGGCGCCGGGCCGGTCCCCGGGCGCGACGTGGACGGCGACGGCGTTCCAGTCGAGGGAGAGCGCGCCGGTCGGCGCCAGGTAGGACCGGTCGCCGCTCTCCTGGTCGAAGCCCGGACCGAGCCGCTCGCCGTCGAACCA
The DNA here is from genome assembly GCA_035519395.1 of Anaeromyxobacteraceae bacterium. Lineage (GTDB taxonomy): Bacteria > Myxococcota > Myxococcia > Myxococcales > Anaeromyxobacteraceae > Anaeromyxobacter. The sequence goes on along the minus strand of DATIWK010000044.1, from coordinate 5,015 downwards.
GAGGTCGTCGAGGACGATGTCGCCCACCTTCTTCACGCCGGCGTGGTCGAGGTCGCCGGCGATCGCCCAGAGCCGCTCGCTGGTGATGGTCGGATCGCCCTTGCCGCGGACGAAGAGCGTCCTCAGGGAGGTGCGCCCCTCCGAGCCGGCGTCGGCGTAGAACTCCGTGTCGAACCGGTACTCCGGGCCGAGGCGCGCGAGCGCGGCGGCCGCGGTGAAGAGCTTCACGTTCGAGGCGGGGTTAAGGAGGACGTCCGCGTCCCTCGCGAAGAGCACCTGCCCCGTCTCGAGGGACGCGACCAGGATGCCGGCCCGCGCCCCGGAGAGCGCGCTCTCCGCGACGATCGCGCCGAGCGCCGCCTCGAGGTCGCGCGCGCGCGCGGGGCCGTCGGCGCCGCGGGCGGAAGGGGCGCCGAGCAGCAAGAGCACCGCGAGCGCCGCGAGGGGCGCGGTGCGGGGCGTCGTCGGGCGGCGGAAGCTCGCAGTCACCACGTCCTCTCTACCCGAATTGGCCTGCCCGGTGCCGCCCCCATCGGAACCGGACCGCCGCACGGGAGCATCCTGCGAGGATTCCTCCGGAGCCGCGCCCCCCGAACCGTGGTCGCGCCGGGCCCGGCTTCTCAGCGCGACCCTGCGCCCGCCACGGTTGACACATCGCCGCCGCGCTCGCTAGGGTGGGCACCTGTGAGACCGGGTCGCACCGAAGATGCGCCGGAGGGGCGCACGCGGGAGGCCCTCGACAGGTTCGAGCGCTTCCTCCACAAGAAGGATCTGCGGCTCACCGAGGCCAGGGCCGCCATCGTCGAGGCAGCGCTCGCGCGCGACGGGCACTACCCCATCGACGAGCTGATCGCAGATCTCAAGAAGCGCGGGATCCGCGGGTCGAAGGCGACCGTCTACCGGACGCTGCCGCTCCTCGCCGAGGCGGGCATCCTCGAACCGGCGATCCTGGCCGGGGACTCGAAGAGCTACGAGACCACCTTCGGGCGCGTGCACCACGATCACCTGGTGTGCGGCTCGTGCGGGAAGGTGGTGGAGTTCGAGTTCGAGGCCTTCGAGATCCTGCAGCGCGAGGTGGCGACCAAGCACGGCTTCCGGCTGGTGTCGCACCACCACGAGCTGGTCGGGACCTGCACCGAGTGCCAGGCGCGCGAGGACGGCGGGCCCCGCGGGGCCGACGGCTCGCCGCAGGGGGGCGGGGCGCGGGCGTAGCGCGCGGCGCGATGTCGAAGGGCCGCGCCCGCTGCTACCCGCCGATCGCGGCCCGCACCGCCGCCGCGTGCTCGAGCCGCGCCGCGATGCGGGCGGCGAGCGCGCGCCGCGAGCGCTCGACGGCGGCCGCGGAGAGCCCCAGGGCGCGGCCGGCGAGGAGGTCGAGCTCCCGCTGCGCGGGCCGCGCGAGCATCGCCGCCACGCCGGTCGTCACCGGGTCGCGCGCGAGCGCGGCGCGCACCGCCGCGAGCGGTCCCGCGAGCGCGGCGACGGCCGCGGGCGAGGGGAAGGGCGCGGCGGAAAGGACGCGGCAGTCCACGTCGGCGATCGCCTGGGCGCCGGTGAGCTGCCGCGCGCCCTCGTCGACGGCGAGCCGCACCGGCGTCGCCGAGAGCAGGAGCGCGACCTGCCAGGCGGGGAGCGCGCGCGGGAAGAGCGCGTGGAACTTCTTGTCCTCCCAGAGGCCGGCCGTGTTGAGCACCGCGAAGGCGCGGGCGCCGACCTTGGCCGGATAGAGGACCGGCGCGGGCACGCGGCCCGGGGCGAGCCGCCACCAGGGCTTCCGCCCGGCGCAGGTGGGCCGGAGGTGCACGCCGCACGATTCGGCGAGCCGCAGGTACGCGCGCGCGGCGCGACCGGCGTCCGCGCCGGGCCGGAAGAGGACGCGGGACGGCTCCGCCACCTCGGGCGCCCGCGCCTCCTTGAGCGTGGCGAGGACGGGGACCACGTCGCCGGGTGCGAGCCGCACCTCGCCCGCGAGCGACGACAGGAAGCGGCCGTCGCCGAGCGGGCGGAGGTGGAAGAAGGCGTTGCAGCCGGTCTTGGTGCCGAACCGCACCTCGCAGACGTCTCCGAGCCGGAGCGCGGCGCCCCGCGCGGCGGGGGCGGGCGGCCGCCTTAGCGCGACGCGGGGCGAGGCGCCGCCGCGGGCGAGGCGGACCAGGTCCTCGTCGGCGAGCGCCGCGAGCGGCACCTGCGCCTCGCCCGGCGGCAGCCCGGGGGCGCCCCGCGCCCAGACGGCGAGGGCCGTGTCGATGGAGGCCGCGAAGCTTCCGGCGGCGCGGGAGCGGAGCCGCAGCACGAAGCCGCCGCGGGCGGCGGCGTCGGCGAGCAGCGGCGCCGCCGATCGGGAGGTGTCGAGCGCCCGCGGCCACACCAGCGCCGCGACGGGCGCGCGCCGCAGCGCCAGCGCCGCGAAGTGGGCGGAGAGGTCCGCCTGGCGCGACAGCCCGGAGGCGCGGACCGCGGCGTCCTTCCCGGCGCGCCCGATCGCCTCGTGGCGCAGGAACGGCGGATTGGCGAGGACCAGGTCCGCCGCCGGCCAGGGCGCGGCGAGGGCGTCCGCGCGGACGACGTGCGCCCGGGCGCCGAGGAGGGTGAGGCGCGCCGCGGCCGCGCCGGCGGCGAGCGGCGCGACGTCGATCCCGTGGAGGGAGAGGCGCCCGCCGCAGGCCCGGGCGAGCCGCTCCGCCGCGGCGAGCAGCGCTCCGCCGCCGCAGGCGGGATCGAGGACGGCGAGGCCGTCGAGCGCGGCCACGAGAGCGGGTTCGCGATGGCCCGCGAGCAGGAGGGCGAACGCGTCGGCGGCCGGCGGCCCGGCGCGCCGCGCGGCTGCATGGGCCAGGCCGGCCGCGGCGAGGATCCGCGCCTCCGGCTCGGGCGTGAAGACGGCACCTCGGGCGCCGCCCAGGGCGCGAGCGGCGATGGCCTCCAGGAGGCGGCCGTCGATCAGGCCCGGGCCCGGCGGGTGGGCGCCCTCGGACGCCGGCTCGAGCGCGGCGAGCGGGCCAGGCCGGGGGCCGGAGAGCCGCCGGATCGCCGCGGCGAGCTGCTCCTCGGCGGGCAGGTGCGCGAGGGCTTCGAGCGGGTCGGGCGCGATGGCCACGAACCCGGTTCTAGCACGCCCGGCCGACGCCTCCCGGCCGAGGGCTCTTGACGGAGCGCGAACCGTGTCGGAGGCCGCCGGGGGTTCGCCGCCGCGCGCCCGCGGACGGGCCGCCTCGCGGCGCGGCGGCCGCGGCCGCGCTCAGCTCCCCGGCTCGATCGCCACGTCGAGCAGCGGCGCGCCCTCCGCCTCGGGCGCATCGAAGTGCCACCACTCCATCGGGTTCACCTTGAACCCCTCGGCCTCCATCGCGCGGCGCAGCCGGTCGCGGTTCGCGCGCGCCGCCCGGGGGAGGCCCGGCGCCCACGCGTGCGCCTCCGGGCCGAAGGCGTCGAAGCCGGTCGGGAGCGGCACCTCGCCGCCGTCCGCCGCGGCGAGGGCGACGTCCACCGCCGCGCCGCGGTTGTGGTGCGACCCGCCGTGGTCCGGGTCCGCCACGTAACCGCGGCGCGGATACGCTGCCCACAGCGCACGCTGCACCGAGAGCGGCCGGTAGCAGTCCCACAGGCGCACGCGGAAGCCCTTCGCCCGGAGCCGGTCCGCCGCGCGGGCGAGGCGCTCGGCGACGGGTCGCAGCAGCAGGCAGCGCGCGATGCGGTAGAGCGGCCTCCCGGTCACGTTGTCCGGGGTCGCGTAGCGCAGGTCCACGACGGCGTCCGGTACCAGGGTCACCGCGTCCACCAGGTCCGGCGCGTGAGCGGCCCTCGCGGGCGCCGCGGCGAGAGACGCGGAGAGCAGCGCGGCGGCGATCACGCCCGCATCCTAGGCGGACGATCGCGATTCGCAAACGCCAAAGGCGCCCGAGAGGAGGCGGCAGTCCCGGCGTGGCCGGAGCGCGCCTCCGCAGGCCGCCACGACCGTACCCTTCACGCCGGCGCGCGCGCCGTGAGCCGCAGGGCCGCCCCGTCAGACGCGCGCGCCGGCCCGGTCCGGCCCCACCGTCGCGGCGCGGCGAGCGTTCGGGACGGGCGCCAGGAGCAGCAGGAGCGCGCCCGCCGCGATCTCGGCAGCGGCGGCCCGCGGGTCGCCCGCGCCGCGCCCGATCCAGAGGAGCCAGAGCGCCGGGGCGGCGAGCGCGTAGCGGAGCGGCGGCCAGTCGAGCGCGCCCAGCGTGGCGATGCAGACGAGCAGGCCGACCGCGACGTCGTGGAGGATCGCGCCGAGCGCGGGGTAGCCGAGCGCCAGCGGCGCCAGGACCAGCCCGAGCCCCACTGCGAAGCTCCCCCACCGCGCGTACATACGAGACAAGCTAGTGGGGGTCCGATGTGGGTCAAGGGGGGCCGACGGTCGCCCGGGCCTCCCGTATGGGACGGGTTCCCGCGCCCCCGTTCGGAGTGGGGGGCGGCACGGCGGCGCATGCCGGACGGAACGGCCTCCATCCTGGTCGCTCCGCGATAGCGGATCCTGCGTGAAACTGGCGCTGTCAGGGCAGGTCGCTAGGATGCGCTCGAGGTCTGCAGCAGCTCCCCGACTGATCCAGCTCACCCCGACTCGACGGGAGTGCCATGGCGCGTCGTACGGAGCGGACCCGAACGGGAAGCACGATGACCTACGCCGAGGAACGGGTCGCCGCCGAGATGGGCAGGGTGCTGCTGGCGCTCTACCGCGCCGGGATGCAGGTGCGCGTCTGGCCGGACGGCCTGCACGGCCGCGCCGGAGCGCGCATCGTGGCCGGGCCGTCGGCGAAGCGCCGCTCCGCAGCGCCGCGCTCGGTCTCGGGCGCCGGCGACTCGCCGCTCCAGGCCATGTACGCGGCGGTCGAGCGGCTCAACGAGCGGTCCGGCGCGATCGTGGTGCGGCTCGACTGATCGCGAGAGCCGCCTCCGCGGCCATCCCGGCGCGGTCGGCGGGCGCAGTCAGGCCCTCTCCGGAGGAGCGGAGCCGTGGCGAGGGCCTGTCGCCTCCACCTCGGCCCATG